>JAJRPE010000095.1 GCA_024280935.1 Candidatus Hydrogenedentota bacterium
CAGACAGAATTCAGGGCTGAAGTCCCGGCCCATAATCCAGCGGAAAATGTGTCTCTTGATTGGTATGAAACGGGCTTTCAGCCCTGTGGAATGGCTGCATCCAGAAACCTGGGGCGTTGTCCCAGGCTGGTATGAACCCGGACCTTCGGCCCTGTAAAGCAACAAATAACATTGAATCGAATGGATAATTCATAGCCAACGCTGATGTGGACAATGGAGCTTTCTTCCACAAATCCTTTTGAATGATGTGCGAGGATAAAATGTACCCTTGAACCGGATGAACCGTAAAAATGAGTCTGAATTTCTTCGCTCTTTTTTGTCTATCGACCGATGTCACCGATTCCATTTTTTTGACGCGGGTATGTATAATAGTGCGCTGAGTCGAGATTACAGGGCACCCAGCAGGCGCGTTCGGGATACTGCAATTGCGGTAAGCGTGCCACGCCGCCCCGGGCAGCGGATGGGCGCGGCCCTATGTACTCTCACCGAATCAATCATGGGTAATGGGAAGCGTGTTTATGCACGTGCGAACGGGAGAGCAGTATGAATTTGGATTCCTTTCTTCGCCGGGCACCGTGGGTGGCGGCGCTGGGTCTGTCGGTAGCCGTGCCTTCTTTGGCTGCGGCGCAAGACACTATCAGCAGCGGCGATACCGCGTGGATCTTGATCGCCTCGGCGCTGGTCCTGTTCATGATGATTCCGGGTCTGGCCATGTTCTACGGGGGGCTCGTGCGGACCAGGAACGTGCTGTCTCTGTTCGTTCAGTGCTTCGTGATAACTGCCGTCGTGAGCCTCATCTGGATTGCCTTTGGCTATAGCATGGCTTTCAGCGATGTTGGCATGGTCGAAGGTTCCCGTGGTCTCAACGCCTTCATCGGCGGCATGGACAAACTCTTCCTGGCGGGCATCACGCCGGATTCGATTCGTGGAACCATTCCCGAAGTGCTCTTCGTCATGTTTCAGATGACTTTCGCCATCATTACTCCCGGACTTATTATTGGTGCCTTCGCGGAGCGCATGAAATTCTCCGCCATGGTGCTGTTCACCGCGCTTTGGGTCACGCTGGTTTATCTCCCAATTTGCCACATGGTCTGGGGCGGCGAAGGTTCGTTTTTTGGCGACATGGGTGCCATCGATTTTGCTGGGGGTATTGTGGTACATCTCACGGCTGGTGCCGCTGCTCTGGTCGCGGCCATCGTGATCGGACCACGCAAGGGTTATGGCAAAGTCCCCATGATGCCCCACAACCTGACCATGACCATGGGCGGCACCGCCATGCTCTGGGTCGGCTGGTTTGGCTTCAACGGCGGCAGCGCCCTGGAGGCCAATGGTCAGGCCGCGATGACGGTACTCGTAACCCAACTGTCCCCCTGCGCCGCAGGGCTCGTCTGGGTTGTCATCGAGCGCATTAAGAATGGAAAACCCAGTGCTTTGGGCTTTGCCACCGGCGCAATTGCCGGCTTGGCAGCGATAACCCCGGCATCCGGCTCGGTGGGGCCCATCGGTGCCGTCGCCATCGGATTGGCATCCGGCCTCTTCTGTTATTGGGCATCCACGTGGCTGAAGCACCATTTCGGCTACGATGATGCCCTCGATGTGGTGGGTGTCCATGGCGGCGGCGGACTCGTCGGCACGCTCCTCGTGGGTATCTTTGGCGCGGGTGTCTTTGGCGGCTGGGAAGGCGACATGAACATCCCCCATCAGTTGGGTGTCCAGGCCTTTGCCTCTGTCTTTACAATTGTCTATGCAGTGGTTCTTTCCTATATCATTCTCAAGATAGTAGACAAGCTCCTTGGCCTGCGGGTGAACGAGGAAGAGGAAGAAGAAGGACTGGATATTACCGACCACGGCGAAGTAGGGTACGACTTGTAGTGATTTGATCAAAATTATTTTGCCAAGTTCATTTGAAGTATGGCCAGTTCGCCCGCGTACTTTCGACGTGATATGGCCCCGAAGGGGCTAACCTGTTAAGGCCTTTCAAGCCGAATCCTGAATACTCCAGGTAGGCATTGATAATAATCTCGCACAACGCTTTCTTGCATCAATGCTCCGCACGCCTGAAAACGTAACTATTCTAATTTGGTCAGAATCCTACGTGACGATTCGGGCTTTCAGCCCTTGGTATTTGAACGGTAGCCAGTAATATCTTGGAGTAATAGCGATGAAAAAGATTGAAGCGATTGTGAAGCCCTCGAAACTGACCGATGTCAAGGACGGACTCGCCGCCATCGGCTGCCCAGGCCTGACGGTAACTGAGGTTAAGGGATTTGGCCGACAAAAAGGCCACAAAGAGATCTATCGCGGCGCGGAGTATGTCGTGGAGTTTTTGCCCAAGGTCAAGATTGAGGTCGTCGTAGACGATGAGCACCTGGAAGATGCCGTCAAAGCCATCATGGACTCAGCCGCGACCGGAAAAATTGGTGATGGAAAAATCTTCGTCTTACCCGTCGAAGAGGCGGTCCGCATTCGCACCGGCGAAATGGGGCAGGAAGCGCTTTAACGCACAGGTAAAGCTCTGACAGGCCTACCCGTGGCACCCGTAGCGGTTCGTTGATACTTGTGTAAGATACACTACACAAACGGCGAGCAATAAAAACCGGGTTCCCGATCTCGTGTGAGCGCCGCAGTTATTTCACCGCAACCGGGATAAAACCATCTTCACTATCTGGACCCGGCTGGGAGGTGTAGCCGCCCACGTTGTAAAACTGCACCAGACGCAAAACCTCGGTTAGATTAATGGCCCAGTCTTGTGGTGTGTAGTCGCTGTCATGGGCCTCGCAATTCTCGTCGCCCGGCCCCGCGCCGTAGCCATCTTCACCGGACGCATCACAGTGGTAGCCGCCCAGATTCACGAACTGAATTACGCGCAAGAGTTCCTGCAAGCTAATGACCTCGTCTTTATCGGTGTCGGCACTGTGGTAGGTGATCCCAACGAGATCGCATACGCCTTGGGCGCTCAAGTCCGTGGAGACAAAGTCCGATTGGAGTCCCAAACCGTTGGAGAGTCCGACGATGGATTTATCGGCCGTCAAAGCCGTATAGGAGAGGCGGATCGTCCCGTCGAAGTGAAGTTCCGCCTGTATGGTATTGGAGCCACCAAGGGGAATTTGCGGAACACCCGCCCAAGTGACCACCATGCGGTCGGTCAATTGGGTGTAAAAAACCTGGCCACCGGCACTTGGGTTGAGATCGGTAAAGCAGGCTGAAATGCGCGGCACCTGAAAGTGGGTCGCTGTTGTCGGATTATAGCGCAAGTCACTCGCGCCAAACGTGATGTTGCCATTGGAGTTGACGTAAAACCGGGCGTGCATTGTTCCGAAAAACGGGAACTGTGCGCCGCCCTCCATACTGATCAGCGCAGCATCATCGTCACCAAGGACGAGGGGGGTGGCACTGGAAGTTGGATATGGCAGCGCTGTGATGGATGATTGGCATATGCGGAACCCATTCCCCGATTCCGTGGGCGTGAACTGAATCATTGTATCGGGGAGATCCGGCGCGCTGCTCGGGAAGTACTCGGTGTAATACTCCGTCGATTCTGCCGTCGTGAAGGTAAAGCATGCGCCCCCATTGTCCGCGATGGTCTCGTTCCCTGCGCCATCGAAGGCCTCCACAAAGAAGAAATAGGTCGTGGACGGCATCAAGCCTTGCAGGTTGACATTGTGGCTGGTTGCCGACGTGAAGCCCGACTGGCCCGACAAGCTGCCGCACGATGTGTCGAAACGCACCTGGCCGGAAACCGCCTCGTCCGCCATGAATGTAACCGTAGCGGCCTGTGTGCCCACCTGCCCCACGAGGATATTGCTCACGACAGGCGCGGTGCAATCGATGAAAGCGGTATCGGTTAACTCATCGGGCGCGTTCGGCGTGTGCTCCAAGTCCGTGTAGGCCACCGTGATAGTTACACCAGGACCAATCTCCAACTGCCCATTGCCTGTTACGACATCGGCCTCCATGAGACCCAATGTGCCGACAAATTCGCCCGTGGCCCCGAACGCGCTCAGGCTGATTGTCTCCATGTCTCCGCCCGAGGTCATTACATCGACCATGGCCGCGCCCATCCCCGCCAAGTCGCGATCAATCAAGCTGACACCAAGAGTGCCGCAGCAGCCGTAGGCATCCTGGTCCAGACGAATCGAACTCACCAATTCAGGAACAAACTGCATGAACGTGGTACTCTTGCTGACATCTTCGCCCCGGCCCCCCGTATTACTCACCACGTTGGAGCGCTGACAGATGCCATCGATATTGCCATCGCCGTCAGAGTCAAAATCGACGCTGATAAAGTCTGTCTCGCCCCGCACGAGAATACCTTCGAGAAGCCCCGTGGCCTGGTCCATCACGGGAGAACCGGAATTGCCGCCATAGGTATCAAGGTTCGTCACGAAAAAACCTGAATCACTACTGCTACGCACCACGGTGTTGTCACCAAAGGCTATCTTGAGGGGAAGGCCTGACGGATGGCCTATGACCCCCACACGCGCACCAATAGCTATGATACCTTCGCGACGCAGTTCGAAGGGGGTTGCGCCCGGTGCAACAATCGCACGATCAACGCGTACCACCGCATAGTCCAAGCTTCCTGCCAGCGCCTGGCCCAACAGTTCCACGCCGGTATAAACCTGATCCCCAGGTACCGTTAGCACCGGCGTATTGGCATCTTCCATCACAAATCCAAAAACAAAACGGACACTCCCCAAATCATTCGTATCAAAACAGTGGCCCGCCGTGGCGATAATGTCCTCGCCCACCATGAAGCCCGAGCAAAAAGCGGCGGTCGGCTGGGCGGCAAAGGGTTCATCCGAACAGACATTGTACGCGGATGTCTGTATGCTAAACGTGCCGTCGCCATTCTCCTGGAGACTACTGCTCCTGAGAAGGCCACACGTGGACGCTGCCCACACACGGCGTTCCGGGTCCGTTTCCTGATAGAGATCAATGCGGTCATCCGTACCATAAATAACCTTGGGCTGGGAGGTTTGCGGTGCGGGCACCCATGGAATGTCGCTCAGGATTGTTGGCGTCGGCTTGTCAATCTCGACATCCACGGCATGGACAAGGGGTACGACAGAAAGCGCCCCAAGCAGGAGAAATCCTGCCAATATTTTGTATGCGTTTTGCACTTTTTACATTCCTCATACTGCATGGTCAACCATTGTTCTATCGGTTATACCACATATTGGTATGCCCTCGCCCGTAATCTTGGATGGGCAGTTTCCACTCGTCCTTGCTCTGGGTGTTGCTATGGATTTTATGGGGCGTATGGCCGGTGCCATCGGTAAAACAAAAAAGTTCGGGTACTCTTTTAGTCCACGAAGTGGACGACGGAACTTAGCCTGGGGTGAAGCGAGGTACGAGCGAAACCCCAGGTATCTGTGTTCTGCACCTCCCAAACCCGCGTAGCGGGTGACGGAAACATCCCTGCATTCCGTCGGCCGCTTCGCGGGCTTTCTCATCCATGGCCCTTTATCCCCAGGGTTTCGCTCGTACCTCGCTCCACAGCTGGAGATCGGAGCGTGTTGTGTCTCAGCCTGGAAGGCTAAGCTACGTGCGCTCCCTCTTGAAAGCCCACGCTGGTCAGTTTCTGCGGCGACCACGGCGTGGCTTTTTCATTGGCATTTTCTGTCGCGGATATCTTGTTGCCGCACGGTACAGAAATTCCAGCCGGACCATGAAATCGCACGCACGTAGCTTAGCCTTCCAGGCTGAGATAAGAGAATCGTTATATTTCAAGGGGTGCCCCATGCCATGGAATAGTACTTCTCCGGGGCACCTTCGTAATTCCACACGCTGATATACGCCGGAACGGCAGAGCCGGGGGATTAACTATGATTTAGATGCGTTTGCCCTGTACCGGATCATTGGACTCCTCCCCGCCATGGGGGCCGCCAAGCGAATTTTAAACGCCCAGCGCCGTTACCCAGCCCAGAAGCTGCCGTGCGCGAGCCTCGTTTGTGTGGTGCTGCATGTAGTGGGCATGACCCGCTGCTGCGATTTCTGCCACTTCATCGGTGTGCGCCTGATAATAATCCAGCTTCTCGATCAGCGAAGGCAGGTCATCAAAGAACACCGCGTGCTTTCCGTCCACGAAATCGAAGGGGATCTCGATAGGCAGCCTGTCGCTCAGCAACATGCATCCGTTTGCGGGCAGCTCCCAGTAGCGAACCGTATCAAAGCCCAAGCCAAAACAATTCAATCCGATGGCCGACTCACGAATGCGCCGAACATAGTCATCGGGGGAAAAGGATTGGTTGAGATCCTGCCCATAGCGGGCCTCCAGGGTCTCCAGATAAATGCGCCGGGTGCCAAACTGGCGATGTCCCGCCCAGAACAATGGCATCGGTCGCGCTTCACCGACGACTTTCAGCGCCCTGCGACGGTCATAGGCAAAGGGAAGTGGATAGGTATGGGGTCCGTATTCGATAGCCCGGTGTTTTTCGCGCTTGAAATAGGCAATGAAATCGCTGAAACCAAGGTAATCGGAAACCCGGCCCCGAAAATCGGCAAATGAATCAAGGCCGTCGACGAGGGCGACTGGACACCCCCCTGCACGCTGGATGATGTCGTGCATCTCATCCTGGGGCAAATCCCCCTCCACATCGGCGTATAGAATCAGGTCGAAGGCTCCCCCATCCAGGAGCGCCAGTACTTCCTCCAGGGACTTCGGCGAACCGGCCCGATCAAATCGACAGGGATATTGCCGCATCTGGTCGGTATCTTCGCCGTGAAGCCAGGGCTTGTGGGGATAATCGATCACCTGTTCATCGCCCAGGCAATCACAGAGGCCATCGAAGAGTACGTCAATGCCATAATGAGGCCGTGGATTCATGAGAAAAAGCACGCGAAGGGGCCGCGCCGAATCCCAATTCGGCACATCGTTGACGCGGGCAGTCATCGGTCCGCACTCGGGAATATTCTCAAGGTCGCGCGCCATCGACGCGGAGGACTTATGGTGATGAATCGTGCGCAATACACGGCGAGCCATGTCATGGTCCCCTGCCGCCTGCCAACAGCGGGCCATCGCTTGGTAGGCGATGGGATCCTCGGGCAGCGCATAGGTGACGTAGTAGAAACACTCCTGCGCCACCGCCAGTCGGTGGGAAAAGTCCCCCCCAGGTTTCTTCACAAGCCAGGCGGCCATGGCATGAAGCCGCGCCGCGTACACTTGCACCCTTCTTTCTTCAGACTCCGACGGGCCGCGTGGAATATGTTCTGCGACTTCAAAAGCGAGGTCAGGCGCCTGATTGTCGACAAGGGCACGGACATGTTCGATAGGTTCATACTGCGTGGAAACCGCCATGAGCAGGCGGGCCAGGCCGTCCTCCGGTCCGCCAATCGAGGATTCGTCCAGCGACCACGTGTGGTACGTTTTATACCCCAGACTGCTCAGCGTATCTTCGATGCGAGCTCGCAGGTCCGCAATTTCTGACGAGGCGTCGGGGCACCCGAAGTTCGGGTCGCCAAACAACGCGAAGACATGACACCAAGGCGAAAGTCGCTTGGAAATCCGCACGAGGACATCCAACGTTTCCTCGGCCGTCTCTTCCAAATTGCATAAGACGACCCCGTCCAGATCCTCCAGGGGAATGGAGGCAAACTGGCCCGACGCCTTGCTTACACCGTCCAACATCTTCCGAGCCGCCGGAAGCGCGGCGGAATCATGGACAATTCCATAGGCCCGGGTGTCAGGGCGTTTTTTCAGGAGGTACCCCAGCACCCCGCCACTGTCGCCGATGACACATAGATTGCGCACATAGAAGGGAACACGCTGAAGCATTCCCATGTAGGCGTTGCCTTGGGCCGGGGGCACGAATCGCAGAAGATCATCAATCATAGGCGTACGTTAGCATAGGTCAGGAAAGAAAACCCACAGACCTGAGTGAACCAAAAAATGCGATACCCCACCCAATCTACTGGTCCAGCGTGGCACGCAGGGCAACTTTGTTGACCTTGCCATTGGGGAGCAAGGGGAGTTCCCTGTCGATGGTGAACCTCTTGGGAACCTTGAAGTTGGCCAGATGCTCCTTGCAATGCAAGCGGAGGGATTCCCCATCGACATCCTGTCCGGGTTTCAGCATAACGAAGCCGTGACCAACCTCCTGATAGAGATCATCCGGGACGCCCATGACTGCGGCAAAGAGCACTGCGGGATGGCCTTCCAGGACTTCTTCTATCTCCCGGGGAAAGACGTTTTCGCCCCCGGTCTTGTACATCTCTGAACTCCGGCCCGCCAGGTAGATATAGCCATCTTTGTCCACGTGGCCCAAATCGCTGGTGTAGTACCAGCCATCCGCATCAATTACCTCCCGCGTCGTCTTGGGATTGTTGAGATAACCCTTCATCACGCAGGGTCCGCGAAAGGCCAGTTCGCCGAGCGTCCCCTGAGGCACCTCGTTGCGTTCGTCATCAACAATCTTCATCTCAAAGGGCGGCACAACCCTACCCACGGAGCGTTCCATCTGTTCCTCGCTATCTTCCGCGGAGGTGTACGTCACAAACCCGCACAGTTCCGTAGAGCCATAGCCGGTCAGAAGTTTTGCGCCTGTCTTCGCCGCGATCTGCCGCAGCATATTCAAGACCAGACTCGGCGCGCCAGCACCACCCCATACGAAGTACTTCACGTGGCTCCAGTCCATTTCCTTGAACTTAGGGGCCTGCATTTGCATGAGATACATGACCGGAACCTGGCCCACCATGGTAATGCGTTCTGCTTCGATGATTTCCAGCGATGCCTGTGGATCAAATCGGTCCACCAGAACCAAAGTGCTTCCACCCATAAGGGCACCATAGCCGATCTCGACATCCGCCGCCACATGGTTGATGGGAAAATGGAGCAGCAAACGACCGTCTTCGCCGATGCCGAAGTAGTCCAGCTCCGCCCGAATATTCTCGATGATAGCCCGGTGTGTCTGGAGCACGCCTTTGGGCTTTCCCGTGGAACCAGAGGTGTACATGAGAAGTACTTCATCCGTTTCGGAAAGGCTGGCGCAACGTTCTGCATACGCCCCGTCCAACTCGGGGCGCGGCCTGTCGACGAACTCCTGGTAGGGTTCCGTATCGACATGGGCTTCGCCGATCACCAGAATCTTGGTGATGCAAGGAAATTCCTGCGTAAAGGTCAAGCCGGTTTCCACGAGATCCACGCCCATATATTCACGCAAAGTAAGGAGGAGCGTGGGCTGGCTGTGGCCAATGATATACCGCAGTTCATCGACCGTAAATTTGGGTGACAAGCCAAGCCAGGTCGCCCCTATTTTTGATGCGGCCATAAATGAAATCATGAACTCGGGACGGCCCATGGATACCATGGCAATGCGGTCACCCCGTTCTACGCCCGCATCCATGAACGCCAGGGCAACCTTGTCCACCTCGGCATCGAACTCAGCCCAAGACATGCGGACCCCTTCAAACACCAGCGCCTCGGCATCGGGTTTGCGACTGGCCCAATGGGACACGTACTCCCAGAGGAGTTTTGTCTTGTTAACGGACATAATTGTAAATTCTCCCTAGGCCTTTTGGGGCCTGTCATCGACAATAAATTATGAGTTTGCGATGTCGTTTTCGGCCTGAAAGGCCTCAACAGGTTAGCCCAGGGCAACGCCCTGGGAAAAAGGAACTAGAACATCAAAGCCCTGTAAGGGCGTAATAGAAGCACATCGCGACCACTGTGCCGCCCTTTCAGGGCTTGGTGCGCAATGGGAATTCCATAACCCAGGGCGTTGCCCTGGGCTAACCTGTTTTGCCCCTTCGGGGCGATATCGCCTTGAAAGCACACGGGTGAACTGGACATACTTAAAAGGAACTTGGCAAAGCAATTTCGATCAAATTCCCTAGCGCAAAGAAACGGAACATTTCACCACGACACGAAGAGCTTAGAACAGCCGTTGGCCACAACCAAAATTTTGACCACGGATGAATCCGTTTGTAAAACTATAATTCGTCCTTTCAGTTTTTCTTCAAATGCACACGTCCGCCCCGTAGCGCAAGCGCACACTCTTCATCCAACACATCGAAGCACACCACGCGCTCTTCCTCTCCTTCCTTGATCTCATGAACCCGAAGCGTAATAGTCGTTCCGGGAAACACCATCCCGCGAAACCCACAATGCACCGCTGCCAATATTGCGGGGTCGCCGCCGCCCTCCCTGTTCAAAATTTCCCGGACCGCCAGGCCCAGTGTGGCAGTACCCTGATAAATCGGGTCCGTCAAGCCGACCTGTCGGGCAAAAGAGACCGAGGTATGAATGGGAAATATGATATCGGTGCAGCCATCATACACATGTGCTGCCAGCGGATCGATGGGAATCGACGTTGACCATGCCTCCTCTGCGTCCGCAGACGCATCAGCAATGACCGGCTGTGGCGCACTTTCCGCCCCGTCGTCCGTAAGAGTCACCCCCCGAAAAAGGCCAACTATGTGCTCCGTAAATACAAGGGCCTCGCGCTGATCCTTCGCCTCATAGCGCAGCGTAATCAGGGTACCCGCAGGGTGAGAGCGCATAGAAACAAATTCGCCCTGAATGTTGAGTTGTTCATCGGGTCGCATGGGCCGCGTCCAGGAAATCGATTCGTTGTAGTGAACCTGATGCTGCTGAACCTCGACCGGAAAACTCGAATCGCCCCAGTAACTATCAAAACGGGACGACAAGGGCCAGGTAAGCGCCACGGCGAGCATGGGCGGCGCGCAAATTCCTCCTTCCCGGCTGTCGTCCATATAGTGGGGATTATTGTCTCCCAGCGCCGCCGCGTAGTTCATGGTCTGGCGGGGTGACAGGGATACGGTCATTGCCTTGCTTCGTACACCCACATAGCGCGAATCGATTTCCATAATTACTTTCCGCCCGACGGTATAGCCAATTCAGCCCATGTGGGCATACTGTCAAGATCAATGCCAAAAACAATCCGACCCCAGGTGAACATAAACAAGGTCACAAGGAGGACGCTAAGCAAGTTGAAGAAGAAACCGGCGCGGACCATATCCATAACCTGTATTCGGTTCGTGCCGAAAACGAGGGCGTTGGGCGGCGTCGCCACGGGCAGCATAAAGGCGAAGGAACACGACAAGGTTACGGGAATCATTAAGAAGAGGGGATTCATATCGATTGCCACGCCGAGTGCGGCAACAATGGGCAACAGCATTTGCGTCGTGGCGGTATTGGAGGTCAATTCGGTGAGAAAGGACACCGCCAGACAGAATCCGAGAACAAGGACCACGGGCGGGAAGGCCGACAAAGCGGCAAGCTGGTCCCCCACCCACACGGCCAATCCTGACTGGGCGAAGCCGCCGGCCAGGGCAAATCCGCCGCCGAACAGCAAGATAATATCCCAAGGCACGCCCCGAGCGATTTCCCAGTTCAAAACACGGGTCTCGGGGCGGGTCCGCGAGGGAATCAGGAACAGGATAAGGGCCATCGCAATCGCCACGGTGCCATCACGCATGAATCCCGGATTGGGAAACAAGGAAGCCCAGCCCGGGAGACTCAGGGTGTCGATCTGAATACCTTTCCGGGTGAGCCAAAGCAAGGCCATCCCCACGAAGACCCCGAAAATAATCGCCTGTTCAAAGCTTATGCGGCCCAACGCCTGATACTGTTTCCGAATCCCACCCATGTCGAGCACCAGGGCATCCTGGTCCGAGAGAAAGCGCCATCGAATGTAGCCCCACAGGCAAACGAACAACACGAGGGCCAGGGGGAACGCAAACAGGAACCACGTCGCAAAACTAATGGTTGGCGCTTCGGGGAAGGTGCTCTCGACAATGGCAATCATGGATGCATTGGGTGGCGTGCCGATAAGCGTGGCCGTGCCCCCGATACTGGCACTGTAGGCGATGGCGAGAAGCAAGCCCAGCGAAAAACGTTTCGGAGCCATTCCCTGACTGCTCTCTTCAAGGCGCAGCACAACCGACAAGGCGATCGGCAACATCATCATGGTGGTCGCGGTATTGGATATCCACATGGAAAGAAAAAAGGTGGGCACCATGAAGCCGAGAAGGACCCGGCTCGGTTTTCCACCGAAAAACAGCAACAATCGCAGGGCGATGCGGCGATGAAGATCCCAGTGCTCCATGGCCAGGGCAACAAGGAAGCCGCCCAGAAAAAGAAAAATTATGTCATTCATGTAGTAGCCGGGCACCGCTTTGGCCGACATGATTCCCAAAACAGGAAACAGAACGATGGGTAGCAAGGCCGTCACCGCCAGGGGGACTGCACTGCTCGTCCACCAGAGGGCCATCCATAGTGCCACAGCCGCACAGCGCGTAACTTCGGGGTGGCCCGGAGACAGGTCGGCAAAAAGACAAACCACGAGCGCAAAAACCGGCGCGCCAATCAGGGCCAGCAGGCGAAAGCGCCCGTTCTCGTTGTTGCCATTGGTCATGGGATGACCCGTTTCCTGAATTCTGAATCCGTACGTGTCGAAACTCAACCTTTACGTCTTGGCACCTTTGCGTGCCCAACAAAAAAGATCGCACGCAAAGGCGCAAAGGCGCAAAGAAAAGAAACATTTCACCACGAAGACACGAAAAGGGCGCAGGAAGAAGATAATAGGTAAGCGTTCACCCCAAGGGAATTCCACGTCGTCATTCCCGCGCACGCGGGAATCCAGAACGCGGTAGCAAGCTCTCCGGTCATGCTGGATCCCCGCGTTCGCGGGGATGACGATCTCGCACCTGAACGCTTACGTTTCTTGATTGGTGGTTGATGGAGAATCTTCAAGTCCAAAACATCCGTGTTATCAGTGTCATCCGTGGTCAAAGTTTTGGTTGCGGCCAACGGCTGCTCTAAGTTCTTCGTGGTGAAAACAATATTGATTTTACCCAAGGGCGGTTGGGTTGTGGGCGAAGATCACGTTGGCTTATGAATTAGCACCCGCAGGTTGGTTGTTTTTTTCAGACTCAAGGCACCAATGGTTGTGAACGCAGACCTGTGCTTCATCGTCCGATACTGAAGTAGGTGAAGCCTTCCTTTTCCGGCACACCGGGCTGATAGAGATTGCGCCCGTCGAAGATAATCGCGTTGGCCATGGCTTCGGCCATACGCGAAAAATTTGGACGACGGTAATTATTCCACTCGGTCGTAATAATCAGACCATGGGCAGCAGCGAGCGCGTCGTAGGGCTTCGACGCCACCATAACGCGATCACCATAGCGTTTTCGCAACGCGGGACCCGCAACGGGGTCGTGAACCTGAATCACCGCGCCTTGCTCAAGAAACCTATCGATCATCCGCACCGCCACGGAGCCGCGGATGTCATCGGTCTGCGGCTTGAAGGCAGCCCCCCAAAAGGCCAGAACTTTGTCGTCAAGCCGGTCGTTGTAGTGGGCCACAACTGCCGTTTCGAATCCATCCTGGCGCCGTGTGTTCACTTCCTGGACCGCCCCGATGAGGTCTGCCTTAACGCCGTGGCCTTCGGCAAAATGCTGGCACGCCGCCACATCATCCGGCATGTAGGTGCCCGCATAGCCAAGCCCCGGAAAAAGAAAGGTGCTTCCGATACGTTCGTCACAAGCCAGCCCCTCACGGACACGTGCCACATCGGCCCCCACTGCCGAGCAAATATCCGCCAATTGATTCATCATCGAAATTCGTGCCGCCAACATCACGCTGGTGGCATATTTGGAAATCTCGGCGCTGGCCTTATTCATGAAAAGAATCGGGCGTCCGGTGCGAACAAAGGGGCTGTAAATCTCCCGAATGAGCTCCTGAACGCGCACATCGTCGCAACCCACAATGACCCGGTCGGGATGCATAAAGTCATCCACCGCCTTCCCTGCCTTGAGAAAGTCGGGATTCACAATCACATCAAAAGGCTGATTCGTATTCTTCGCAAAAACAGCCTCCAGCGCCACCGCCGTGCCAGGCGGACACGCTCCCTTGTTCACGAAGAGGCGATAGCCTTTCATGGAGGTAGCCACCGTTGCGGCCAAGTTCAATAGCTCGGTCGTGTCCACCTGCCCCGTCTTATCGACCGGTGGATTCACACAAAAGAGTATGCTGAGGCAATCGTCTATCGCAGCAACCAGATCACCGGTGAAGGCCAATCGCTCCTCTTCCTGATTGCGAACGAGCAACTCCTCAAGGCCCGGTTCGTGAAAGGGCACCTGTCCGTCTCGCAATGCTGCAAGGCGCTCCGCATTCGGCTCGACACAGGTCACCTGATGACCCGTTTCAGCCAGGCACGTCCCCACGACAAGACCCTGGTAGCCGGTCCCAATAATTGCAATCTTCATTCAACCGGGTTCTTTCCAGGCCGCTTCCTGGTCCTGTATCTCCAAGGCGCGCTGGAAGCGGCGGCGGCCACCATCCAAATCCTCGTCGAATATGGTGAACATTGTGTCGAGGTTGGTAATCTGGAAGACTTCCAGGATCACCTTCGACAGGCTGCAAAGACGTAGCTTGCCCTGAACGGATTCAATCGCCTTGTTGACCCGAAGCAGTTCGGTCAACACCGCGCTTGAAAGGTAGTCCACATGCTCAAAATTGAGTAGCAGGTTCACACCGGGGCGGGCCTCAACGTAGGCGACCACCTCGTTGCCAAACTCAGCCACGTTAATTGCACTCAGCACACTTGACGTGCGAATGGTACCGACAATCACCCGTCCTTCCTGGGTGAAATCGACAATCTGGTCGTTGGCTTCACTCATGCCGCTCTCTCCTCTTTTGCTGGCAAAACTTGCTTGATTTCAAACACCATGCACTTAGTAAGCGTTCCCTGAGGGAATTTCACACCGTCATTTCCACGTGCGTGGGAATCCAGAACGCGACAGGAACCTCTCCGGCCACACTGGCTCCCCGTTTCCACGGGGATGACAATACGCGTTCGCGGGGATGACGATCTGTTTTCGCGTTCAAGCGGTGAATGCTTGCTGTAATTGTATGTTACTGGCGAGATGCGGGCAAGACCCTGTCTTTGTGGCCTGACCACCTCAACATGCCTTTCGGCGAAACGACATTTCCAGGCAATTGGCGTTCGTATCGAATTCCACACGTTCCATGAAGTGGCGTATGAGGCAAATACCCCGTCCGCCCATTTGCTCAGTCTCTGGAAACGCCACCTGATCCACGCAGAAACCACCGCCCTCATCACGGACTCGGATGGTGCAGCATTCTCCTTCGTCGGCCAGGCTCAACTTCACCGTGCGATTTGCATCATTGTCATTGCCATGGCGCACCGCGTTCACGAGGGCTTCCTCCAAGCACAAACGGGTGCAGGGTTCGTGGTCTTTCTGAATCCATCCTTCGCGAAGAAGCGCAGCCACGGCATGATCCAAGGTCACTGTCATGGCCTCGAAGGTGCTGGGGAATTCCTCGTGAAAGAAGACAGTACTCATGCGTCCACGTATTGCTCCAACGGTGTCTGCACCGCACACCAGGGTCGCAGCCCGGCAACGGGCAAATCCATTACGAACCCTCCTGCCCGCTAGGGTACCACAGCGCCTTGGAAATCACCAACAGCCTCCGGGGCTGAAAAGAAGAAGTATATTCATAGGCCATCGCGGGTGCCACGGGTAGACCCGCCAGGGTTTACCCGTTCAGAAACCACCTCCTCTGAATCTGAACAGTCTTTCCCACACCTGCCGGAACTACACGGGTAAGCCCTGAGAGGCCTATCCGTGGCACCCGACATGGGTCTTCACAACAAAAATTCCAAACCCAATTTCACAAGGAGCAGAAAGTCTGACGTTGGAATAGTGACGGCTTACACACACTACTTTTCCACTTCCGTTCCTTCTGATTCGCTTACCATCGCTTCGAGCTTCGCAGCGGCGGCGTCAAGGTCATTGAAGTAAAGCGTCACGCGCCCGTTAATCCACCCATCCTCCAGTTCCTTAGCCGTGCGCAACGCACGGAGCACGTTGGAAACCCGGTGCGTTATGGGTTCGGCATCGTCCATATCGCCACCAAATGAACTCGCCATGCTTGTCAGCGCTGCCCCCAGCAACTGGGTATTAAAATTCAACGCCTGATAACGGGGCAAATCGATATCAAAAGGCGGGTCCATGCTGGCAAAGAGTTCCGAGACATCCTTAGCTACGTGGTGATCGATGATCGCCTTGAGGCCCTCTTCGCTGGTGCCCGCCAATGCAAAATCGTCGACAAAACTCAGGTACAAGGGCATAGGCGCAGGCACCGGAACGCTGTTGATGGTATAGCCCTTGTGCTCGACACCCTCCTCCATAGGAAGGAACATCTGCAAGAGGCCCTGGGTAGCCTCCGGTTGGGCCAAGCCCAGCATGAGGTAGACACCAACCATGCCGTCTTCGACATCCGTAATACCCAGCGTCACTTCATCGCCAAGCTGGGGAATAATCTGGCTGGCCATGGCCATGTCAGCTCCGCCACTGGCCTGAACCGCTGGCAGAACAGATTCCATAATCTGCTTCTTAAAGGTCTCGTTGAAGCGAAAGCTCAGCATGGCAAGGGTATTTTCGGGAAGATAACGCGCCAGGCGAAGGGGCACCGCCTCACCCACCACATCCCGCATCCCTGAGTTGGCCTTGGTATCAACGCGCCAGAGCATCTCCAGTTGATCGTCAAGCCACGACAAGGTCGCTACGATAGGGTCTTCCTCTTCGCCCTGGGCAAACATACCCTTATACAGGTTGACCTGCGACTGCACCAAAGGCAGGGCAGTATCGTCCACATCCGCCATCATCAATGGCAGCGCCTGATCCAGCAAGGGCAGGAATCGGTTGCCATAAATGAGCAATGCAACTTCGTCCGCTGCGGTGGCGGGACATTCCACCGTACCGTAGCGAAAGGTAGCCGGGTTCTTTACGCGACGCGACGCGCTCTTAACGAGTTCCAAGTCGCCGAGGACCAAATGGGTGTCCGTCGTAAAATAGGCGTAGGGTCCGCGAATGGAAAGTTCTACGCCATCCACCGTCTCGGTGCTCTTGGGCAAGCTGCGAAGTTCTTCGTCGTCATCCGCAATTTTTTCTATCGCGGCGCGGGCCTTCGCGGGATCGGAAAGACCCAGCACACTGACCCAAGCGGGTTCGTCGGCCTCATCGAGATAGTCCGGTGCCTCTAATGGCGGTTCCTGCTCTTCCGATGAATCCAATGTGTTGTCTGCTTCTTCCTCTGTTGCCGACGCGCTCGAATCGGTGGCATCAGCCTCTTGGGACGAACCAGCCGCCTCCTTCGCTGCGACGGCACTGCGCACGGTCCGGCTGAAATCGGCAAACACCGCCAGGGGAGCCTGGGCATCCACGCCCAAGGCGGCAGCGAGTTCTTCATAGGTCTCGGCCTGCACCCCAATCTCGTCGCCCAGCTCAAACACGGCCTCGGCCATCGCTTCATCCATATCCTCTTCGCTGTTAAGCAAACGGAGTAGGGGCAGCACCTTATCGCGCATGCCGGAAATCGACGGCAGGGCCAAGGCCACCTGAGCCTCTTCGGGCATGAACCGCAGCACGGAGAGGGTCTCGGGGACGACCTCCCCCATTTCCAGGCCCGGCGGAGGCGCAACGATTTCCGCCGCAACCGGTGGGGCAGTCTCGGTTACAGGAGCGGTCTCTACCACCGGTTCCGGCTGCGATTCTTCTTCGCCGCCGCAGGCATTAAGGAAAATCGCAAGCCCCACGAGAAGGAAGGGCAGCAGGAGCGACCTTACGGAATTGCCAGGGGAGGTGACAGTAAACATTTGATGGTTTCCCTTCGAAATGGAGTTCATTGACCTGCCGCGAAGCACTGCGGCCTGGATTCGTAAATGTGTGCAAGGTATATCGGACCCGTTATTTCAGCGATGTATCGACATATATTCCGTTACGGCCTGCGCAAGCAAACCGGAACGAGATTCACCATGCTTCTTCGCATAATGATCCATGGTATGAAGCAAGCGTTCCGGGACCGTTATGTTGACGCGTTTCGATTTGACGGAAAGCTTGCTGATGTCTACCTCGACGATGGCCCATATCGCATTCTTGAATTCGGGATTATTCTGGTGTTCTTCAATCGTAGAATTCAGTGGAATCGGTTCATTATCAATAAGGAGTCCTTCAAGGTGACATGCGACGGCTTCCTGGGCCATCTCTATGGCTTCTTCAATGGAGGAAGCTGCCGAATAGCATCCGGGAATATCGGGCACGGTTACGCCATAATCAGACTCAGGATCTTTGTGTATAACAATAGGATATTTCATCATTTTGTCCACAATGAAAAAGCATTACCACAGATTATACCGGGTAGCCCCTGATCACAACTAATATTTTTTACCACGGAAAGCACGGAACACACGGAAAAATAAGAAAGTGACGGATAGTAGCGCAGAGAACTCAAAGAGCCTTTTTCTTTGTGATCTCTGCGTTCTTTGTGGCTAATTCTTCTTGTTTTTGGGGCTATTTGTAACGCTACTTTTCTCCCAGATAGGTTGCCATATTGGCTTCGTAGTAGTAGCGTGTCTTCAATAGCCCGTCTTTCAGGCTCACCTGGGGCCGCCAGGGGATGGCCTCTTTGATACGGGCATTGGAAATGGACACGTCCCCCACATCCATGGCCACCCAGTCTTCGGGCCAGGGCACTTGATCCACCCCGCCCTTCCCCACGGCGGCAACGACCTCCTGGGCAAAACTGGCAATGGAACATTCGTCGTCGCCCGAAGCGAAATACACCTCACCCAAGGTATTCTCCGCCACGGCAACATGGAGCAAGGCATCCACGCAGTCTTCCACGAAGAGGACATTGCGCTTCTGCTGCCCCTCGCCATAGATGGTCAGGTTCTTGCCTTGCAGGGCCAGACCAATGAAGAAGTTCAGCACACCCGCATCGCTGCTCTTAATATTTGCCCGTGGACCATAGATGTTCGCCAGACGCACGACCGAAGTACGGAGTCCGTGAACGCTGTGGTAAATGAGGTGGTATTTCTCCGCCACGCTCTTGTTGGCGGAATAAATATCGAGGGGATATTCGGGATGCATCTCGTCGATGGGATTGATGCGCATGGTCCCGCACTGGGTGCTCGTGCCCACGTAAATTACCCGTGCCTCCGGGTTGTCCTGCCGCACCGACTCCAGGACATTCATCGTTCCCTTGCAGTTAATGGCAATATCGAGGAAGGGATCCTTGAGGGAATAGCTGTGGGAGGTGTGGCCCGCGCAATTAAAAACAAAGTCCTGGCCATGCACCTCGCGATTCACCAGGTTGTAGTCCCGAATGTCGTTGTGTACGACACGAATTTGATCGCGACAGCCCCCGAGATTGGCCAGATTTCCCCCGCCGTGCTCCATGAGCGAATCATAGACCGTTACGTCGGCACCGAGATCGACACAGCGCAAGGCGAGATTGCTTCCAATGAAACCCAATCCTCCCAGCACCAGCACCCGTTTTCCTGCTATTCCGTCCCGCAACAACCCATCCATGCTGGTCTTGCTCCTTAGCCCTTACTCTGGAAAAACTGCTACAAAAAACACGTCGCGTCATTCCCACGCACGTGGGAATCCAGAACGCGGCAGGTTCGCCTTAACCCACCACTGGGTTCCCGCGTTCGCGGGGATGACGTTCTTGGTTGTGGTCTCGCTCCTTCTGTGTCGGGCTGGAAAGCCCAACCCCCTTTGCGGCCAAGCTCCTTACTCGTGTATATCTTCCAAAATCTCGATGCCCGCGCTGGTGCCAATGCGCGAAGCGCCCGCTTTGAGCATGGTCATGGCATCGCCAAAGGTGCGGATTCCGCCAGCGGCCTTGACCCCGAGGGCATCGCCGACGGTCGCTTTCATCAGCGTGATGTCTTCCACCGTGGCCCCGCCCTGCCCGAAGCCCGTGGCAGTCTTCACAAAGGAAGCCCCGGCCCGCCGACTCATTTCGCAGACACCGATTTTCTCGTCGCGGGTAAGATAACTCGCCTCCAGGATAACCTTGACGGGCATGCCATTCACCGCTTTGACCACGGCGGCGATTTCGCGCTCGACAAAACCCGGATAGCCCGACTTGAGGGCACCTATATTGATGACCATATCGATCTCGGTGGCTCCATTGCGGGCCGCGTCCCGGGCCTCCTCCACCTTCATTTGGGCCGTCGCTGCCCCCAGTGGAAAGGCAATGCAGGTGTTGACACCCACGGGACTCCCGGCCAGCTTCTTGGCACAGAAGGAGGTCCACGCCGGATTAATGGTAACGGTGGCAAAATTATAGGCCAGGGCCTCTTCGCACAACTCCCGAATATCCACCTCGGTGGCATAGGACCGCAACTGGGTATGGTCAATGAGGCGGGCCATGTTTGCTCGTTTCAAACTGTCTGTTCCTTATACGTCTGGTCACGGCGAAACGCATCGCGGCAACGAATCCCTATCCTACCATGTATCCCGTGGCGTGCCGCAACGGTTGCGGGGTTGCGTTCAAAATTGTGGTTCATCCGATTTGAGCGTACTTCTTCTTTCCTCCAGAGCAACTGGTGTGGCGTACGGATATTTCGATAACAGGTCGGTAGCACCCGCTTCAACGTAAGCCTTTGGCTATGCTTCACGCCCCGAAGGGGCAATGCAGGAAAGCCCAGGGCAACGCCCTGGGACTATGGAACAGAATTCAAATGCGCCCTGAAAGGGCAGTGCAGCTTATGTTCTGTGGTATACACGCAAACGAACTGCGCCGCCTTTTCAGGGCTTCAAGATTTATTGACACCTGATCCCAGGGCGTTGCCCTGGGCTTTTCTGCACTGGCCCTTCGGGCCGATAAAACAATAGATCTCAAGAAAAACACCAACATGCATGGGAAATCAGTCAAGAATGACGTTTCCGAAAATGTACGCCTAAATCGGATGATCCAAAATTCCCAAGTTGAGGGACGTACGGGACCCAAGAGACATAAGGGACTCTGCACACGCACTGATTGGCAGTTCCCCATTTGTTTTGAGTCTCTTAGGTCTCTCACGTCCCTTTGGTCCCTGAGAACCCAACGTACCTTACTACGATGAGCTTCGCTTAATAGTCCACAAAGTGGACGGCGGAACTTAGCCTGGGGTGAAGCGAGGTACGAGCGCAACCCCAGGTATCTGTGCCTCCTACACCTCACCAACCCGCGTAGCGGGTGACGGAATACATCGTCTCATTCCGTCGACCGCTTTGCGGGCTTTTTCATCATTCCTCCCTTATTCCCAAGGTTTCGCTCGTACCTCACTTCACCCCAGGCTAAGTTCCTGTGCCCCTCCGGGGCACCTTCGTAATCCCACACCTTAATACATGTCCGAATCGCTTTGGCATGCGCCGGAACGGCTGAGCCTTAGGAATTAGTTCACCCCCACTCCCCATGTTGTAGTCGCCCCGTGTAGTTGTTAGACTTCCCCTTAATCAAAGGCATAACGGAAGGAACGTGGGTAATGAGCGAAAAAGAACAACTAATCGAACTGGCAGGCCAACCCCTGGTTGCCCGAATGAAGGGCTACTTCAAGCTGAGTGGGCCGGGCTACATGCAGAGCGCCATGACGCTGGGCGGTGGCTCCATCGCCTCGTGCGTACTCATGGGCTCTCTGCTGGGCTACCAGTTGTTGTGGGTGCAACCCCTGGCCATCTTCCTGGGCTACTGCGTCTTGGCCGCCGTGGCGAAGCAAACCTGCGAAACGGGCGAAAAACCCTACGAGGCCTTCTGGAAACGCCTCCACCCCGCCCTGGCCATTGCCTGGGGTGTCGCCGCCCTCATCGCCACCATCCTCTGGCACATTCCCCAGTATTCACTCACCGCCAACGGTGCCGTGGAACTTGCCAACGGTATCGGCATCGATCTGGACGGCACCGCCGGACGTTCCCTCATCGGAATCATGGTCCTGGCTTCGGCCTCCTTCGTGCTCTACATGTACAATACCGGGGCCAAGGGCCTGAAGCTCTACGAAATGCTCGTGAAGGTATTGGTGTGGGGCATCATGGCGGCTTTTGGAGTCGCGGCCATTGCCACAGGCATCGACTTCAAAGAGCTTTTTCTGGGAGTGACCGGCATCAGCTTCTTCCAGCACATCATGGAATTCGGCTTTCCCGAAGTGACCATCAAGCCTATCGTGGGCGGCATCGCGGCGGCTGTTGGCATCAACATGGTCTTCCTCTATCCCTACTCTCTCCTGAATAAGAACTGGGGCAAAGAACACCGTGAACTGGCCTACTTCGATCTCCTCTCCGGCATGGTCATTCCCTTCATCTTCGCCACCGCCTTCATGATGATTGCCGTGGCCAACACCATCGGACCCGAACCCGGCATGTTGGGCGAAAGCGTGCGTGACATCCGTGGCGTACTCCCCGCACTCAGCGAAACGTTGGGGGACACGTTGGCCCTCCTCATCATCGGCTTGGGCATGTTCGCCATTGGCTTTTCCACCATCATTACCCACATGCTGGCGAGCGGCTTTATCGGCTGCGAACTCTTCGGCTTTGAATACCGGGGCAAGGCCAAATTCTGGTTCTCCCTGCTGCCCGCCATTGGCATCATCGGTGTCCTTATCAAGTTCCCCTGGTACGCCGCCGTGACCGCCTCCAGCCTGGCCGCACCCCTTATGCCCATCGCGGTTATCGGGTTTATCATCCTGCTCAACTCCAAAAAATATATGGGCGATGCCCGGCCCGAAGGCGGTGCCCGCCTCTTCTGGAATGTGACCTTGATTGCCGCCGTGCTTATCATGAGCGTCGCGGGATACTTTGGCCTCAGCAAGAACTGGAAAGAACTCCAGAAGCGTTTCGGCTCAACCGACAAGACCGCCAGCCTTTTCTTCGCCCCCGCCCATGCGGCAGAGGAAGTACCGGTGCTCAAGCAGGAAGTGTCCCGCAATCTGATGGGCACCCGCTTTGAAATCACCCTCTACGCGCCGAACGATACCTACAACCAAACCCGCCTCGCTGAAATCGGCTTGGCGGCCCTGGACCGCATCGAAGAAATCGAGCGGCGCATCAGC
>JAJRPE010000004.1 GCA_024280935.1 Candidatus Hydrogenedentota bacterium
GTGGTGCGGCCTTCCTTCGTGCTGGGCGGGCGGGCCATGGAAATCGTCTATGATGTCGAGTCGCTGAACCGCTACATGGCCATGGCCGTGGATGCGTCGCCCGAGGCACCCATCCTCATCGATAAGTTCCTGGAAGCCGCCATCGAACTCGATGTGGATGCCATCTGCGACGGTGAGACCGTCGTTGTGGCCGGTATCATGCAGCACATTGAAGAGGCGGGCATCCATTCCGGCGACAGTGCCTGCATCTTGCCGCCCTACGACCTTGACGAGGCCATCATTGAGCGGGTGAAAGCCCAGACCCGCGCCCTGGCCCTGGAGCTTAACGTAATCGGCCTCATGAATATCCAATTCGCTGTTCGGGACAACGATATATTCCTGATTGAAGTGAACCCCCGTGCGAGCCGTACCGTGCCCTTCGTGAGTAAGTCGATTGGCGTGCCCCTGGCCAAGATTGCGGCCCGCGTCATGAGCGGCAAGACCCTCAAGGAGCTGAACTTTACCGAAGACCCGATTCCCCAGTATGTCTCGGCGAAAGAAGTCGTCCTCCCTTTCATCAAGTTTCCGGGCGTGGATACGCTGCTTGGCCCCGAGATGCGCAGTACAGGCGAAGTGATGGGCATCGACAAGAGCATGGGCCTGGCCTTTGCCAAGAGCCAGATCGCGGCAGGGAACAGCGTGCCTATGAGCGGAACGGTGTTCATGAGTTTGAACAAGGGGGACAAGGCCAAAATTGGAAGCCTCGGCAAAGACCTTGCCGCCTTGGGTTTTAAGTTTCTGGCTACAGACGGCACGGCGGAAGCCCTTCGGGCCGACGGCATTGAAGTGCAGGAGGTTTACAAAGTGGGCGAGGGGCGGCCCAATATTGTGGACCGCATCATCAACAAAGAGGTCGATTGGATTATCAACACCCCCCTTGGTGCCGCATCCAAGTATGATGAGCGCGCCATTCGCCGCACGGCACTGGAAAACAATATCCCCACCATGACCACCATGGCGGCGGCACGGGCTGCGGTGCAGGCTATTCGTGCCCTCAAGGACGGCGAGGTATCGATTACCTCCTTGCAGGAGTATCACGAGACCCTTTAGCAGGACCGAGTAGCGAAGATACCGCAGTACAGGCCGTGTGTACCGTTAAGCCGACAAAGAGAGCGAAGCGCCTGCTTCGTTCTCTTTTTGCATCTGTCCACAGGAAATTGCTGGTGTGATGGGTCGTATGAGGCTTATGGGACCTATAAGCATGAGTCCGCCAAGCCGTACTGTCCATAAGACACATATGCCCCATTTCGCCTTTGGGTTCCCACCATCGTGTTGCAGCGCTACCCGCCAATCTGGTTTACTGCCGGAAACATCCAACAGGCAGGGTACGGCAAAGCGAAGGGAATTCATCATGCAGACACAGCCAGAAATTTCAGCAGGACTCCTTCTTTTCATGGGCTTCCTCGGCTCGATGTCTCTCGCTTCCGCCGAACCCCAGTCCATTCCCTACGACCCTGTGACGGCGACGTGGCAATTCGATCCTGCCGGGTTGGTGTCGCGTAATGACGTGGTGTATACGACACCCTCGATGGAGCCGTGGGAGGCCATGCCGGTGGGTGGCGGCGATTTGTCGGCCATGGTTCGTTGTGATGGCGAGAATATCCACCTGCACCTGACCAAGTCGGATGCCTGGGGTTTTCAAGCACCCGCCGATGCCTCGCTGGGGACGCGCTTCTTTAACAATGTCAGCCCCGGCCACGTCCGTATTGCCCTCGGAGAGCGGGGAAAGGCATTGGCCACCGAAGGCTTCCAACAGCGGCTTGACCTCTATCGTGGTCGCATCGTCATCAGGCTCGGTACGGGTGAAGGGGCAGTGACCTTCTCCATTTGGGGCCACCCGCAACGGAATGTCCTCATCGTGGAGGTGTCGGATCCAGAGTCCGGCTTGGGTCAACTCGACGTTGAACTCACCGAGTGGCGGGACACGATGACAGTCGAAGTAGATGCCACTGCGCTGCTGGCCTCGGAAGTCCACACCCGACCGGCAGCCCCCCACATGGGCACCTCCGGCATGGAGGACTATTTCACAGAAAGGACGGATCCCCTGTTGGGCCGCGCCACCGCCGTGGCGGTTGGGGCACCGGGGGGTCAACCCGAAAGCCTTGCGGAGAATGTAGGACAGGCGTCTCGCCTGTCGTTTCGTGCCGAGGCTAAGACCGCCTCCTTCACGATGCCCGCCGATCACCCGGTGCACTTCTCGATCTTCATTGCCTGCGCCGTCACGCCCAAGGCAGGCCCCAAGCCCTTGGACGACGTGCAGCGGGAACTCAACGCAGCCCGCGCGATTCCCCTGAAACGTCTCAGGGAGGAACACGCTGCCTGGTGGCGCGCCTATTGGAGCAAGTCCTTCCTGCGCCTCGAAAGTCCCGACAAGATGGCCCAATGGCTGACCGCATCATACTACGTCCATCTCTACACCCTGGGGTGTGCCAATCGCGGACCCGTTCCCGCGAAATGGGATGGCGGCGCGGGACTCATGCGGGGGGATGAACGGACGTGGGGCCTCGCCGAATGGGTACAGGAAATTCGCTTTACCTACTTGCCCCTCTATGCCGCGAACCGCCTCGACATGGCGAAGGGCCTCACCAATCACTACACCCAAATGCAGCCCTTCCTCAAGGAGCAGACGGAAAGAATGTGGGGTGTTCCGGGACTCTGGATCCCGGAGACCGTGTTGCCTTGGGGCGGGGTGGAGGATTGGGTGTTGCGGGGGGAGGAAAACGCGCCTTCGAGCAGCTCCTTTGCCCCGTGGAATCCGGCAACCGCGTCCTATGGAAAATTCCAACACTACAACCAATATGTGGGGTTTCTCTTCGCCTGCGGTCCCGAGTTGTGCGCCCACTACCTCGCCTACTACCGCTATTCGGGGGACGAAGACTACCTCGCGGACGAGGCCTATCCCGTCATCCGTGACGTGTCGGAGTTTCTGTCCCACCTGCTGCGCAAGGGCGACGACGGGCGCTATCACCTCGACCCGGCCAATGGCCTGGAGACGTGGTGGATGGCCCGCGACCCGGCCGATGCGATGGACGGTATCCGATGGCTCTTCGCGGAGTTTATCCAACTATCCGAGCGCTATAAGAAAGACGGCGACTTGCGCGAACGCTGCCGAGCGCAGTTGAAGGCCCTGCCGGATCCGCAACGTGGCGTCTGGCGCACGGACGGCACCATTGATACCACCATTGATGCCTATGCCCCTGCTACCGTCGTTGGGGTTCGTGACAAACACCGCAACTTTGAAAACCCCGCTCTCTACCGCGTGTTTCCCTTCGGCCTGACCGGTATCGGGTCCGACGACCACGACCGCGCCGTGCGGACCTTTGAGGAGCGTATCTTTCCGGCGAGCCAGAGCTGGTCTATGGACGCCATCTGGGCCGCCCGCCTCGGCCTCAAGGGCCAAGCCTGTAAACTGCTCGGCGAGCACACAAAGAAATGGAATCGCTTCCGCTACGGCGGCTGGGACAGCGGGAATTCACGGGTATTTCCCGACAACCTCGCCGTGGTTCCCTACCTTGATGGCGCGGGCGTCGCTTGCTTCGCCCTGAACGAAATCCTGCTTCAAAGCCACGGCGGAGTCATCCGCATTCTGCCCGCCATCGCCGGGGATTGGTCCGGCACCTTTCAACTTCGTGCGGAAGGTGGATTTCTTGTCGGGGCAGACTTTAAGGACGGCATCGCACAGTTTGTAGAAATTCGCAGCCTCTTGGGTTACCCATGCACTGTGGCGAATCCGTGGGGTGGAAAATGCGTCGTGCGCAAAGACGGTGAGGTGATCCTCACCGCTGAAGATCCGGTATTTAGCTTCGCGACCAAGAAAGGCGCGGCCTACTTGCTCGAAAGGGAAGACAGGCCGGTGTCGGAAGGCCAGGTTGTCACGGTTGGCGACTTTCCCAACGCGACTCCCGGTATGCCGGGCCGAGGCTGGTGAGGAAGAACGCAAGGGGGCAAAGCCGGATAACAGTGGGGCAGACATCTGTTATGGACAGCTTTTGTCTCGGACTGCTGCACCAGGGAGTGCCGCAATTGAAACCGTGGTGCGTGGACTCGGCTCTCAAGCGTCTGCTTCACGCTCAGGTCATGAGGGTGTCGTGTCTGGTGCTTCCGACAGAATAACAGGATGGACGGGATGAGGGGAAAAATTCACCTGAATCTAAACACGGAAATTTGGCCTGTTGGGGGGGAGTGAAGTACAATGTCGTCGTGCTTTGGTGTTGGCGGGCAGCGCCAGGAACAAACGCGCACATACGAAATAAGCAATTTGGAGATTTCGATTTCATGGTCGACGAAGAACTCTTGAAAATACTGGTGTGCCCTGAGGATAAGACCGCCGTCACTTTGGTGGAACAGGACGTGGTTGATCGCGTCAATGGGGCTATTGCTTCGGGGGGACTGAAGAATCGTGGTGGTGAGATCGTCGAGCAGGCCATCGAAGGAGGCTTGCTTCGCGAGGATGGTGCCTATCTCTACGTTATCCGCGAAGACATTCCGGTCATGTTGATTGACGAGGCCGTTCCGATGAGCGATCTGGGTTAGCAGTTGCTCATGCAACGACGACGCCTGGCGCAATCTCCGGGTTGCACGCGGGGCAAAGGCCCCGAAAAATTACCTGAGCCTCGTCCACCGCGAAGCCTGGGCCAGGCAAGTCCGCTTCCAGACAGGGCTTGCGGCCTATGGCGCAGGGCACATCAAAGATTTCATGGCAATTGCGGCACACGAAGTGATGGTGCCACGTGTCGGAGGCCTCATAGAAGGCGCGTCCCGGACCCGCATCGCTTAACATGATAAGGCCCGCGCTGGAAAGGTCATTCAGCACGTTGAACACAGACGCACGCGACATGCCGTCTTTGCCCGCATTCAGGCGAAGGGACAAGTCGTCGGCACTGTGGTGACCACCGATCTGTTTCAACAGATTGAATACCCGGATGCGGGGGCCGGTTACCCGGAGGCCGACCACCCGCAATCGGGATTCGATGTTATCACTGCTTAGCTGTTTTCCGCTTGTAGCATCCACAAAGTCTTCTCCAGGCCGGCGGTGGCGGCAATGAGCATGTCGGCGCTTACGGCATCGAGATCGTCCAGAACGGTGATGCGTTCCCGGATGCGCATTGCGACGGCGGCAATGCGCTCGCTCAGTGCCACGACGAGGTCTTTTTTCTGCACAAAGGTGTCCGGCAGCGGCTCCACCTGCGTGTGCTTCGCCACATAGTCTACCTGACCCACGGGCAATACGCCTACTGCGAGCATTCGCTCGGCGGTATCATCGATGAGCAGATCCAATTCTGTGCCCAACTCGTCCATGTAGGTGTGGAATGAGCGAAACTCCGATCCTACCACGGCCCAGTGGGCCTGTCGGGCGACGGATGCCAGACTGAGGTAATCCACCACCGTATCTTGCAGGGGGGCGGCTACACGGTTGCATACATCTTGGGCTAAAGTCTTTGAGCTAAGTTTCATAGGGTGTATCCTCCTGGTTATTTGGACTGAATATAATATAACATATTAATTGGACTTAATGCAAATAAAGTAATAGGGATCGGCTTAGGCGCCTGTGGGGCAAGTCAGCATACCCCTGGCACCTTCTTTTGGGGAGCAGGTTCCAGCCAAAGAGTTATCGGTGTGCATGGGTGACTGAGCCAGCAATAGAAAATGTGGCGGGGGGAATGTGCAGAGAGAGAATGTGTCTTTGTGTGTGGTGGTGCGCCAAACTGTAAAAACACCTAATTTGGAAAAATTCAGGTGTTGACAGATTGGGAGTAGTTCGTCATACTGCCCACAAGCTAGTGGTGTCATCTATATCCTTGAGTAGTAGTGCCCTCGGAATTATTTCTGTTGGGAAGGAGGTTTTGCAGGAACACGCCATCGAGGGCGAAATTGGTGATTGGTCACAGTCGGGCCTGTTTTGAATATCTAACACGAGAACTTATAAGGATCAGAAACGATGAAAAAACGTGGATTTACACTTATAGAATTGTTGGTGGTAATTGCCATCATTGGTATCCTTGCCGCGATCTTGCTGCCCGCGCTGGCGCGCGCACGTGAAGCGGCTCGCCGGTCGTCCTGTCAGAATAATCTGAAGCAGATGGGACTGGTAATGAAAATGTACTCGAATGAGAGTAAAGGCGCGCTGTATCCGCGTGTGATGCAGGTTTCGGTCTTGCCAGGTGTAAACTGTGACCCGATTCCAGGTGTGCCGAATGCGCAATTGCTTGCCGGTGGTACTGCAGCAACAGCATGGTCATTCAATACGCCCTCGATATTCCCGGAATACTTGACCGATGCCAATGTTTTGTCCTGCCCCTCCGACCCGGAACCCCCATTGATGAATAACCCGGCATCGGGCGAACCCTGGTTGCATATTCCCTGTGATGAGTTTGGTCTGGACAATTATGACAACCAGGCTGGTGGCATGGCGGCAGCAGACGAGAGTTACTTTTATACCGGCTGGATGATCGACGCTGCCGATCACGAAGATATTGACTTGACGGCCTTTGGTGCCCCTGGTTACTTTGCGCCCGCGCAGGTATTGGGCATGATGGTTGTCGCAGGCAATTTGTCGGCTCTCGGGCTTGTTACCGTGGATGCGCAGGTAGCTGTCCTGGATGCGGATCTGAAGCTGAGTGATTATGGTGCCTCGATTAACGGGTTACTGGGCTTGTCCCAGGATTGGTCCGTGGCCGGCAACTCGGGCGGCTCGACCATTTTGCGGCTTAGGGAAGGCATTGAGCGTTTCATGATTACCGATATCAACAATGCCGCCGCATCGGCGAAAGCCCAGACTGAGCTGGTAGTTATGTCGGATATTATTGCCGGACAGAATAATGTCAACTACTTCAGCCATATTCCCGGCGGAGTAAACATGCTCTTCCTGGACGGCCACGTAGAGTTCGAGAAATACCCCGGCAACTATTTTGCCGCGCCAGGATTCGCGTCCTTGGTCGGTGTTCTGGGATAATATGCTACCCGGTTGGGTTGTCCGTGCGATCAAGAGATAGCCGGGCGGTCCATGGAAACTGAGACCTGAAATTGGAGCGGCTGGTGCCAAGGTGCCAGCCGCTTTTCTATTTTCAGCCTAATCGTTTATGGGCAGCCATTGGCGGTACAATCGCGGCAGGGCATCGCGGAGCGCGGTTTCATTCAAGAGTGCATCCCCGCGCTCATAGAGAAAGAAATTGCTCGGTCCCTTGGTCGGCTGGGCATCGAACTGTCCGTCGTTATCTACTTCCACCGTGCATGACTGGAGCGCGTGTGCAAGGACGGTATGGCCTTCGGCAAGGGATGCGGGGTTTTCTATGCGGTGGGTGCCATCGGCGCGCCGAACAAGCCGTCTTCCCGTCACCTCCATCCAGATGGCCGTTTCCCATACGTTATGGGTGTGCTTGTAGTGGGGTGCCATGTCGGCGAGGGGCTGTTTCTCTTCCAGGACACCGAGAAAATCCATGCGGCTGGAGCGCGTAAAAGCGTACTCGATGTATCGTTGCAGCTTTTGGGACATACCGTGTATGAAGTTGAGGTTGGGCAGGGACCAGTAGGTGTTGTTAGGACCGCGATCAAAGGGGCCGTTTTCCGTGGCGCAGGGATAGATGGAGATCGGCAGGTCGGAGCGCAGAAGCCGCACGAAGGCATGGACATCGAGCTTGACGTTCCACTCCAGAAAGCCTTTCGGGGCACCTCCAGCGCACAGGTGGATCATACGTACTTTTTGCGCCATCAGCTTGGGTGCCCGATTGAAGGCCACAGCGATAGGGCGCGCCGAACCGAAGGAGACGATATCCACGGGTTCGGGGCTGTTCTTGAGCGTGCCCAACAAGAGATCGATGCCCTGCTGTTGATAGGCGGGGCTGTCGCCCATGGCATCGTCGGGCGACTGCATGGGGCCGAAGGGTGCCGGAGCGCACGGGACGGCACGATCAAAAATATAGTTGAGCTGGTGGACCGGGATGATGCCGGGCTCACGCAGACCGGTGGGGTCGTCGTAGCTGTGGTCGGACTCGTTGACGAAAGGTTGGCGATAGCGGTCGGTGACATCGAGGATGACTGCCTTGAGATCAACTTCGGGGAGTGCGTAGGCGGTGATGAGATCGAAATTGTCACCCCGATCCTGGTGGGGATGATAAAGGTCGGTAACGTTAATGACTGCCCGTTTTTTTGGTGTCTGCTTTGCTGCGAAGGCCTTCCCAGGTTGTAGCGAAACGAACCCGGCAGCGGCCAGGTTCTGGGCGAGAAAGGTGCGTCGCGTGGGTTTCATGGGGCGGTTTCTATTCCTCTCCCAAATGCACAGGACTGCTGGCGCGGCGGCTGCGGAGCGCTTTCTCGCGCTCAGCAAGCATGCGGTCCGCTGTCTTCTTCACGTGGCGGCGAAGCCACATGGCAGTTTGGCTCTTGGAGGTGTAGTCCGCAGGGCCATAGGCGTCAACCCGGTCGGCTTGCAGGAGTTCATCGACTTGCGCGAATTGAGATTCCGAATCTTGCTGATACACGGCGTAGGCCAGGCCGCCATGTTTTCGGACCACCGAAAAGCTGGGTATGTCGCTCGGCCCGTCGGCCACGTAGATCATATTCTTCATGGGCACCCGTCGATCTTCCTCGGGGATAAGGTCGTTAACGGAGACATCGTGAAGCTTGTGAACCCCCTTGTTGATTTCAAAGATGGCCCGTGTCTTGGTGGTGTTGTCCAGGAAACCGGCGATTTGTGCGATAGGACCCGATTCGGGGTCGCCGCTGAGGTCGGCACCGGGTTTGGCGGGGGATTCAATGAATTCCGAGGCCCAGATATCGGTCAGGTGATCCGCGATCTTGGAGCCGCGAATCATCTCGGTAAGCCCGGTGCTTACGACATAGTGTTCCAGCCGCAGGTCGCCTTCGCGGTACTCGGGTTCATCCAGCACGGACTGCAACTCGTCGAAGAGTTCGGGGATGCCCGGGAAAAAATCTATTTCCGCGCCAAGCTTGCGCAGTCGTGCATTCGTCAGGTCGGGCATGATGCCTTCTTTGACGTAGGTGAGCAGGTGCCCAAGATAGCTTGTGTCGGGTTGTATCGTGACTCCCGTGCGCCGGTAATAGGCGGGCAGGGCGTTGACCTCGTTCCAGAACTGCTTTTCGTCCACGCCATAGGCCCTGAACAGCGGGGCTTGCATGTATTTGGGTGACAGGGTTTTGTCAAAGTCCCAAATGATGGCAATGATGTTTTGTAAGAACAGCCCCTTTTCGGCCATGATGCGCTCCTGTGCTTCGGGCGATATACACCGTAATTTTTTGTGTGCCACAGAGAAAAGAAAGCTCTGTGTCCTCCGTGTCTCTGTGGTGAAATGTTTTTTGTTTTATTGCCTTACTTTTGGGAAACCGCTATAAAAAACAAGAAAAGTCCACGTCATTCCCACGAAAGTGGGAATCCAGAACGCGGTAGGAACATATCGTAACACCACTGGATCCCCGCGTTCGCGGGGATGACGGCCTTGGTTGTGGCCCTGCCACTTCAGGTAGTCTTCTCTGGGACCTGAGCCACGAAACAGCCCGTGTTCCCTACGCTTCCGTCGGGTCGAGGGCCGTAAGTATTTCCAATACGCGTTCCGGTGCAAGCCCGTCGTTGAGCATGTCTGCGGTCAAGATGTCGGGATAGAGCACCGCTTCACCCAGCTTCGCGAAGAAATCATTCTTCGCGGCGGTGCTTGAAAAATTTTGCTTGGCCCAATTACTCAAGTATCCCAGGTCCGCCGCGCTCTGGAGCACCGTATGGGCATGGAGTATAAAGGCACCCTTCTGAAAGGTCTCGAAGAGGGGAGCCATCTCGGGGGTGTCGAAATTATCCACAAAGGGCAGGCCGAAGGCGTTGAGTTCGGTGCCCACGAGGACAGGGAGACCAAGGCCGTTGGCGATATCCACGACGCGGTGCAACTCGTTGACCTTACGCGCCTTGATCTCGGGATCGCTGATGTTCCAGTTGCGGTCGGGAATGATATTCAACGCGGCCACGCCTTGGCTTATGGACAGGTCCAGGAGTTCTTCGATAGCCTCTTCGCCCTCGGTGGTGCCATCGAGCCAGGTATGCACGGGGAAGCCGCCCGCTTCGATGCCAAACTGGTTCACCTTCTCCATGGCGGGGAAGTCCTTGCCGTCGGGCTGGACATAGCCCACGCCGCCCGACTTCATCGTTTTCGAGCGGATGAGTCCCTGGAGGGCGGGGCCGTCGTCGAGGAGGGCGGTGATCTTGTCTTCTGGCGCGCCCAGCTTCTCGGCCCAGTAGCCCGTCAGCGACGCGGTATCGGGGATTACTGATTTCGCCTTTTCGACATAGGCCGCGCAGACATGGCGTTCTGTCGCGTTGCCATTCGGGGTGAGGGGCATGACGTCGGCCTCAAAGTCGAGTTGGACGGGGTCAAGGAATGTGTTGACCCGTTCCACGAGGCCGCGCGTGCGCTCCTGGGAGATCTGCTTCAACTCCCGTACCAAGGTGTCGTCTTGGAGCTTGGTGGTCGTCAGGCCGGTGACCATGTGGTAGCAAATACCCGGTTCGCCCGGTGAATTGATGACGCGGTCACCGAATTCCGGGATGAAGATACGGGTCTCCATACCGGCGCCCGCCCGGATGCTCAACACCTTGCACGCCGCCAGGAACTCGTCGATTCCGTCGACCACGTCGAAGTCCACGATGCTCAGCGCCGACAGGCCCTTCGTCCGGGCCAGCCACGCCAGGGAGGTGGGGGAGTAGCCATAGCCGTTGAAGGAGAAAAAAGAGTGGCAGTGGAGGTTGAAGGCCTTGGTTTGCTCCGGCAACTCAATGGCACCATCGGCGACGAGGTCGAGGAGTTGGTCGAGGGCGGCTTCCCGCTTTTCCGCGTCGAAATCGTTTAGCTGGGCTTCCAGGGTACTGCGTTGGTCGGACATGGAGTTTTCCTATGGTTTACGCCGTTATGGGGTGAGGCGGCGGAGATTGCTGGGCTAAGGAGCTTGGTAGCTATTGTATCGCGTTGTGTGGGGACAATGCATCTGGTGGACACTGGTGGACGGCTCCATAACCGATGCCAACAAGCCCGGAAAGCGAGCGTCCACGGTAAAGGGGGGTGGGCATTCCTGCCCGACACAAAGGGCGCGTCGTACATAAAGCCCGCCATCGGCACGTGCAGTCTCCTCGGGTTCGAGCAACGGTAAACATTCACGACCTGTGGCATCTTGCTTCTCAATAAAGCAACCTGCGGGTGCCACGGGTAGGCCTCTCAGGGCTTACCCGTGTCGTTTTTTACCGATGAGGAAGACGAACCAGATTCCGAAACAGCGGTTCTGCACGGGTAAACCCTCCGGGCCTACCCGTGGCACCCGCAGGTCTTTTTGTTGACTATAAGGTGTCCGTGTCGTGATCGGATTCGAGCAACGAAACACGATGCCCTGTCTTGGACAATCAACGTATCATCGCAAACACTACGTGCGTTTTCGACATCCGCCGTGCGCGTTATGTCGGGCAGGAATGCCCAACCCCCTTTGCCGCAGAATCTGGATCATACGGTGAACGCTTGCTCCGAAAAAAGTAATAACCGCCAGCAACGCCGAAGCCAGCGAAGGATCCGCTTCCAGGCGCAGCCTACAGCCCCGCCATCGACTTCAACACGTCCACATCGAAGTGCCGCAGAAATCCGAAGGGATATAAGCTCGGGGAGTCCTGGTACTTCTTTCGCGACTCGAAGACCTCCACGAGGGACCCAGGCATGTCGTTCAGAACGATCTCGTTCACGAGGCCGGGGTGCAGCGAAGCCGTGACCAGCGCGATGAGGCCGCTTTCAAAACCCGTGCTTTGGATGATGATCGTGTTGACGCCCATGGCGCTGCGATACCAATCACAGACCGCCGCCGTTTGGGCCGCTTGAAGGGCCAGGCTTCGTTCTCCAGTGGCGTTTAGAATCATGGAATACTGCCATGAGTTGCTTCCTGCGGGCCGGTTGCCATCCTGGAACAGGGGCGCGAGCGCCATCACTTGCTTTCCGGTATCTGCCAGGACTCCGAATCTTTCGCCGACAACCCCAAGTCCGCCATCATGGAGGAGCAGGTGCAACTCGCTTCGGTCAGCTCCCGGTGGTGCAATGGCCGCAGCCGGGATGGTCCAGTCCGTGCTTTTGAAACGATATGTTGCAACAAGGGTATCTCCATCAGATGCCAAATCCGCCTCCACGGTCCGCAAGTTGACGGGCGTATAGCGCAGCGTTTTTTTCAGCAAAGCCCGGTGCTCGCGTCGCCATTTCGAGAACTTATCGCTGTCCGCTGCGGGGATAGCTCCACGGGAAATTGCCTGGGCCGCCTCCAGGGCCAGGGAGACGATGGTCTTGTTGTCTTCGGGGATTCCCACCGTGAGTTCTTCGCGGGTCAGCAATTCGCCTTCGGTGGGGAGTTCTTCCGGTCCCCACACGCTTTCGGGCGCGAGGTGCTGGTTGATAAAACGATAGAACTGCAAGCGATTGTCCAGATCATAGTTGTGGGTGCCGGGGTCCTCATTGATATGGAACTCAAAACCGGTGCTTGGGTTATAAAGCGCATAGACGGGCACCACCGGGTCGTAGATGGCGGGCAGGGTTCGGGCCGCCTGGAAACAGCAATTGTCCCGGGCGTTGTAAATCAACAACGCAGGCCGGGGTGCGAAGAGCGCCGTCAGGTGGGTGTAGTCCGCCACCGTGAGCATGTCGCTGGGCACCTGCTCCAAGTCTCCGATATCGCTTCCGTTTTCGATGCGCACGCCCATGGCTCCATGCCCCGCCACCGGAACGATGACCGACACCCGCTCGTCCAGCGCGCTGAACATCGCCGTCTGCCAGCCGCCCCCGGAAAGCCCGGTCATTCCGATGCGGTTTCCGTCAGCCCGTTCGTGGGCCTGGAGCACATCCAGGGCGCGGGACAAGACCAGATAGAACACGGAAACCCCGCGAATACCCACCGCATCCAGATAGGCCGTGCGGTTGTGGGCATTGTCGCCGCCGCTCAATTCGCCCATGCCAATCCATTCGGGGTGAAGGTTGAGCACGCCCCGCTTTGCCAGGTTGATGCACCGAATCTGTTCTTCGGGACGGGACTTGCCTTCGTCATAGTGGCCGTTTACGTTGAGCACGCAGGGCAGCCCCGTCGTGTCGCCGTCGGGTTCGTAGAGGAGGGCGGGAATCCATAGGCCGGGGAGGGCCTCGTAAAGCAGCTTGCGAATGCGATAGCCCGGACCGCCTTCGAGGTCTTCGACCCACCGAATCTTCACGTCACCCTCGGTCCACGACGCCGGCACGCCCTTCAGCACGATTTCATCAAGGTAGTGTTGGCGCAACGCCCTTGCCTGTGCTTCCCAGGCTTCGCGGGTTTCGGGCACGACGAGCGGCGGCACCTTGGGCTGGAGATAGCGCTGAACTTCCTCAAGCACTTTCTCATCAGGCAGGGCGGCGCGGGTCAAGGTGGCTTCCGTGCTCAGATCAGGGGCTTGTCCCCAAAGGCTGGCAGCCACCATCAGTGCGGTCATAAATATAGTCATTCGCAACGCTTCTCCCCATGTTGTAGAATCGTAACCCTTCGGAGTCTCATATCGTCATTCCCACGAACGTGGGAATCCAGAACGCGGCATAGGCTCCCCGAAGCAACGCCGGATCCCCGCTTTCGCGGGGCTGACGAGTTGCTCTCGCGATCACATTATCATTGCACAAAGGGTGTTCCCTCTTCAGGGCCACCGAAAACGGGAATTAGAGGTAGTCCAGTATGCGCAATCCATCACCGGTGGGCAAGTCGATTATCGTCGGTTTCATTCTTATATCTGTTGCCGCTCTTTTTCAGCCTGCGGCCTTGGCCCACAGCGGCGCGGATGCGCACCTGGCTCCCCAGGATCCGGTGGCGGAAGCCCTGATTCACACCGCTCCCGGCGCTGTCGCTGCGGGCGAGCTTCGCGTGGCGGATGGGGAAAACGCAGGGCAGCTGCAACTGCGTATCGTGGACAGCGCCACCGATGCACCAACCCATTGCCGGGTGAACGTCATCGGTGCCGACGGTCACTATTACGAACCCGAAGACAATCCGCTCGCGCCCTGGAGCCTTCAGCGCCTCGGCAATCGAAAGTTCAAGGGGCCTTTTCGCTACTATGGCTGGTTTTTCTATTCCGACGGGGAAGACACCATCCGTGTGCCTGCGGGGGCGGTGACGGTGGAGGTGTGGAAGGGTTTCGAGTATCGCCCTGTGCGGCAGGTGGTGACCGTGGCAGCGGGGGAGGCGCGACCCGTCACGCTGCACATGGAGCGCACCCTCGACATGGCGGCGAAGGGCTGGTATTCCGGTGATCCCCACATCCACTTGAATCGGCGTGATGAGACGGAGGCGGCGCGTGCCCTCGACCTCATGGCGGCGGAGGATATTCGCAACGGGCACCTGCTGGCCCTGAACGATGCCAAAACGTTTAATGGCGTTTTGGAAGAGCAGGACTCGCCCCAGTTGCAGGGCATGGGCACCTCCTCGGTCGTGCAGCGTGGCGACGTGGCTATCAGTTCGGGCTACGAATACCGCAACAGCACCTACGGCCACATCCTTCTCCTTATGGCGGACGACTTGATCTTTCGTGATCAGGTGCTGGCCGTGGACGAATGGCCCACCTTCGCGGGCGTGGCGGCAGAGGCCCGTCGCCTGAATGGCGTGGTGATTCATGCCCACGGCGGCTACGAAAAGGAGATTTACGCCGATTATATTCCCGGCGCGACCGATGGCGTGGAGCTGTTGCAGTTTGCGGTCTATCGGGGCATCGGGCTGGAAGGCTGGTACCACATCCTCAACGCGGGCTATTCTTTTCCCGCCGTTGGTGCGAGCGACTTTCCCTACTGCCGCGCCCTCGGCGATTGTCGCACCTATGTGCGCCTGGGCGAGGACACCTCCATGGGTGCCTGGACCGAGGGCCTCGTGGCGGGCAAGAGTTTTTTTACCACCGGTCCCATGGTGGAATTCACCGTCGATGGCGCTGCACCTGGCGAAACCCTGCACCGCGATGGGGACATCGACCAAGTCACCGTCTTTCTCAAGCTACGTTCCGAGGTGGCCCCTGTCAGCGAAATCGAGTTCATCGTAAATGGGAAGACAGTCCGTCACTTCCGCCTCGACAAACAAACCCCAGCCTACGTCCTTCCCCAGCGCCTGAACTACACCTTCAAACTGCCCCTCATGGAATCCGGCTGGTACGCCGTCCGCGCCCACGGCGAGACCGTGAAGGGCTTGCCCGATGCCGAAGTCCACACCAATCCCGTCTACGTAATCCGTGGCGGACAGCCCATCGCCAACACCGCGTCCGTGGAATGGCTCCTCGCCAAACTCGACGAGCGCATCGCCATTATCGAGGCGCGGGATGACTTCGAAAAGAAGCCTGACGTGTTGCAATACTTCAACGACTGCCGCAGCCAGTTGGCGGCAAAGTTGGCTAGGTAGTCTCCTTTAGCGACTCTGTGAACCGAGTCTACAACACCATCGCAGAAAACCCGCCAGCGTCGTGCAACAATAGGGAGCATTGATGATTGGGAGCGCAGGCGGCTCGCCTGCTACCGTGCAACGAAGTTGCACGAAAGGCTTTGCACGCTTCACATGCAAGGCAGGCGAGCCGCCTGCGCTCCCAATTACCGAGAATCCCCGTTCGCCACATAGCGCCGCTCCAGCCAGTCGGTGGCGCATTCTTCGTAGGCACGGAGCCGTGCGGCCTGCGCTTTGTATCCCGAACAGATGGCCCCGCACCCGCGTTCAGCGCATCCTGCGCAGAGGTCACGTTCTTGCGTTCGTTGGTTGCGCTGGCGTTGGTAGACGCGCCAGGCCCCGGCGAGGCCCGCGAGATTGACAATTCCCCAGGGCCAGGCGGGCGTGGCAAGCAGCACCAGGCTGATAGCGCCCAAGACCCCCAGGCCGCTCCGCACACATCGCGCAGGGGCCGGGATGCGTGGCGGTAGACGGGTGGGGCCGAGACCACCACGATGGCGAGCAGCAGTGCCGTGACGACGAGTCCGATACGTGTGTCGAGCAAGGTCCAGTAGAGCGGAGCCGCGACTACGCCCAGCGCAAAGCTCCCATAGAGCGCCGTGCAACTTCGGCAGAGGCGGAGCGGACCGACGCGCAGCACATCCTGGTGGAAGCGCGGGCACAGCGGTTTGTGGGCCGCCTGAAAGGTCCAAGTATGTCGCCACCAGAGCCAGCGGAGGTACAGGGGCGTGGGGGAGGGTGGCATTACTCTTTGCCCAACTGCTCTTTGATCTCCATGAGGATGTTGCCCGCCGCGCCAACCGGGACGTAGTCCTGGATGGGCTTGATGACTACGGCGGTGCCATGAACCACGGCCTGGGTGACACCCTGCTGTGCTCCGCTGAGTTCAAACTCGACATTGATGATGGCGTTGGCGCTTTGGCGCGCGGCCATCTTGAGCATGCGGTCCAGCGCGCGTTGGCGTGATTCGTCGCCCAAGGCCGTGTAGGATTCGAGTTCACCGCCGGAAATCTGTTTGCAGCCCATGGCAATGTCCTGGCCCATGTCTTTGGCGCGTGCGGAGATGCCCCAGACCATCCCCTTGTACTCCATGATTTCGTAGCCGTCGAAACCTTCGGCGCCGCTCATGATAATCTTTCCTCCCGAGATATCCGGGCGCGTGCCGACCAGTAAATCCGTTCGCTTTTCCATGATAGTGATCCTCGTGGTTGTCGGTTGCTAATATTTCAATCAACTTCGAGACGGCTGAGCCACCTTGTCTTTTGATGTGCGCGAGGGCATGTGCGATAGGGTGGCACGGGCGTCTCGCCTGTGTTGGCCACGAAGTGAGCAACGGGCTGCTAGTCGCGATACTTGCGCGTTAAGGGAGCGCCACAGGAATTGCAGTGGCTGACGTCCATGTGTTCCATCTGGATTTGCTCGCCGCATTCCGGGCACGTGTAGTTCTTGCGTGACTGGACCGAGCGGGAGTAGAAGAAGATAGCGAGCAGAATGATGATGAGGAGAACCCCGCCGTAGAGAAACAGAATAACCATGGAATGGCTCCTTTCACGACTTGGTCTATGGGTTTCTATCCAAACCTACCACGGGGGTGCCGAATTATTCGCGTGGGCTGAAATGAAACGAACACCCCGCACAGTTGCATTCATCGGAAGATAATGATATAATCGCATGTGATTAAGGGAATAAAGCGATGATATCCAAAACAGCACTCCACACCCTGAACGCCACCGCAGCCCTTGCCGAACGCCCGGGGGAGTTTCAAGGGGCGGCCAGCATTGCGGCGCGCATTGGTGCGCCCCAGAACTATCTGGGCAAACTGCTCCAAGGGCTGGTTTCGTCCGGCGTGGTGTTTTCGCAGAAGGGCAAGGGGGGCGGCTTCCAATTGGCGCGCAGCCCGGAAGATATCAGCCTTTATGACATCGTGGAGCCGGTGGACCATGTCAGCCGCTGGGAGGGATGCTTTATGGGCCAAGGTGCCTGCGACGCTTCCAGTCCCTGTGTGCTGCATGAACAGTGGGCATCGGTTCGCGACGGGTATTTACGCATGTTAAAAGACGCCAGTCTCGCGGATGTGGTGGCCCATCGGGTGCCCTTTCCGAGACCTGAGCTATTAGGCGAAATTTGAGCACAGATACATCTAAGGGAGTTGAAATTACTTTGCCAAGTTCGTTTGAAGTAGGACCGGTTCCCCCGTGTATTTTCGAAGAAATATCACCCCGAAGGGGCAAATAGGTTAGCCCAGGGCTAACCTGTTAAGGCCTTTCAGGCCGAACCCTGAATAACCTAGGCAGGGATTGAGAATAATCTCGTACAACGCTTTCTTGCAATGCCCCGAACGTCTGAAAACTTGACTATTTTAATTTGGTCAGAATCATAAGGAGAAATACCATCATGAGCACAATTACCGCAGAACATACCGTTGGCGAATTGGTGGCCGAGCAGCCGGGCCGCTCCCGTGTTTTTGAGGCGCACCGCATCGATTATTGCTGTGGCGGAAAACGCCCGCTGGCCGAGGCCTGTGAGAAGAAGGGCGTTGCCGTGGAGGCGATTCTGGAAGAACTGGCACAAGCCGACCAACAGGGTTTGGCCGACGATCCAACCGATTACAGCACCATGGCCCTCGATGCGCTCGCCGACCACATCGTGGATACGCACCACGCCTACCTGGGCCGGGAATTGCCCCGGCTCCTTGCCATGGCGGAGAAAGTTGCCAAGGTGCATGGGGACAAAGATGCCCGCCTTGCCGAAGTGGCGGCGGTCATGCGCGGGCTGGCGGAAGAGTTGGAGGCCCATATGATGAAGGAAGAACGCGTGCTCTTTCCTGGGATACGGATGCTGGTCCAGTCAGACGGACTGCCCGCCATGCCGTGCGGTACCCTGGCCCATCCGATCAGTGTCATGGAGGCCGAGCACGACGACGCGGGCAATGCCCTGGAGGCCCTCGTGCGCCTTACGGATGGCTACACACCGCCAGACTGGGCGTGCAATACCTACCGCGCACTCCTCGATGGCCTCGCCGATCTCGAGTTGGATTTACACCAGCATATCCACAAGGAAAACAATATTCTCTTTCCCCGTGCGATTGCGGAGGAGCAACGTCGGACCGAGGCGTAGCTATAGCAAGCGAGCGGGCACTCATAGGTCGATGGGCCATAGGGGGTTGGGCCATAGGGGGTTGGGCCATAGGGGGTTGGGCTTTCCAGCCCGACATAAGAGAAGTTAGGAGGGTGAAGTTTGAAGGGGCGTTCTGTTTCTTCAAACTTCACCCTTCCAACTTCTTTCGTGTCGGGCTGGTCGAAGACGCGCCGTGGTGGGAAAGCCCAACCCTTTTTGTCGGCGATTCTTCATGTATTGCTATTCCACAACGCGACGCCCGCCGGTGTTTGTCGGCGAGCGTGGATTCTTGGTGGGTCTGTGTTGGTTTATGGGTTGGCACCCGTTTTTTCATGTCGGGCCGACAGCTTCGTGAAGAGCTTTGCCAGCGTCCAGTCTCCCGGACCCTGGAGGCCGAGGCTGGCGAGCACGACGGCCAGGGTGAGGGGATACTCCATGCCGCCCTGCTGGATGTCGAAGCCCGAGTGGCCGACGAAGGCGGCGATGAGCATGGTGAAGACCATGGGCACGGACACGTAGCGGACAAGAACCCCCGAAAGAAGCAGTAACCCGCCGAAAAACTCTGTGGACCCGGCCAGGAAAGCGTTGGCCGTCCCGAAGGGAATGCCGATACTCTCCATGTATTGTCCGGTGGCGGCAAGGCCGTAGCCCCCAAAGCAGCCGAAGAGCTTCTGGCTTCCGTGGAAGACGAAGATGGTGGCCATCATGATACGGAGGGCGAGCAATGCGATGTTTGCAGCGGTTTGCGGTTGTTTCATGATTGTTCTCCTGGGTTGATCTTAATCGATTGAAGTAAATAGTCAATACGACAATAAATGATAGGTAAGTAATCGATATAAATTTTTTTACTTGCTCTCCTGACAAGAGGGGCAGTGTGCGCGCATCTTTTCGAAGAGTTTAATGGCCTGTTTCAGTTCTTTTTCGTCCATATGGTCCAGTAGCTGCTTGTTCAGGTTGTTGATGGGCTTGTCCAAGTCCTCCAGAAGGCTCAGGCCCTTGCCGAGGATGCTGACACTGACAACCCGCCGGTCCTCCTCCGAGCGCGTACGGCGGACGAGGCCCTGTTTCTCCAGGCGGTCGATGAGGCCCGTAATGGCCGGGACGACGGTTACCATGCGGTCGCCAATCTCCA
>JAJRPE010000096.1 GCA_024280935.1 Candidatus Hydrogenedentota bacterium
GATGGTCTGGGCCAGTGCATCGTGTTGCGTCACGTCCAAGTCGGATTCGACCACATTGGCGGGTGCAGCTGGGTTGCCGTAAAGCACCTGGTAGATTTTCTTTTCATACTGCTGCACATCGGCGAGGAATACGAACTCCACCGTTGTCGTGGGGTCGTAACGGTGAACCAACTCCCCCGTTTCCGTGTCCTTCTCGCCGGAATTGAGCAGGGCCTCGTCGCGCCATTCCGTCACGTCGATAATCTGGTGGGGCGCGACCACATAGCCATCGTCGCCCGCCTTCGGGTGGGTCGGGTCATAGGTCACCACGCGAATTTGGCTATTCTCCGGGCCAAATTCATCCGCATAGGGTCCGATGGTGGCGTGGACCGGCTCGCCGTCCCGCCGAATTCCCGCCGTCTCGTGAACGACCAGGCTAATGACGTGGGGCCACGCATCGCTCCAATGGCCCTTGCTGTCCGGTGCCGTACCTTCGTGTTCATAGACGGTCTCATTGCCCTCGGCGTCGGCCACGACAACTTTCAGGGTGTGCTTGGAGCCATTGGTCCAGACACAGGGCGCAAGCACACGAAAACTTCTCGATCCGTCGATTTCGCCTGAGTAGGTTTCGCCTTCGAGTCCCTTGCTGCCCTTGATGGATGCCGGGTCTTGAATGCCCTCATTGAAAAAGCGTGCGTCCCGGTTCCAGACGCCGTCTACCTCTACTCGTGTGACGGTGCCTGGACCGATGGCCTCTTTTGCAAAGGTCATGGAGACTTGGTGATAGGGAAACGCTGCCGTGGGTGCCGCGAAACCAATCCCGCTCGTCGCTTTGCGTTCGGCGGGGGCCGTGCCGGTGGTGCTGAGGGTGACGGCCTTGCCCTTTTTCGCCGCCAGTGTGACCTCGACGGTATATTCGGTGGCGGGCTGCCAGCCTTCGTAGAGCGAGACGCTGATGTCTTCGCTGCCGTGGATTTCGCGGTGGCCATTGAAGATGTTGGCGTTCTTCACGAGAAACGTGTCGTGTTTGCGGCCATTGACCCTGACTTGTGTAACGGTGGCGGGAATCACCGACTCCTTGGGAAACGTAGCGGTCAAGTCGACGGTGAATTTCGCATCTTCCTTGACACCCGAGAAGGATACCGCAGCGGCGGCACCAACGGTTCCCGCTTCCTTGTAGCCCGCAGGCCTCGGGTGGCGAACATCGTCTCCGAGGGCAGCAGCGGCGGGGATGCAACACATCAACACAACAACGCAGGCGAATATACTCGTGGTTTTCATGGCGTGTTCCTTTGTGCTCTGGATTTGTGGCCGACCTATGCACCATAGGGACTCCGCAGGTCGGCCCATCGCCCGGCGTCCTTCGCCCGGGCAACGGAAAGGTCCATGCTGCCATTAAGCGGGGGTGGTATTCAATAAATGGCGTTGACATCAAATGCTGTATCGATCGAATACCTTAATCGTCACGCCCCGATACCATCTGCGGTATTCGCCGGGGGAGTGTTTATCTATCCAGGAATTGGGTTGGATTGTGTTAGAATTTTGTCGTGAATTCGCTGTCAGTGATCGATGTAGAGGTTTATATGTCTTTTTTTAGAATTTGGGCGCGTGGGTCGTTCTTGCTGTTTGTCATGCTTTTTTCAGTTGCCGCACTGGCCGAAGAAGCGCCCCTGACCGAGCGCGAACGCTCACTGTTGGAGATGGTGAAGAAACTGGAGGCCCGTGTTGAGGCGCTGGAAAAGAATCAGCAGAAGACACCGCTCCCGGAACTTGAGGTGCGGGTCAGCACCATTGAAGAGAAGGTGAAGGTTCAGGATGAGGCTTCGGATCCATCCGATATGCGGGTCTATTGGAAGGGTGGCGTCCGCCTGGAGACGGAAGACGGGCGTTTCAAGCTGCGAATTGGCGGGCGCATACAGAATGACTGGGTTTGGTTTAATCAAGACCGCGACTTGGAGCGCTTTTTTGGTAACGCCCAGGATGGGACCGAGTTTCGCCGTGCCCGCATTTATCTGTCGGGCCTGCTCTACGACAATGTCCAATTCAAGGCGGAGTACAATTTCAGTGACGGTGATGCAGAGTTTAAGGATGTGTATCTCGCTATGTCCAATCTACCCGTTGTCGGCAACGTGAAGCTGGGCCATATCAAAGAACCTTTCAGCCTGGAGGAACAGACGAGCGGCAAGTACCTCACTTTCATGGAACGCGCCCTGCCGAACGCCCTTGTGCAGGGACGTAATACGGGGGTGTTGCTGCATGACCAGGTGCTGGAAGACCGCATGACCTGGGCGCTCGGTTTCTTTCGCACAGCCGACGATTTTGGCAATGGCAGTGATGATGGTGACTACGCGGTCACAGCGCGGATCACCGGATTGCCGTGGTACGCCGACGAAGGCAGGAAGCTGCTCCATCTGGGCGTGGCCTACAGCCATCACTTTCGCAATGGCCCCCTTCGTTTTAATGCGCGGCCAGAAGCCCATTTGTCGGATTTCAGCTATCTGGATACGGGCGTTTTCGAGACCGACGATATGGAGCTTTTCGGATTGGAGGCCGCATACAAACAGGGTCCCTTTTCGTTGCAGGGGGAATACATCCGTTCCGACGTGACTTCGGTGCGCCGCACGAATCTTGACTTCTTTCGTTTTCGCGACGAGGACGATCTGACGTTTGACGGCTACTACGTCGCGGCGAGCTACGTGCTTACGGGAGAGGACCGTCCTTATGACCGGAAGAGCGGGGCCTTCGTTCGCCTGAAGCCCAGAAACAACTTCTCCCTTAAAGAGGACGGGGGCTGGGGTGCCTTCGAGTTGGCCCTGCGCTTTTCTAACCTCGATTTGAACGACGGATTGATTCGGGGTGGCGAAGAAGACAATTGGACGGCGGCCCTGAATTGGTATCTGAATCCCCATTCGCGGATTTCGATGAGTTACACCCGCGCCGAGATCAACCGGGATAGGCCCGGTTCTGCGGGTCGCGTTTTCCGACGCGGCTATCGGGGTGGCTTGGATGTCTTGCAGACCCGCTTTCAAGTCGATTTTTGATAGGAGTGCGGACTTTCCAGTCCGCAATAAAAACAGCGTGGCGTCAGCAAAGGCTACGGTGTTGCTGCTATTTCTGCCTCCGCTCTCCTTCGCGCAAAGCGCACGAACCGGGGTACCGGATCGCACGGCACGTTTGATCATTACAGGGAAACCTTCAGTCCACTAGAAGGAGCACCTGTGTGCCACCCGATCTTGACTTGGAACGTCGGAGACGAGACAAGGCAAGTTCGGGTGCCTTGAACCTTGAAGCCTGTCTACTTTCTCGTGCCGCCGCGTAAGAGGTTCAAGAACTCATCCGTAGGCATGTCGAGCTTGATACAGCCAGTCACTCGACTTACCGGGTCGTCCTGCTCAACTTTTGTCGCCACCAACGTGCCATTCTCTTCCCTGAAATCCAATATGGTTTGAGGCATGATTCCAAGTTTGTTACGTAGTTTTTCAGGAATGGTGACCTGACCACTATCTGCAACGATGGCTTCCATGGGTAGCTTTCCTCGTAGGTGCTATTCCTACCTGAATTATACATGCTTGGGGCAAGGAGGCAAATTCAGTCCCCGTCGCCGCTCAACAGGCCACCGATGATACCGCCGCCGATACCCGCGACGCCTTTGGATTCGCCTTTGTTGCTTCGGGAGGCCACCACGATGCGATCCGCCAGGCGGGAGAAGGGCAGGGTTTGGAGGTAGACCTTGCCGGGACCCGTCAATGTGGCGAGAAAGAGTCCTTCACCGCCGAAGAGGGCATTTTTGAAACCACCCGTCATCTGGATGTTGTAGTCCACGGATTTCGCGAAGGCCGCGACACAGCCCGTGTCCACACGCAGTTTTTCGCCGGGGGCAAGGTCTTTTTCGATGACCGTGCCGCCAATGTGGACGAAGGCGAGGCCGTCGCCTTCCAGGCGTTGAAGGATAAAGCCTTCGCCGCCGAAAAGTCCCGCGCCGATGCGCTTGGTGAAGGCGACATTGATTTCGACGCCATCGGCGGCGCAGAGGAAAGCGTCCTTCTGGCAGAGGAACTCGCCGCCATGCTGGCTCAGGTCTAGCGGAATGATTCGACCAGGATAGGGCGCGGCAAAGGTCACGTGGCTCTTGCCGGAGCCATTGTGCAGGAAGGAGGTGATGAAGAAACTCTCCCCCGTGACCATTCGCTTGAGTCCCCTGAAAAGGCCGCCGCCGGTGGAGGTTTGCATCTCGATACCCTCCTCCATGTAGAGCATGGCACCGGCCTCGGCCCGCACGGCCTCACCGTGATCCAGCTCAATCTCCACCGCCTGCATGTCATCGCCGAATATTCGATAATCGATTTCGTCTGCCATTGTCTTGACTCCCAGATTGTTGTGGCACGTCCCTGCACGTGCAGTTGTCGTCAATCAGATCCAAGGCAGGTAACAGGGAAGTGGGGATTCGTCTCACCCACTAACGATGAGAATCCGACATCTTTGGGAACTGTGTGTGGTAAATCGACCCCTTGACCTTCTGCGTACTTTCTGTGAGCCGCCCGCGAAAGCAGGAAGCGAATAGGCAGTAGTATCTGCCGCTCTCTATTTTCGAGCCTTCGACTTCGCTTTGGCACTTGATTTTTTCTTGGAAGCCTGTTCAGTGTAAGGCTCGAAGCGACGCGAATCGAAGTGAAACATGAGCAGTTCACCGTCTGGATCAACTATCCCCAACACAATATCCAAGGGTTCTCGAAACAACGGATGTCCGGCACTTTTATTATCCGCATCTGAATCATACACTGGCTCTGGAAGAATGTCGATGACAACGACAGGCTCACCGTAGGCGGGGGCCTTACGATTCTTCATCGTCTCCTTCCATTTAAGACGATCACCTACCCTGAACTTGTATTTTTTGCAGAGCACGCCGTAGAGATAGTCAAGGCGCTCTTCCACTTTTTTTACATCAGAATCATAGCGCAGCAGCGCACCCTGGTATTCTGGGCGGTTTGCGATGTTTTTTATCAGTTCCGACAGTGTTTTTTGCATGGCTTGATCATCTGGCATTGTGCTATATTTCCTTAGAAGATCATATCGATACGGACTGTTTCGTGGAAGGGTTAAGTTCAACCACGTTATCGGGAGTATTTCGCACTTGGTCTTTCAGATACTCTCCTGAATCCGGTCTTTCGATCTTGAGTATTCTCTGAACCCAGAGTGAAATCTTGATTCGAGACTCAATCTCATCAAAGACACCATAGCTCTTTTCTTTCCAGAAATCCGCACCGATGGATTTAATACCTGCGCCCCTGAGAGCGGTGTTTAGCCAGAACCTGTAATTGCGTGCATCGGGTCCCAGCAGCATAACGAAACCTGCATAGACAATAGACTCCTCTGCAGATTGACGATCCCAAGAGAGGACTCTCCAAACATCACAAAGAACGTCTGCCTTATCATCCCTTCGAGAAATCTTGCTTTTACGGTCATCCCCCAAACGCCATGTGAGATGCTCTATTAATGCGTCTTTTGCATGCATGCAGAGTTGTTTCAGAACAGCCTGCACATGAGAGGAGGATACAAGCCAAAAGTAAAAAGAATCAAACGATTCGTTTCCTGGGATGGTTACTTTCTTTGCCTCTGCCTTTTTGGAAATGTACTCGTCAACACTATCCGGGAGCAATTCCACCGCTTCTGCGCTTAGATAGATAACAAATGCTGGTCCACGTAAGAGGCCAGTTTCGTCCTTTTTACCCAATGTCACATCCAAGGGGAATGATTTATCATCCAGCGGGAATATCTCCACACCTGTGACGGCACCTGCCTCGATCGCTTCACAAAACTCTGTTTCTGTAATGTTGGCAGTCGGCCCTGCACTCATCAGGGCATACCGTTTGTCCTGCATTATTACCGGCGTTAACCATCCTGCGTGCCCTTCGGGCCTATCCTGAAAGCCAACTATGGACACCACTTTTGATTTTCTTGTCATAGTGTCTTAATTCCTTGGTTATTGATGAGATAATCCTCCGCTTCGCACAGAGGATTCTCCACATAGGTACATAAATCTGAGAGCAAAGAAAATTCTGGCTGCTCTTTAACCCTTCTCTCAATCTCACTCTTGATGGCCTTGTTTACAAAAATGAGATCGCATCCTTCCAAAGATAACGCCCCTACAACCCTGGTCTCGAAGGTCCAGTCCTTCCATTTCGTGTCGCCCGTCTTTAAGGCAAAGTCGGTTCCATCGATCAACTCCTTGGGTCCATTACCCCAGTAGTCTTCTGGAGCCGAGAAGAATTTTGTAAGAAAAAAGGCAAAGTAGCTGCGCCAGTCCTGTAAGGTACAATGATGTTCATGCACATATCGCTTAATGGCTATTTTTCCTGTTTTTGGGGCATCAACTAGGTTTGATTTCCCCAACGCGACCTTTCCCGTGTCAAAAGGAGTTGCGGTTCCGCTGGACATTTTCTCCCCTTCGCCATCACCACTCACAATTTCATTGTAGACAAGTACTGCGGAAACGGACTGGCTTGGAAACACTCGCCCTGCATACAAATATACAGACGGAGGGTAGCATAATATCTTCTCAGCATTATTCGTCCCAGAGGTTTGCTTTCCCCCGCCAGCTTTCAGGGACCAATCCTCGACGCAACTCAGGAAATTCTTTCTCCCGAAATCACCAAAGATTCCATGGGCAAGGCGAACTTCACCCGCCATCTTCTCCATGGACTCGTCAGGATCCGATAGCTCTTTACTGAGATTACTATAGGTGTGCGGCATCCTGTACCCCGATTACTGTCGACCAGATTCGCGAAATACGCGATTCGAATAAAAATCGATACTGCGGAGAAGTCTAGGTTAATTACTGAACAGAGATCAAGAGGAGTAATTGTACCACAGTTGGGTTAGTGCCTTGGCAACTGGTAGATTATAGGAAGTATTGAATGGTAAAGACCCAAACGCAGCACCCACAGGTATTATTTATGACGACAAAGGTAAACGAAATAAAAAAACGGGTTGTAGAGCAAGCGCCCCTGGTGCGCCGATTGCGCGAGGCCATGGAAGAGGTGCTCGTGGGGCAGCATTACATGGTCGAGCGTATGCTGGTGGGCCTCCTCTCCAACGGCCATGTATTGTTGGAGGGCGTTCCTGGACTGGCGAAGACGACGGCGGTCACGGCCATGGCGCGTGCCTTGGCGTGCGGCTTCAAACGCATTCAGTTCACCCCGGACCTCCTGCCCGCCGATTTGCTCGGAACACAAATATACAATCCGAAGAACGGCGAGTTTACCGTACGGAAAGGCCCCCTCTTCAGCAACATTATTCTTGCCGACGAAATAAACCGGGCACCCGCCAAGGTGCAGAGTGCCCTCCTGGAGGTTATGCAGGAGCGCCAGGTAACCATCGGCAATGAAACCTTTCCGGTGCAAGAACCCTTCATGGTGCTTGCCACGCAGAATCCGCTGGAGCATGAGGGCACCTATCCCTTGCCCGAGGCCCAAATAGACCGTTTTATGCTCAAGGTGAAGATCACCTATCCCACCAAGGAAGAGGAGCGACTCATCATGGACCGCGTGGACCTGCTCCACCAGCGGGAGGTGAACGCCGTGGTAACGCGGCAGGAGGTGTTGGAGGCGCGGGAGGTGGTGAACGACATTTATGTGGATCCCAAGGCGAAGGACTACATCGTGGATATCATCCACGCGACACGTAAGCCGGAGGCTTTCGGCTTGCAGATAGGCCACCTCATTGAATATGGGGCGTCACCGAGGGCCACGTTGTATTTGCAGCAGGGGGCGCGGGCCATGGCCTTCTTGCAGGGCGAAGGCAATGTCTATCCCCACGACATAAAACAAATCGCCATGGACGTGTTGCGTCACCGGGTGAAAGAGAGCTACGAGGCGGAGGCGGAGCGCATAACGCCGGAGCACCTCATTAAGCAGATTCTTGAGACCGTTCCGGTGCCGTAACGACGGCATATAGTGGCTCAGGGACTGACACGGACACAACACGGCAATGACGGTATTTTATTTGAAGAAAAAACGAACTCTATGGGTCGAAGAAGGAGACGCCAAGGTCCGTGTCTGTCCCGTTGTTGGCGGGTTTGGCGTTGGTCGAGCACGAAAAACGACGGGACAGCCACGCCCCCTGCTGGATACTGCACCGGTTTGGTGTCCGTTGACAGGAGCAGTTGGGGCAGGGCAAAGCGTTGCTCACGTGGGCGCGTCAGTCCCTGAGCGGGTTGTTTAATTATGGCAAGCAGGTAGCATGGATAGCACAACGATACCCGCGTCGGTTATGGCGCAGATACAACGGATTCGTATCCGGACGCAGCGGATTGTCAATGACATGCTGTCCGGCGAGTACGAAAGTGTCTTCAAGGGCAGCGGCATGATCTTCAAGGAAGTCCGTGAGTACGTGCCGGGGGATGACGTTCGCTCCATCGACTGGAATGTTACGGCGCGGACTGGTCATCCCCATGTAAAGGTAATGACGGAGGAGCACGAGCAGACGGTGATGCTGATGGTGGACGCGAGCGCGTCGGGGCGCTTTGGAAGCGGTACGCGGTTCAAGAGCGAACTGGCCGCCGAGTTGGGTGCGGTGCTGGCCTATTCGGCCATCAAGAACAATGATCGCGTCGGCTTGCTTATCTTTACCGATGAGGTGGAACTGTTTGTGCGGCCACAGAAAGGGCGCAAGCATGTGCTCAGGGTGATTCGCGAAATCCTCTGCCATACGCCGGGCCGACGGGGCACCGATCTCGCCAAGGCCCTCGACTATCTGAACCAGGTCGTGAAGCGCCACGCCATCGTGTTCATCATTTCTGACTTTATGGTATCCGACTACGAAACCGCCCTGCGGATGACCCGGCGCAAACATGACACCATTGCTGTGGCCATCGACGATATCCGGGAGGCGGTGTTGCCCGATGTGGGCGTGGTCGCGGTCCGCGATGCTGAGACCGGAGAGGAGACTATTGTCGATACGGGGTTGGCATCCTTGCGGGCTGCCTATGCTGATGAGGCGCAACGACGTATTGACGCACGCCGTACTTTGCTGGAGCGTCTTCGCGTGGACTTGATTTCGTTGGAGGTGGAAGAGGACTATGTGCGCGCCCTTCACCGTTTCTTCCGCATGCGCGAACGGCGATTGCTGGCATGAGCCGATGGAACGCGGGAGAATTCCTGGATAACGCCTTCAAGGGAATGTGGCACAGCCGTCTCGGCTGTGATCTACACAGGCGGGACGCCTGTGCCACTTTCTTGCACGGGTTGTCTTCATTGATGGCTGGAGAAACCCGATATGACCCAACGTGGACTTCACCCACAAACCAAGAGATGTCATCCCCGCGAACGCGGGGATCCAGTAGTGACTTGGTACAATCCTTCCGCGTTCTGGATTCCCACGTGCGTGGGAATGACGTGATACGTTCTTGTTGTTCTTGGCGAATTCTCCAGATCGAGGCACTAAAAGGACACAAGGCGGGGCGTGTGCTATTTGCAATGTGTATTTGGCTCCTGGCGACTTGGGCCGCTCTGGCAGAACCGCCGGTGACCGTGGAGGGCGAGGTCAGGCCCGACCACCTGCCCTTTCACCACGTTGCCCGATACGAGATACGGGTTGATGCACCGGCTGGCACGGTCATTGAGATTGCACCTTGGGCTGCGTCCATGCCGGGACTGGAGATTCGGCGCAAGCCGCCATCGACCGCGCCGACCACTTCCGGTCGTCAGCGTTTAACACAGGATTTCCTGCTCATCCCATCCACGGTGCGGAACTACGAACTGCCCAAGATCATCGTGCTCGTGGACGGCGAAGCACAGGCCGAGTTGCCGCCCCAGCCCTTGGAAATACGTGATTTGACACCCGAAGAGTTGTCCGTAGCCCGTCAGTTGCTACCGATCATGACACTGGCCGAGGCCAGGACTCGCGCAGGTGGCGGGGCCATGCCCTATCTTCTGAGCGCGGGTTTGTTGCTGGCGCTTCTTGGAGCGGGAAGCTGGTTCTGGAAAATGCGGGCCGAAAGTAATCGGATTTTTCTGCCCTGGGAAATCGCGGAAATGGATCTGGCCAAACTGGCTGCCTTGCTTGATAAACGTAAGATTAGCGGAGAGCAGTTTTACGTCGTGCTTTCCAATATCCTGCGAGACTATGTGGCCGCACGTTTTCACGTCCCCATTCGTGAGCGTTCCACGCCGGAGATCGCCCAATACATTCTCGATGAGGCGGTGATGGAGACGGTGCAATCGGAGACTCTGGTGGCGCTGTTGCGCACCGTTGATTGCGTCAAGTTTGCCCAGCGCCGTCCTTCCATTTCGCAGATGCTTGAAGAGGCCGCGCAGGTGCGCGAATTCGTCGTGGCTACCGTGCCTGCGGATACATCCGCTACGCCGGATGCCGTGCCCGAGGGGATGGTGGCATGATTTTCGACTGGCTGCACTTCGATACACTCCGCCACCCCCTCTGGTTGTGCGTTGGTCTTGTGCCGCTTCTTTTGCTGCTTGCCGAAGTGCGCAGCAAATCCTCCGGCGTGCTCGAAATATCCACCGGCGCGCAGTTGCGGCGGCTGAATCCGGGGCGGCGCGCCTGGCGACGCCACATCCCCGCCGTGTTGCGGTGCCTGGGCCTCCTTGGTCTTGTCGTGGCTTTGGCGGGACCCCTGGACGGCTTCCGTGTCCGCAAGGAACGGGCCGACGTGGTGGACATCATGCTCTGCGTCGATGTCTCCGCCAGTATGGGCGAGCGTGATTTCCATATCGGCACCGAGAAGGCCAATCGCCTGGAAGTGACCAAAATCGCGGTGGCAAATTTTATCGAGAACCGCCGCATTGTTCCCGAGGGGCGTTTTGGTGTGGATCGTCTTGGCTTGATTTTCTATGCGGGCATCGCCTGGACGGGTGCTCCCCTGACCTTGGACTATGTTGTCCTGGAGCACGAAATCGAGCGCGCCAAGACGGCATCAAACCGGGAGCGGCACAAGAACGGGACGGCTATTGGTTCGGCTATCGGTCTGGCAGTCCGCCGGTTGAGCAAGAGCGAAGCGAAGTCTAAGGTAATCATCCTGCTGACCGATGGCATGAACAATCGAAATGAGTTGGATCCCATTACGGCTGCCCATCTGGCGAAGGCCTATGGGATAAAAATATATACCTTGGGCGTGGGACCGCTGCCCCA
>JAJRPE010000097.1 GCA_024280935.1 Candidatus Hydrogenedentota bacterium
CGGCCCGAAACGCCAAACAAACAAGCCAAGGGTGCCACACTCGTAGCATAGCCGTCCCTGCTGTGCTTATGCTGAGGCATGCTTTGCGATCCCATGCCACCTATCGGCTCTTGTCAGACTGGAAGCCTAAGCTACGTGCGTGCGCCCAAGTGATTCCTGGCCCTTTCGACCGAACGGTATTCACGGCCCCGTGGGCAAATAGAATTGTGGCGATTTCCGCGTTCGCGCGGATGATGGTCTTGGTTGTGGGCAAATGCAGCCTTGGGCCTTCAGGGCTTTACCCGTGAAGTGGCTGTGGGTAAAAGAGCGGAGCATCCAGTTTTGGGAGACAACGGTTTTGCACGGGTGAACCCTACCGGACCTTCCCAAGGCCCACAAAGCACTACACCCCATCCAATGGCCTCGTCTTCCCTGCACGTTCGCAGATGGCATCAAACAAATCTGAAACCGCTTCAATCCCGTAGTCGACAAAGTTCTTCGGATTGGTCCAAAACTCATCCAGACAACCCCGATGCTCCAGGTCATAACACCAGACCTTGATCATCATCTGGGCCTTGTCCAAGCCCCGCAGGAGGCGGGCCTCGGGTGTCTTCGCCTCGTCGAACTCCACATGAAGCTCCGCCAGATTGCCCGGCAAACCCTCCAGCATTTCGGCGGCAATGGCCTGTTCGGCACGCTGCTTCGCTTCTTTCAGGTGGGCTTCGGCCACGGGCATGGGAATATCCATGAGGCGGGCTTCGGCCAAGTCATGGACAAGGGCCATGGCCAGCACCCGGTCGCGCTTGAACTGCTCGGGATAGCGCTCCACAAACAACAGGGCCAGCAGGGCCACAAAGTGGCTGTGGGCCGAAACAGACTCGGGTTCCGTAACGCCCCGCATCACATAGCCTGCACGGGAAATCCTGTCGAGGGGATGAATGGTGCGAAACAAGGTCAATACCGCGTCGGTAAAATCGTTATCCAACGTCATGTCATTCATCCTCTGCAACCGTTCATAGCAGTTTGCCCGCGTAGCGGGTGGCGGCAAATCGTGCGCCGCTCCGCCAAGAATTCTATACGTATTTGCCTCATGCTATATCCTCAGTCCCCAATGTCCACAGACGATGCCTACCCGTCTTCCAGTCCGCCCTCTCTGGAACCGCCCAACGCGTCCTCAACGACATTCTTCAACGCATCATCGACGCCCGGCAGGGAAACCGACACCTCGCCGCCGCGCTCCACTTCAAACTCTTCGGGCAAGGCCTCAAAATAGTCCGACTCGAAGAGGCTGGGTTCTTCCGTGGCCTGTTCCTGCACGCCGTTCGCCCGTGCGTCGCGCAAGGCTATTAATTGGGCCTGCATATTCTCCAGTGCCATAGACCACGTTTTTCCAGCGGCGCTTTCGTCCGCACCGCCTTCGGGTCGCGTTGAACGCAAGGAATCAAGGGCCGATTCCAGCAGGCCGATGCGATGCTCTAACTCTCCGGCCTGAATACTGGCCTGGGCCACCTGGCTCGCCGTCTCGTAGCGCAGCGCGTCCATTTCCGCCGTCTGTATGGCAAGGACCTTTCGGGTTTTCTCCCACTCAAATTCCACGCTTTTCAAATGCTCTCGGGTCGCGGAAAGGGTATCGCGCAAGGACGACGCCTCTTCAACATCCATCCGACTTCCCGTAAGCTGCCCCTGCAAGCGGGCCTGTTGCGCAAGGGCATAGTCCGCCTCGTCCTGGAACAGGGCAATTTGAGATTCCGCCGCGACTTTGGCCTCGGTTACTACCTGCAACGCCTCCGTCGTGGCCTGCAACTGGGCACGGGTCTCTTCGGTCTCGGTCCGTAATGCGGCCACACGGGCCTCCGCCTCGAAGCCATTCGAAATGGCCGCATCGACAGAGGTCTGAAGGGCCGCCAACTTGGAGGCAGCCTCGTCCATCTGTTTTTGCAAGGTTGTTGCACGTGCTTCAGCCTTCTGGGTCGCGGCGTGCGCCGCCTTGATGGCGAGCTCCGATGCCGCGACTTGCTCCTGAAGGGTATCCCGCTCCCGCTGTAGATCGCGGGTGGCCTCTTCCAGACTGCGGACCCGATCCCCGCTTGCCTCTTCGCCTTTCGGAAGGCGGGCCTCCATGGCCACGACGCGGGCGCTCGACAGGCGATTAACCAGCGGGACACTCAGTTTGCCAAGACGATTGGGGTGGACATTCGTCGCGATAATAACGGGATGCTGGTGCGCCAGAAAGGTCTCTATAATGGCATCCAGGCGCCGCACTTCCTTGTCGAAGCGCTCCAGCCCGTCCACCAGCAGGATGGCACGACGCCCCTGCAACGGACGGCTGTCCTCCACCAGATTCCGCACTTTCTCTAGAATCGCATCCGGCGTGATTAAGGCCAGACCTGCGGGCAGGGTCCCCGCTCGAACCTGCTTGGCGATGGCCCAGAGCAAGTGACTCTTTCCGCAACCTTCGGGGCCCAGCAGCAACACCAACGCCGCGCCCATCTCCTCCAGCGCCGCAATGCGCCGACACACGGTGTAGGCCTCCTGATTCCCGGAAGCCACCTGAAATGTATCGAAGCTTCTTCCCTTCATAACGGCCCTTGCTGGTTGCTTACGCGTAAGACGGGCATTCTACCACAGACCACGACCGTCCCGGCCAAAAACACCCGAACAACTAAGGCGCGGGCGCATCCTCACTATGCTGATCCGGGCCAATGAAGTCCTTTTGGAAATCGGGATTGAAGAGACGGATAAACTGACCGGCTGCCGCATAGACCGCCAGAAACGGGGAAATCAGGAGGACCAGAAACTCCAGATTAAAGCCATCCTCCTGAGCCGGAGCGAGTTTACTGATTAAATGGAGATGTTTCATCGTTCCAGGCACCTTGCGGGTTAAATCAATATACTCAGAGTCTGCAAAGGAGACATTGAGGGTGCCACCCTCACGCGTAGCCGGTTCCCGGCTTAGCTTGCGGGTGCGGATTCGCGAAATGTACCTCAGTCCGTAGCGGGTGCCGCAACACCTCCCCGCAGCCCCTCTTTTGGGCATTGGGCTATCCGGGTGGCCCACACCCGCAAGCTCCCCCGCTTCGCTCCTCCGCGTGAGGGTGGCACCCTTGGTGCTTCCTTGTTGGTATATACTGGCTGTGGGAAAAACTTAGGTCGGCTACCGTCCGCTCAGCTCCGCCACCAGCGCCTTTGTTGTCTCCATCATGACCCGTTCCACGTCTTCGGAGAAAAAACCGGCTTCTTCGCTCAGATCCTTGCCCCAGAGATAGGTGGTTACCCCGATAAACTCATGGCCCCCTTCGCGAACGATTTGTGCGGTGGGCACGTAGCCAAAAAAGTCGTTATTGTAGGCAGAAACCCACAAAGGCTCGTCGGGCAGGTCGCGGTAGAGCATGTTGGCATAGTCGGAGACCACCTCGCTGGGCAGGGCGACCAAGGTAAGATCATTGCCAAAAGCCCATACCGCGATAGGCGCGGTGTAGTCAGTAGGAAGAGTCCTCCCCGCTTCCAGAACGGAAATCATGTGCTGCGCCATAAGGTGCTCGGTGGTCTTTCGTGCGGCAAAGGGAGCCAGCTCCTCTCTGCTCAATTGCATCAAGGGGAGCTTTGTGGGCTTGTAGGCAAAACGCAAGGGGCCTTCAATCACCTTCATGTCGGAGGCCAGAGCGCGAAACACCGCATCGCCCAAGTCCCGTCCCAGCTTGCGCACGCCGGGGATGTCGCTTCGGGGTTCGGGATTGGCATCGGCACCGCAGCCGCTCATGAACAGCGCGGTCACACCGGGCAAGCGCTTTTCAATGTATTCCTGGGCGTAGCCCGCGTAGTCGCCACTGATGATATTGTGGTCGGCAGTCAAACCGGTGTTGTGACAGGCGCAACCGAGGAGCAACGCACGTATCTCACCGTCCGCCCCTTCCACCTTGAGCACCGGAACCCGCTTGTCGGTAGGTCCATCGGGGTTGGGGCCCATATGATAGGCACCGTCCCTGACAGGAAGACGACGATTCATGACGAATTCCACCCGGTCGCTGCCCCAACTCAAGGTGGCTGGGGCCAGGTCGGCCAGAGCGGCTTCCACCAGCGCCACGACCTTGTCCTGTAACTGCCGGGTATAGGCCACCACGTTGCCTGCTGCTTCGTCGGAGCTAAAGGGGGCGTAGGCCAGGTTACCCGCCTTGTCGGGATTGAGGCTCATGAGCGGCCCCGTGTGGTTGTGGGAAGCATTGAGTATAATCTGCGCACGCTTCAGCCCGGTTTTTTCTGTGATGCGACGGCAGGCTTCCTCAAAAAAGATAGCTTGGAAGCCCACGAGATCCGCCGTGACAATGACGCCCTGTGTCTTCGCTTCGTCCTCAAAGGCCAGCGCCTTCGCCTGAATATCGATATCGACACGGTCGAAGGGCTTCGCCCGTCCGCCGTAGCCCACCAGGGGAATGGGTGGATTAGGCGTGATAATGGTCGTCGCCACGCCCACACGCCAGGGTGCGGCGGAGGTTTGGGGTGTGAACAAGGCAAAAACGGCGAGCAGCAGGGCACCGCAGCACCGTGTGTACCATCCTGCGCGAGCGGATACTGAAGGGGAAGTCATTGAACCAATCTCCTGAAAGAATACTTGCTATGGAAAGCAACAGACTAACACAGACGAAGATTCGAATACGCATTCTGTGATATATCACGTTGAGCTAATGTAATGGCTTTTCAGTCACTTGCCGCCTTGGAAACCCTGTTGGACCGAAGGCCTGGAAGCTGGAAGGGCGACTACAAGCCCCAGTCGTGCCGCGCGATCCCCAAAAGGCGAGTTTCAACGAGACCTGACGGGTTCGTGCGCTGGCACGGAGCAGGAGCTACCAGCGGCCAAGAATAACACGGTTGCGCCGCGCGCGTAAGGTGCTTTTGGCGTATCACGGTGCCGTTGCTCCAAGCGCACGAACCCTCGTACCTCGGGATCGCGCGGCACGATAGCCGTGTCACCGCCCATCGCTGCCCACAGATTCCCGTGTACGGCCCACGCCCAAAAGATGCGCATAACCCCGTCTATTTGGTAGACTGGGAGCTTCCCCTGCCCTGTAGATAATGGAGAAAATACCGTGAAAAGCGACGAAATCCGCGCCAAGTTCCTTGCGTTTTACAAAGAGCGCGGCCATGTGGTCGAACGCAGTGACACCATCGTGCCCAGTAATGATCCCTCCCTGCTCTTCAGCAGCGCGGGCATGGTCCAGTTCAAGCCCTACTACACCGGAGAAATCCCCGTGCCCTATCCCACGGCGACCACCTCCCAAAAATGCCTTCGGGCCGGTGGCAAGGCCAACGACCTGGATGAAGTAGGTAAGACCTCCCGTCACCTGACCTTTTTCGAGATGCTGGGCAATTTCTCCTTTGGCGACTACTTCAAGCGCGAGGCCATCCAATACGCGTGGGAATTCTCCACGAAGGTGCTGAACTTCGACCCAAAGAACATTGTGGTCACGGTCTACAAGGACGATGACGAAGCCTACGATATCTGGCGCAACGAGATCGGTATTGATGAGAAGCGCCTCTATCGCTTGGGTGATGCCGACAACTTCTGGGGTCCGGCGGGCGACACCGGTGCCTGTGGTCCCTGTTCGGAACTGCTCTACGACAAGGGCGAACACATTGACCCCGATGCCGACCCGGAGAATGATCCCAAAGAGCGCTTCCTCGAATTCTGGAACCTTGTGTTTCCCCAGTTCGACCAACAAGCCGACGGAAGCCGACCACCCCTGAAAAACCGGGGCATCGACACCGGCATGGGCCTGGAGCGTCTCGCTGCCCTTTTGCAGGGCAAAGAGACGGTTTTCGACACGGACGGGATCTTCCCCATCATTGAAGCCACGGCGGCCTTGACGAAGGTGGCGTACAAAGACAACCCGGTCCCCTACCGTGTTATTGCCGATCACGCCCGGGCAATTTCCTTCATGATTGCCGACGGCATCCTTCCCGGCAACGAAGGGCGTGGCTATGTGGAGCGTCGTCTTCTCCGTCGTGCGGCGCGCTTTGGCCGGGAACTGGGCCTGAACCAGCCCTTCCTCTATAAGGTCGTCCCCACGGTGATCGAACTCATGGGCGCCCAATACCCCGAGCTTGTCGAGAAGCGCAACCAGATTGTGCGGATTATCCAGACCGAGGAGGAGCGCTTTGGCAGTACCCTGGCGCGTGGCATGGGACGGCTGGACGATATCTTCGCCCAGATGAAGAAAGACGGCGTGACCGTAACGCCCGGCGAGGATCTCTTCAAGCTCCACGACACCTACGGGTTTCCCCTCGACCTGGCCACCGACATTGCGGAAGACCAGGGCTACACCATCGACCGGGACGGCTTCAACGCCGCCATGGCGGAGCAGAAAAACCGGGGCCGCGAAGGGTGGGCGGGCAGTGGGCAGAAAGCCATTGCGCCGGTATACGACCATGTTCGCGAGGCCCACGGCGATACGGATTTCAAAGGCTACGACTGCACCGCGTGCGATGCCACCATCCAGGCGATTATCTTCGACACCGAATCGGTGAACGAGCTGACGGAAGGCCAGGAAGGGGAGATTGTTCTTAACCAGACCCCCTTCTATGGCGAGTCCGGCGGGCAGGTCGGTGACACGGGGGTGCTCGACAGCGTAAACGGCAACGCTTCCGTCGCCAACGTAAAGAAGGTGGTGGGTGCGCTTCATTGCCACGCTGTCACGGTGAAGAACGGCGTGCTCAAGGTGGGCGACAAGGTGGAAGCCGTCGTCGATGCCCGCAGCCGCAAACAAACCGAAAACCACCACACGGCGACGCACCTGCTGCAAGCCGCGTTGCAGAATGTCATTGGCGACCATGTGCATCAGGCCGGTTCCATGGTCTCTCCCGACCGTCTGCGTTTTGACTTCACCCACTTTGAAGGCATCGACACCGACCGCCTGGAAGACATCGAGCGGCTGGTGAATGACTATATTCGGCGTGATGAACCCGTCGTGATTGAAAGCAAGTCGCTGGACGATGCCCGTGCAGCGGGTGCCATGGCCCTCTTCGGCGAAAAATACGGCGATGTGGTGCGGGTGGTGACCGTGGGCGATTTTTCCATGGAGCTTTGCGGCGGCACCCACGTGCCGCGCACGGGCGTCATCGGCTACTGCAAGATTGTCACGGAGGCATCCATCGCCTCGGGCGTTCGACGCATTGAAGCCATCTGCGGCGAACCCTGTGTGGAAAACATTCAGTCCCAGGGCCGTCAGCTCCACAACACGGCTCACCTCCTCAAGACAAGCCTCGATTCGGTGAAAGACCGGGTCAAAATCTTGCTCGAAGAAAACAGAAAACTTGCCAAAGAGGTCGAGAAGTGGAAGGCCGCTGCCGCTGCCGGAAATATCGGCGAACTGCTGGAGCAGGCCCAGGACGTGAACGGCATTCAGGTTATCGCCGCCAACGTCGAAGGACAGGACGGCAAGGGCTTGAAATCGCTTATCGAGAAGATGCGCGACAAGCTTGGCTCGGGTGTTATTGTGCTCGGCAGCGCGGGCGACGGCAAGGTGGCGCTCAACGTATGTGTCACCAGCGACCTCTGCAAGCAGATTAAGGCGGGCGACATTGTAAAACAAGTCGCGCCTATCGTGGGCGGTGGTGGCGGTGGCAAGCCCGACATGGCCCAAGCCGGGGGCAAGCTCCCCGAGAAATTACCCGAAGCGCTGGCTCAGGTGCCGAAAATCGTCGCGGGTTTGTTGTAGAAAAAGGAAGGGACCAAAGGGACAGAAGAGACATAAGGAACAACACCAAAAACTCAATCACAGCGGCGTACGCCGCGCTTCCCAGTGTCTATGATTGGGTTTCCCGTCTACCAGGCCAAAGAAGTTATATTCCCAAGGCATGTCCCTGAAGTCCCTTTTGTCCCTTAGGTCCCTTTAACATCGCATATAACAGGAGCGCCCAATTATGACAAAACCATTCCATCAACTCGTGGCTCTCACCCTCGCTGCCCTCTTACTTCCCCTCGCGGCCAACGCACAGATCTGCGCCCATCGCGGCGATGTTGCTGCGGCCCCGGAAAACACCATTGCGGCCTTCAAGTCCGCCGTAGCCAAGGGCGCTCAGCAAATCGAATTCGACGTAAACCTCAGCAGCGATGGCCGTCTCGTCATCATGCACGATGCCACGGTTGACCGCACCACCAATGGCACGGGCAAGGTAACGGATCTGACTTTTGAAGAACTTCGGGCGCTGGATGCGGGCATCCAATTTGACCCCAAGTTCAAGGACACCAAAATCCCTACCTTGCGAGAAACGCTGGAAGCTATCCCGGAAAATGTGCTCTGCAACGTTCACCTGAAAAACGATGCGGAAGTCGCCGTTAAATCGGCCAAACTCATCGAAGAAATGGGCCGTTTGGAGCAGTGCTTCCTTGCCACGACACTGGAAAATATCGCGGCCGCCCGCAATGTGGTGCCCGCCATCAAAACCTGCAACATGACACGCCAGGCCGGTGACCGTGGGGCCTATATACGCGACACCATCGAAAATAAATGTGAGTTCATTCAGCTCTACTACAAGCAAGGCCATGAGAACCTCGCGGCGGAGGTGAAGAAACTTAAAGACAACGGCGTAACCGTAAATTGGTTTGGTGCCAACGATGCCCCCCTGATAAAATTGCTGCACGAAGCGGGTGTAGACTATATACTGACCGATAAGCTCGACTTGGCGATGAAAACCATCGGAACGCCGAACAAATAGCAGTGCCACAGATCGGATTAGACTGATCGGTCGGATCTCTTCCCCGGACCTGGCCCACACGGCGGCACGCAACAAAAACAGAAAGGCACACCATGCCCTATCCACAATTCGATAGACATGCCCTCCATATCAAGCCCCTGAGTGAACGCACCGATAAGGTCTTCATCGAAAAAGACCACGTCACCCCGGACACGCCGCCAGCGGCCTTCGACGAGAAGGCCCAGAAGGTCATCGATGAGACTATCGACCGAATCGTCGCTGCCCGGGAAGCCGGAAAATCCCGCATGCTCACCTTCGGTGCCCATGCCATCAAAAACGGCCTCGCCCCTGTCTTCATCAAGCTCATCGAAGACGGCTGGGTCACCCACCTCGCCACGAATGGTGCGGGCATCATCCACGACTGGGAGTTCGCTTTCCAGGGACACAGCAGCGAGGACGTCCGCACCAATGTGGACCGGGGCGAATTCGGCACGTGGCGGGAGACCGGCTTTTTCCTGAATCTCTCCATTGTCGTCGGTGCCTACGAAGGCTTGGGCTACGGCGAATCCGTCGGTGCCTTGGTGGAGAATGAGGGCCTTACGATTCCTTCACGGGATGAGTTGACCAAGAAGATTCTAACGGCGGCCGATCAGGATTATGGCGAAGCCGCCGCTGCCGCCTGCGACTTGCTGAATGTGGTCAAGCGCTTCGATATTGACCCCGGCTTCATGGAAGTGAAGCATCCCTTCAAGCAGTACGGACTCCAGGGCGCGGCCTACCGCCTGGGCATCCCCTTCACCAGCCACCCCATGATCGGCCATGACATCATCTATTGCCACCCCATGAACCAAGGGGCCAGCATTGGCCGCACCGCCGAACGGGACTTCCTCGCCTTCGCAAAGAACGTGCAAGACCTTGATGGCGGTGTTTATATGAGCATCGGCTCGGCCGTCATGTCCCCCATGGTCTTTGAAAAGTCGCTCTCCATGTCGCAAAACATGGCCATCCAGAACGACACCCACATCGACAAGCACTACATGGTCATCGTCGATCTTCAGGAGTCCCACTGGGACTGGACCCAGGGCGAGCCGCCCGTGGACAACCCCGATTACTACCTTCGTTACAACAAGAGTTTCAGCCGAATGGGCGGCGAAATGCGCTACCTCACCTCCGACAACCGGGACTTCCTCCTGGCCATTTCGCAGGGTCTGGAGAAACGAGGGTAACGACGGAAAACCCGCGAGAGAAAAACAAACCGTCATGTACCACCCGATCTCGCGTTGGAACGTCGGAGACGGGACAAGGCGAGTTCGGGTGCCGTGAACCGTGTGAGATTCAATCGGCTCAGTTAGCATCGCGGTAGCCTTTCAGATGCGCTACACGCGTGAAAAAGCTACTGCGAATATCGTCCTTGGTGGCTTTCAACATCAAAGGCTCAAGACACCCGAACGCGAGTACACGATCGGGTGGCACACGTCAGTGCATCTTTGAGGAAAAACGCACACCCAACAACATCCACAAAGGATAGCCCCGGTCGTTCCGTGCGGTCCTGAGGTATGAGTGTCGAAGACTCGCCGCTGGAGAGTTCGTGCGCGTGAGCGACGGAACACCTGTATTCAGTCTGGAGTGTTTTTGTCTTTCAGGAGTGTTGGTAGAATCCGCTGCAGTACTCTTATGCCCTTTATGATCATCATGCCGTTGACGACAGAAACCGCAGTCGCCAAGGGGAAAGAATAGTTGTCGCTGCTCAGGAATAGGGCCAACGGCCCGGATTTATACCAGCATGGGTCGTAGGCCCATGGTTAAAGGCATCACCGCTGTCAAGGGCTGAAAGCCCGCACTATCCTTTCCAAGCCATTCAAAAAGCAACGATATCGTGATTAACGTCGTTGGTGTCTCTGTCTGGAAGAACCGCTATAAAAAACAAGATATTTCTTGGATGTGCGCCGAAGCCAGGGGAAACAATGCCTATAGCGCACTTTTCGAGAGACGGACATACTTGGAATTTGGTCCCGTTCGTGGCCGAAACACAACCTTTGCGTCTTCGCGCCTTTGCGTGCCAAACAAAAAAGATCTCACGCAAAGTCGCGAAGACGCAAAGAAAAAAAGATAAGCCCATGTCAGTCCCACAAAAGTGGGGATCCAGAACGCGGCAGGAGTGCATTTCAACACCACTGGCTCCCCGCGTGCGCGGGGATGACTGTCTTGGGTTGTGGGCGAACTCCACGTTAGTGCGTTATTATGAGAACTGCACCCCATATTACTACCATGTTTTGGTGTGGGGGTATCCGAGTGTTTTGAAAAATCTCCTCGGGGACTACAGGACAGGTCCGCGAAAGGCGCATAATCCTTGGGGGTTCGTATTACTGGTCCGATTCATCGCTGTATTTTCTCCACATTGAGGAAAAAATATGATGCAAAAATTTCTCATGCTCATACGCTTGACCGCTCTTGTATGTATATTTCCGAACGCCACCATCGCAGACGATGCGGAGCACCCCGATTCCTATTGGCCGGTGGAAAAACAGGCCCAATCCTTCACCGTTCCCGAGGGCTTCCAGGTCGAACTGGTTGCATCGGATC
>JAJRPE010000098.1 GCA_024280935.1 Candidatus Hydrogenedentota bacterium
AGCGCTCGCCGCCCACTCCCTACACCTCAAAATTCACGCCCTTCTTCACCATGCGCTGGTATTTCTTTCGGTCAAATCGAAACAACTGCGCAGCGCGGTGGGCCACGTCCTTCTCTATTTCGTCGAGGGGCTGGAGCACATCCAGCTTCTGTATCTTCTTTCGAAAGTTACGCTTGTCCAGGGGGCGCTCGAGAATTACCTCATAGAGATGCTGCAATTCCCGCAAGGCAAACTTGTCGGGCAGGAGTTCAAAGCCAATGGGCTGATAGCGTACTTTTCCGCGCAACCGTTCGTGGGCCATGGCAAGAATGTCTTTATGGTCAAAGGCCAGATTTGGTGTCTCCCCTACGGGAAACCAAGCCGCATTTCGGGCATCCGTCGCAGCCTGCACCTTGTGCTCGCTCAGCTTCACCAAGGCAAAGAACGCCACCGACACCACACGCCCACGGGGATCACGGCCCGGCTTTCCGAAGGTGTAGAGCTGTTCCAGGAACACATCGGACAAGCCCGTCTCCTCCGCCAACTCCCGGACCACCGCCTCCTCCACCGATTCTTCCATGTGCATGAATCCGCCCGGCAAGGCCCATCGCCCTTCAAAAGGTTCAATGTCCCGCTGAATGAGCAGCACCTTCAGATCCTCTTCATCCAAACCAAAAACCACGGCATCCACCGTAAGGGCGGGTCGGGGAAATTCATAGGTGTAACTCATATTATTTTTCCTTCAGGGGACTGCCTCGCCCAATCAAACGTTCCGTAGTGAAGTAGATTCCGTGGCAAGCACAGCAAATAGAGGTATGAAAAGAACACCCACACAGGCGGGGCTGTCCCCAAAAAAGAACGACTCCACACCTCCCATCTGGGGACAGCCCCGCCTCCCGAAGTGCAACCACATACCTCGGGCAGAGCGGCTCGCCAAAAACGCACACCGCACCTTCACGACGCGGGGACTGCCTCGCCCAATCAAACGTTCCGTAGTGAAGTAGATTCCGTGGCAAGCACAGCAAATAGAGGTATGAAAAGAACACCCGCACAGGCGGGGCTGTCCCCAAAAAAGAACGACTCCACACCTCCCATCTGGGGACAGCCCCGCCTCCTGAAGCGCAACCACATACCTCGGGCAAAGCGGCCCGCCAAAACGCACACCGCATCTTCACGACGTGGGTCTGAGCGAGGCAGTCCCCGATCATCGCGCCGCCTCCACCAAACGCTGCTTCTTCTCATACAGCCCTTTTTCCAAGCCCGCCGGATAGCTATGGGGATTGTCAAAGCGCCGCACACCGGGGTGCAAGGCCGCCAGTTGTTTCGCAACGCGATCCCGCACCGCGTGTACGTCGGGCACTTCATAACAGCACCCCCCCTTTCGCATCACCGGCACCAACAACGTCTCCTCCTCCCAACTCGGGTCCATCCTGTGCTGGCGCAGTGGCTCCACCTGATCCACGATAGATACCGTCCCCGCGAGGGTGTCGGTTTCGTCGAAGATCATGTCGGCCATGAAGCGACCATCCTTCGAGAAGCGCTTCACCTGAAGCACACCGGGCGTGGAGATCTTAATGGTCTGCTCCGAAAGCTTCACCTTCGGCTCCCATACGCCCTCCTTGCGAATCGCCGCAAGTTTGTACACCCCGCCCAGAGCCGGTTGGTCGTAGGCCGTCGCCAGCTTCGTCCCCACGCCCCAGACCGCAATCTGCGCGCCCTGGGCCTTCAAACTTTCGATGATGCGTTCATCCAGGTCATTACTCGCCACTATCCGCGCCTTCTCGAAACCAGCAGCATCGAGGAGCTTCCGCGCCGCGATGCTCAGGTAGGCCAGGTCGCCCGAATCCAAGCGAATGCCCACCATCTCATGACCGCGCTCCCGAAGCTGTTCCCCCACTTCAATCGCCAGGCGCACGCCCTCCAGCGTGTCGTAGGTATCCACGAGAAACACGCAGTTGTTGGGCAGGGCCTCGGCGTACTGCTCGAAAGCCTCCCGCTCCGTGTCAAAAGACATGACCCAACTGTGGGCATGGGTTCCCTTTACGGGGATCCCATAAAGTTTGCCCGCCAGAACGTTGGAGGTCGCCACACAACCACCAATATAAGCAGCACGGCTCGCCGTCAACGCCCCATCGATCCCATGCGCACGACGAAGTCCAAATTCCAGCACCGGATCACCGCCCGTCGCCTGTACGATGCGCGATGCTTTCGTGGCGATAAGGGTTTGGAAGTTCACCATGTCCAGCAGGGCCGTCTCAAGCAACTGACACTGCAACAACGGTCCCGTCAGCCGGACGAGAGGCTGGTGGGGAAAAACCACCGTACCCTCGGGGATGGCATCCACATCACAAGTAAAGCGCATATTCTTGAGGTAGTCGAGAAAGCCGTCGCTGAAAAGGGCTTTCCCGTCGTTGCCCGTCAGGGTCTTCAGGTAGGCCACGTCGGATTCGTCGAAGCGCAGACCATCGAGAAAATCACAGACCTGGGCCAGTCCCACAGCAATGGTGTAGCCGCCCTTGAAGGGGTGCTTCCGAAAGAAAAGGTTGAATACCGCCTCCTCCTCTGCTCGCCCCTGGTGCCAATAGCCATAGGCCATGGTGAGCTGGTAAAGATCGGTCAAAAGTGTGAGCGATGGTTTGTACAGGTCGCGTAACGTCATCATAGCACCTCATTCGTGTTGTTTATACACTATCATTTAACGTGTGTCAAGTGACAGACCAGGCACGATACAAAGCAAAAGAAATATTCACCATTCATCATTCTCAATTCACTATTCCAAATTCGAATTTCCTTGACTCTGTAGTATGGTACAGGGTGTAGAATCAGATTAGATGAGGTGAGGTGAACGATGAACGCAAAAACAGCAGCACCCTTAACCATTGGCAAGGTCGCCCGCCTCGCGGAAGTCGGTATCGAAACCATCCGTTTCTACGAGCGCGAGGGCCTCATCCCCGATCCCCCCCGAAGCGAATCGGGTTATCGGCACTACGGCGAGGACTCCGTCGCACGCATTCGCTTCATCAAGAAAGCCAAAGCCCTTGGCTTTTCGCTGGCGGAGATAGGCGAGTTGCTCTCGCTTCGTGCAAAACCTTCGGGCAGTTGTGCGAATGTGCAGGCCAAGGCTCACGAGAAAATCGCTGAAATCGACCAGAAAATCGAGGCTTTGCAATCCATGCGAACGTCCTTGCAGGGCCTTGTTGTGGAATGTCGTGGCACGGGGCCTCGAAGTGAATGTCCGATTCTCAATACCCTGGATGCAAAGGAGACCTCATGCACCTGAAGATTGAATTCATCTACGACCCCGATTGCCCCAATGTGGACGACGCACGCCGCATGCTTCGCGAAGCCCTGGATGCAGCCGGCATCGAAGAAAACTGGCAGGAATGGGACCGCTCTGATCCAGCAAGCCCGGAACACAGTCGGCACTACGCCTCCCCCACCATCCTGGTAGACGGTAAAGACGTGGTCGGGCAGGAACCCAACACGGGCCAGAACTGCTGCCGAGTCTATGCCAAACCGGACGGCGGCTTTCAGGGCGTACCACCTTTGGACGATGTCATCAAGGCCATCCAGAGGCAGGCCCCGGCACGATCAGGCTGGAAGGCCATCATCGGTACTGTCCCCGGCATCGCCGCCACCTTGCTCCCGATGGGCCGCTGTCCAGCCTGCTGGCCCCTCTATGCCGGTCTGCTCAGTTCCCTGGGGCTGGGCTTCCTCCTCTACGCAACCTACCTCCTCCCCCTGACGGCGGGACTCCTTATATTCTCCCTCGGAACGATGGCCTATCGCGCCAAAGCCCGCCGGGGCCATGGACCTTTTGCACTGGGCCTCTTGGCGGCAACTGGAATTCTGGTGGGGAAGTTTGCCCTCGCTTCGGACCTCGTGTTCTACAGCGCTGCGGTACTCTTCATCCTTGCCGCACTGTGGAATGCCTGGCCAAAAACAAAAACAACGGCCTCTTGCTGTGATTCGTGTATCCCGCAGGAATAAGAGCCTAAAAACATGGAAGAACACTTCGGGTGCCACGGACAAGGGGCGATAGCCCTTGTCCGTGCCTGAACAACCTGTCCAGCAAGCTGGAACCAGGCGTTTCCCTGATCCCATGTCTTTGCACGGGCAAGCCCCACTGGGCTTGTCCGTGGCACCCGAAGGTTGCTTTTTTCAACCAAGGTTACCTGTAAGCATTCACGGAGCCGAAAAGGCTTCCCTCCTCGGAGGGGCTGGGGGTGGGTTAATTCTCACCCGCACACGCAACCCACCCCTAACCCCTCCAAGGAGGGGAACATAAAGACGTTGGCTTCGCCAACAAGAAGCATGGCGTGAACGCTTACGGTTACCTTTGTCCTGAACACACACGAGAAATAGAGTTGCGGACATCTCGCACGAACCCTCGTCCCTCGGGATCGTTCAGCACGTTTGCTGCGCCAAGTATGCTTGGCAAATTGCCCTATAAGGAGTAATTCATGAAACCGACACAACACAAGCACATTCTCATCGTTGCCATCACCTTGCTGCTGGTGGCGATCCCCAATGCAGCAAGGGGGCAGGTAGAGGAGGTCACCGTACAGGTCAAGGGGCTGGCTTGTCCTTTCTGCGTAAATGGCGTAGAGAAGCATCTGAAAAAGGTCGAGGGCGTGAACGAGGTCGTCACGAACCTCAAAAAAGGGGAAGCCCGAATCCGCTATAAGTTCGGGGCCTTGTTCAACGAGCAAAGTCTCCGGGATGCTGTCGAAAAGGGAGGCTTTACTGCAGGAGCAGTGACCCTGGCAGCCCGAGGTGTGATCGAGAAGCGTGAAGAATTTATATTCACCGTGACCGACACAAAACTGGCCTTCACGCTGCACCCGCCCCACCCCAAAAAGAAGAACCAGACCGCCGAAACTACCTTGTCGGCATCGACCATGGCCACCCTGGAAAAAGCAACCGCCTCCCAAAAGCATGTAGAGATAGTCGGCGATGTCCACACCCACAAAGAGGCACCACCAGCGCTGTCCGTCACGCAGGTAAAACTGCTCAGGGACTGACACGGACAAGGCCGCCCTATGAAGCAAAATCCGCCGAAACCAACATAGACTTCGCCCACAACCCAATGTGTACTTCAAAAAAAATCGACGTGGGTGCCACCCTCACGCGGAGGAGCGAAGCGGGGGAGCTTGCGGGTGTGAGTCAACAGAATAGACTTAATGTCCAAGAAAGAAATAGCCTGCCCAAGCGCATTCTCAGAGGAGGAATAACGCAGATAATTTTCGCAAACCCGCACCCGCAAACTTAGCCGGGAACCGGCTGCGTGTGAGGGTGGCACCCTTGATGCGCCCCTCCCGGCCCGGCCGCACCGGAAAGTCTGAAGGTTGATGACTGCGGGCATGCACCGTGACATCTTGATTTATCGCCGTTTTGAAAAAGCAAGGCAGATCACACAATAGGATTTCGACATGCACCGCAATCAACTACCCCTGATCCTGGCACTGCTATGGGCCATGACGTCACCAGTCCACGCCGCACCCATCAACAGCAACACCGCCTTCGCACCCCACCAGGGGGAAAGCATTCTGCGTCTCCAGTACCGCTATCTCAAGGCCGAGGACGACCCTTCGGACCAAGACCGGGCACTCCACGTTCGCGGCGTGACCGGCGTATACATCTATGGCTTCACCCCACGATTTACGGGTATCCTTGCGGTTCCTTACCTCGACAAGACGCTTGGTCTCACCAACGAAGATAACCGACGTATCACACGGGACAGCAGTGGAGTCGGCGATATACGGACCCTCCTCAAGTATCGCGTCTTTACCCGCGATCAGCCGGGAAAGACCCACCGGCTTGGCCTCTTCGGTGGGATGGAATGGCCCACGGGCAATGACAACGCAACGGATCGTTTCGGGCGACTTCCCCAGGGCCTGCAAGCGGGATCCGGCTCCTACGACCCCATCATCGGGGCCGTCTGGACGACCCAAACCCTCCAATGGGAACTGGATGCCGATGTGGGCTACAAGTTCAACACCGAGGCCAATAATTTCGCCTTTGGCGACGTACTTTTTTACAACCTTTCCTACCAGCGTCGTCTTTGGCCGCGCAGCCTCCCCGAAGAAGGGGTACCCGCCTTCTGGTATGGCGTTCTGGAACTGAACGGCACCTATGCCGACAACAACAGCATCGCTGGAAGAGAAGACCGCAATTCCGGCGGACACACCATGTTTCTATCCCCCGGCGTGCAGTGGGTCAACCCGCGCTGGGTCCTTGAAGCCGCCGTGCAGATCCCCATCGTTCAGGATCTCAACGGAAGTGCCCTCGAAGTCGACTATGCCGCCACGATGGGGCTTCGGTTTCGCTTCTGAAGGCAACACGCAGGGCGTAGACAATTCATGGGACATACAGGACCCGTGAGACCTATGAAATCCATCATGCCAACCTCGGCGTGGGGAATGGTGTCCATTGCCATCGGGCTGCGCTCAACACAGAAAATGCCAGCCACACAGAGCACAGCTATTCGGGGCTATCCGTAACGAGGCTCCGCAGGGATTCGCCCTCCAAACACAGGGTGACGCAAGGGCGCAGGCGCTCCAGGGTGGCATCGGCCATGGCGTTGTTGCGCAGACCGTGCCCCACGGATCGCTCCCGTAGAACATCCAACAGTTCACGCGGCGATACATTGCCGGTGACAATGCTCCACCTGCGTGCGCTGGCACGCGCATCAAGCAACTCCCACAAGGCCCCAACGCGGTCCACCGACCAGTTGGCCTTGTCTATATCGTCCAGCAGCAAGACCTCCGTCCGTATCCATGTACTGAAAAGCCCCCCACCTTCGGCAAAGGTGTCGGATATCTTGGCAAAACGACGGGCGCTGACTTCCGCCACCGCCTGCCCCTGTTGAAAGACGCGATTGAGGCAGCATCGGGCGAGGTAACTTTTTCCTACGCCAGTCGGACCATGGACATAAAGATTCCGGGTAGCCCGCCAGCGCCGGGCCATTGCCCAGGCCTCCGGGTTCCGGGCCTCCACGGCAGAATTGGAGGCATGGAAGGCGGCACTGCGCAATTCCTCGGTGACGAGTCCCCGTCCAAGCAGGGCCTGAAAGCGCTGGGTCAGCGCGGCAATGCGGTCCCGGCGCTCCGCAGTCTGAATCCGCCGCGCCGCACAGGGATCGCAGCACACCGTGAAGCCCTCACCAACCGCATAGGGTCCCCGCTGCCGGGGGAAAGTCATCACGAGGCCACAATCGGGGCAAGACTTAGAAAGGCAGTCCACCACCGGACCTGCTGGCACCAACGCTTTTGACGTTGTCATCGTATCCTCCTTCCAAGAGTTTTGTTACCGTATCGGGGCGCAGGAACCACTCCACATCGGCCCGCCATTTCCGGTCATTCTCCCCCCGCACCCACCGGATTGCACGAAGCCGTTCGAGGGCCTCCGCGTAGTGTTCACGCCAGAAGGCCTCCTTCCACCGTGCGTGCAGGGCGGCACGACGCTTGGCACCCATGACCTGACAGGGAACCAGACCGCGGGCCTCCGCCACCGTGTTCCACGCTTTCATGAGACTTTCCGCAGGCGGGGGAGATTTCTTCTTCGCAGCCGACCGGCCGCTCGGCGGGCTCTCGCCCCCATCAGGGCATCCGGCATCAGGAATCGGGACATCAGGACATCCGGTTTCAGGAATCAGGATATCAGCAGAACCAGAACTATCCCGGTTATGACCCGGACCTGGCCCGGCAGCATCCCCCTTCGATGTCGGCGCGAAACCAGGTTCCGCCGGGCAGGGTGGCAAGGGCGACGGCTTGGCCCGCTCCTTCGAGGTCGGATTCTGATGGCGCTTGAACTTGGGCAACCAAAGATACTGCGGTTCCTCCGCTGAGCCGCCATAGGGGATTAGCAATGGGTCCTCCATATCCGCCGCCACCAACTCCGCAAGAAGTTCCGACACCTCCACCGAGTCATAGGGCAGCACCTCCACCTTCAAGCGCCGGGGACGATACCGCATCCGCCCCTCGTGATCCGCCAGGCACCACAAGCCCTGATAGAGGAGCCGCGCCAGCGGCGAACAGCCCCCCAGTGTGTCTGACTTAAAGAATCCCGGTTTAATATTTCGTGCGCGCATGACCTTCCCCGCAACGTTCTGGCCCCGCCTCCCCGGCGATGGCCCCCACCTTTCGGGGAGGCGCATTGCACTAAAATGGAAATAGGTCCGGACGAAGTACAGGGATTTTCAGCCGTAAAAGAACGCGGGGCACGCAAAAAAACATTCTTTTTGTGTGTTCCGTGCTTTCCGTGGCAGACCCAAAAAGACCTACCCTTTGTGTTCCCAAGCACGGGCAAGGGCTATCGCCCCTTGTCCGTGGCACCCGTAGTACCCTGTGAACGGTTACGCTTCGTTTATTACCAGCGCAATCCAAGCATCATACAATTCAGCCCGCTGCCAATACCAAGGAAGGCCACCTCGTCGCCCGAGGACAAATGGCCCCGTTCGTCCGCGATGGCGGCGGTCAGGGGCAGGGAAACCGTCCCTATGTTGCCAAGGTGCCCGAAGGTGGCGAAATCTTTTTCCGGGGCGATGTTGATCGACTTGAGGATGGCCTCTTTGTTCGCATTGCCCACCTGGTGGCAGATGACCTTGTCGATGGACTCGGCGGTCCAGTCCAACTCGGTCAATAGCGCCTGCCATGTCTGCAAGCCCAGTTCCACGCCGTACTTCAATACCGAAACTGCGTCGGTACACATAAACTGCTTGCGCATACCATCCCCGAAGGATTCCATGCCCCACGTACACAAGCCATGATGTTCCGGCGCGGCCAGCGAGACGCCACCGAGCAGTTGGTGCTGTCCATCGGTGTTGGCGAAGGAGCCGTCCGTAACCAACACGGCCACGGCACCCGAACCACCGGTCAGGGTGGCGAGGGACTGTATATAGCATTCCATCGTCGGCGTGGCGAGCATCTTCGCCATGGTCTCTTCCACGATGTCGCGGGCCGTTTCGGCGGACACCACCAAACCGGCACGGATTTGGCCCAGCTCGATGCGGTTGGCGATGTCCAGAATCCCGTTCATCACCCCAAGGCATGCGTTACCGATGTCAAAAACGGCGGTATTGCCGCCAATGCCCAGCTCTGCGGCGACGCGGCAGGCGGTGGCGGGTTCGAAGTTGTCCCGTCCCACGCCACAATAGACGATGGCACCGATATCGTCGGTACACACGTTGGATTGGGCGAAGGCTTTTCGGGCGGCGGCGATGGCCCCGTCACTCAGGGCATAACCCTCCGGCCACCAGCGCCGTTCCTGGATTCCCGTGAGGGCTTCCAACTGGCCTTCAGAAAGGTGAAGGGCCGTGTAGAGCGGCTCGAGGGTGTCTTCCAGTTCTTCGGAACTCACCACCACGGGGGCGAGTTCGTAGCCGATGGTGTCTATGTGTACCTTGGTGTATTTCATGTAAACTCCAGGGACTGACGCGCCCCAGCAAACTTGAATAAGTCACGCTTGCCTGTGGTGAACAGTATTCCAAAAATTACGATAGCCACGCTGATGGGCGTGTCTGTCCCGTTGTTGGCGAGAATAGACCGCCGCTTTCTTCACCAACTACGGGACAGACACGGACGTTTAAGCATGCACTGTTTCCAAGAGCTTATCGTGTGAAGTCGAGGTTTTCCAGCATACCTGAGACATTTGGTCCGTGTCAGTCCCCGAGCCTCAATGAAAATCGTTTCATCTACTTCCGAAGCAGAGCTTCGGGGACTGCATTCCCAAGCTGAGCGTGGGAACGAGGGAAGGCTATCATTTCAGGGCCGACGGTCTTTTTACAAACTACGGGACAGACACGGACATCCCAGCATGCAGTGTTTCCAAGAGCTTATCGTGTGAAGCCGAGGTTTTCCAGCGTACCTGAGAGCTTTGGTCCGTGTCAGTCCCTGAGTTGCAATGTAAATCGTTTCATCTGATAAATCACGCGGCCATCGACTATAAGAAATCCGTCGGCGTGGATCATGCGTTGTTCGTCGTCGATAGCGGTAACCACAGCCTGAACGGTGACTTGGTCATCCGTGGGGATGATTTGGCCGCGATAGACCCATTCGTGCTCCTGGCCGAGTGCCAGCGTTTCAAAGACTGTGCTCTCGTCCGCACCCCAGCGTTCCTTCGCCACGAGCTTTAAGAGCTGCACGAAGGACTCCAAGCCCAGCGAGCCGGGGCAAACCGGATCCTGGTAGAAGTGGGCCTTGAAGAACCACGTGTCGGGGTTCACCTTTGTGATGCCGCGAATAAAGCCGAGACCGTTCGGGCCACCGCTCGGGTCAAAGACGGTTACCTCATCGACCATACCCCATTCGCTGTCGGGGAAGGCCGGGGTGTCGTTGGGATAGGAGAAGGGCGCTGTACAGGCGACTTCCGCCTCGGTCGGCTCGTAGACCGCCGCATCGCGAATACCCACCTGCTCGGCAAGGGCATCTTGGGAGAAGAACCCGAAGTAGGTGGTCCCTTCGTAGATGCAGCCGTCCTTGCCATGGACTGCCATGTGGTAATGCTGGATAATCATGCCGCCCGAATTCGAGACCCCGGTCATCTTCACTTGGACCGTGATGCAGCCGGTGTCCCGCGTGACGGACAGGTGCTGTATGGCCTTGCCGCCCAGGTTGCGAAACTTCAGGTCTTCGTCGCTGGTGAGGGCGGAGCCACAATAAGCCGCAAGCCAGCCACAGGGCTGGAGGGCCACTTCGAGGAGCACCGCAAAGGGCATGTCGTCCTGGCGATTCGCGGCGAAGTACCATTCATCGGCGGGAATATCGTATTGCGCTTCGACGGCGGCCCCGGCCTCCAGCACGAAAGGCTCGCCCGTTACCGCCGTGACCCGATCCAGAAACTGGTAGGGGGGACGGGGCAGACGGGCGATGCGACGGGATTGTCCTTCGTCGAAGATGGTGTAGGGCGCGCCAAAGCCTTCCGAGGGATTGCCCTGGGAGTAGGCGAGGATTTTGTTGTAATCGTAGATGGCAGGTTTGGGCTGGCCAAGATTCGGCGCGGCGTTTTGCCACAGGGTCTCCAGGGCTTCGCGGGTTTGCCCCTGAAGTTGGATGGACATGTTGCCGATATCCACAATGGCCTTGCCGTCGGCATACATGCGTGCGTCGGCAATGGCATAGGGCTGAGGACCATAGCCCAACTCCTTGATGACGATTTCGTAGGTGACCTTTTTCGTCGTCTCCAAAACTTGCCCACGGCACTTGAGCTTGCCGGTCACGCCGGGGCGCGGCTCCCAATACGCCGTGTCGGCCTCCGCGACCCAGCCCATTCGCATGAGGTAGATGCGCAGGGTGTGGAGGCAGCACTCGAACATGAGTGTGCCAGGCATGACCTTGTCATCCACAAAGTGGCAGGTGATAAACCAGTCGTCGGGATGGATGTCGGCCTCGGCCACAATCTTTCCCAGCCCAAAACGACCACCGCCGGGTGTTAACTCCAGCACGCGATGCACGAGGTTCATCTTCCCATCGGGAATGCACACGGGGGTTTGCACGGGCAGATTCTTAAAGAGGTCTCCGAAACATCCCGCTAGGTTGCCCACGCGCAGGGCATTCACCTGGGCATCACTGTATTGGGCGGGCGACATGGGGAGAAGTTCCGTCCAGTCTGCGGGAAGAACCCCCGTGTTGTTTTGGAGGTCGAGCTTGGAATCCACCACGCCCTGGCCCGCCGCAAGGTCGTCGTCGGTGAAGAAGCCGGCAATACCATCGCGCATGGTAAGGAAGAGTTTGTCATCGATCGTCGCATCAAAGTGAAACTTAAAGAACCACGGGTTGCCATGACGAAAAAACTGGTCGATGTGAATATCGTAGCGCACCACCTGGCCTGCCATGGGCGTGTGGTCGTGGAAGGTGACATTTGCGTCCAGCAGGCGATACATGGCCCGGCCCTTGGTCTCGAAATCGATGCCAAGGTAGCCGGAAAGGAAGAGGTCGGCCTGGCCCGCTTCCACGGCGATGCACGTGGGGAGGTGGCCGCCATCGAGATACCAGCCATCGTGGAGCACGTCATGCTCCGTCACCACACGGCCCGACGTCATGGAGCAAGGCTCGCCTTCGAGCGCCGTGATGCGGTCCACGAGCATGAGGGGTTCGTCGGGAAGGCGCACCCGCGTCGGATG
>JAJRPE010000099.1 GCA_024280935.1 Candidatus Hydrogenedentota bacterium
CCCTCTCCGACAGGGCCATCCGCACGTTGGCAAAGGATCTCAACGAAACCGAGACCATTTATCCAGGCACGAATCTGCGCTTGGTTTACGAATTGGTATCAGGTTAAAATCGATGAAGTCAGGATGTCTGAGCCTTCGAAAGAGATCCCAAGGGTGCCGCCCTCACACGAAGCCGGTTTCCAGCTAAGTTTGCGGGTGCGGGTTCTTGGAATGCATCTCAAATCATCACGCTGTCCGCAATACACGGTGTAAGATTTTCTTGCCGTCTTATTCGACATACAAAAAGTTCAGCCTGATGACCTGCACCCGCAAGCTCCTCCGCTTCGCTCCCCCGCGTGAGGGTGGCACCCTTGTGCCTTCCTTCGCCTCCCGATACATCGCGGGATCTCTCGGGTAGCAAAACACGCGGGTGATGTCTATGCTACGGTTGAGTCCCTGCAGGAATCCGATAGAGAGGTCGTCCGTCGATAAACAAGGCGTCCTGCTGAATCTCAAGGTCAACCTCTCTACGACGGGTTTTCACATGGACTGTTTCCCCGTTGAAACGCCACTGCCCCTCAAAGCGATCATTAATGATGAGCTTCCCCTCTACTTCAAAGCGCAAGCGAAAGCGGTCGCCAATCGCCCATGTTGTGCCGATAAGATATTTCTCCGTGAGATCCTTCCCAAAACCAGGCCAGGCATCCGGGTTCAAATCCGCTGGCTTGAAATTGTCGGCTTGGTATGGCTGGCTGAAACTCACGTAACCGATGAACATTTCCTCGTCGGATTGCTCCCCAAAATACACCCGCTCGTTCGGGTTGGGGTTTCTCGGGTTGAGCCGGGAGTTGTCGAACGCGCCCTCACACACAATACGGGTACCGCCGGGAACCGATATTGGCTCTTCAAAATAGTACATGGGCTGCCAGTCAAATTCGTACCAAGGTACAGACAGTAACGTCTCTTTCCTGCTGTCGGGATAGCGGGCTTCAAAGCTAAATCGACTCCCCCGATAATGCATGTGGGGCGAAAGGCCCAACAGGGTGGCATCGCCATCAAAGCGAAAAGAAGCCTTGGCCGGATGGTCCGTGGCACCCGCTGGTATCTCGAATTCGGTCTCGGCCGCCGCGCGGACATAGAGCACCTCGCGGGGCGGGCCATCATAATAATAGAGACCCATGCGGGTCTGGTCCACTTCCCCCTTTCCTGTCGCGTTGTAGTGCATCTGAAATATGAACGAAGAGCCTGCGGGCACAAACTGCGCGGTGCCCTGGGGATAGGGCTGCACATTGCCACCCGGGAGATAGCTGGCAAAGAATCCGTCCAAGCCACTTTTCGGGTCTGGTTGCAGGTGGCGGAATTGGGGCGGGTACATGATAAATATGAGGGCGTGATGCACCACCTCTTCCGTGGTGGGCAACACCTCCACCGCCTTGAGCCACCGATTTTCTGTCAAGCCCGAGGCTACGGTGATGTAGCGATAGTCGAATACACCCTCTGCCAGAAGTTTCTGCGGCTCAGGCAACTGGACCACATGATCGGGCGATCCCAAAGCCCAGTCAGTATCGCGGGCCTCGGCCTTTCCCACCAGTGGGTCCTCCCCATCACCCGCAAGAGCTCCCTGCTCCACCCACGTCAGCAACGCACGGCGCTCTTCGACTGTCAGATCGAGGGAGTTGTGAAAGGTCTGATAGGCGGGATCCGCATGCCAGGGCGGCATACGGTGGGTACGCAAGGTCTCTCGAATCATAGTTGCCCATCCCTTCACCTTGCGGTGACTCGACATGGCGAATGGCGCCACACCTCCTTTACGGTGACAAGGAAGGCATTTCGCTTGAAGAATGGGGGCCACATCCGTGGTGTATGAGATGGGCTTCTCATCGAGAAAACCGATAAGACAGCCCTTCGTTTTTTCCTGATGAGGTTTTATGGCCTTGCCCGACAGTTGAGCATCAAGCACCTCTTCCACCCATCGATGTGTCGCACCCGACTTTTGGGTACCGTAATCGAATCGGTCATCCAGTGGTCCCCGATACAGAATCTTCCAGTCTGACTTCGGATCGAGCACCAGCGCTTCGGCGGTACGCCTGCTTCCCATGGCATGAACAATACGCTGGGTGGGATCCTTGAGAATGGGAATGGTCCATCCAAATTCCTCAGCCTCTTCGGCCAAGTCAGCGCGGGAATCCTGGGAATTGGCATTGAGCATGTAAAAGACAACGCCTTGCTCCCCATACTTCTTGTGAAGGCGATTCAGTTCCGGCGCGCTGCGGCGCACGATGGGGCACCCAATCCCGTGGATATAGAGCACCACTGCGGGCGCATCAATGGCGCGATAGAGTTCGATAGAACGGCCGGTATGATCCAGCAGGCGAAAATTCTCCACCTGTGTCACGGTCGTGACTGCGGCATCATCCTTGGCATCGTCCGCAACGACAAGCGCAGCAAGAGCGATAACAAGAGAATAAATCATTAGATTTCGAAACATGGTGGATGGTGTCCTCGTCTCACTGCTTGTGTTTTGGACCAGCAGACACGGCACGAGGTTTTGGAGTAATTGGAAAAACATACCATGCCTCATGGCCCACAATAGGTTACCCGCAGAAAAACATTACGGGTGCCACGGACAAGGGGCTATAGCCCTTGCCCGTGAAGGTATCTTGCCATGGACACGGGTCGCACACTCTTCCTCGCCTCCCAGACCTCCACACGGTCAAGCCCTGCGGGGCTTGACCGTGGCACCCGCAGCTATTCTTCATTGCGCCGAGGGAGATAAACAGGGCGCAGTTCGTCCAAGGCCCACAAAAAAAAGCCGACCCCGCAGGGTCGGCGATGGTATTGTCTTGTACAATATGATGCGTATCAGGTGCTCACCAGGGAGGAAAGCTGAAGAATAGGCATGAAGAGGGCGATAACAATACCACCCACGACGACACCCATCATACCAATGAGAATAGGTTCGATGAGGCTGGTCAGACTGTCCACCATAGCCTTTACTTCCGAATCATAGAAGTCGGATATTTTCGACAGCATAATTTCCAAGGCACCCGTTTTCTCACCGACGCTAATCATCCGCGTTACCATCCCAGGGAAGACTTCGCTGCGCATAAGCGGATCGGCCAGCGTGTCACCATTCCGAACGCTGTCTGCGGCCTCTCGAACAGCCTTGGCAAAAACCTCGTTGCCCGCCGTGCGCTCCGTAATCTCAAGAGCCTGAAGAATGGCCACGCCACTGCGAATCAGGGTGCTGAGGGTACGTGTAAAGCGGCTGATGGCAACTTTTCGCTGCAACTCACCGAAAACGGGCATCCGCAATTTCAGTTTGTCCAAATTGTAGCGGCCCGTTTCCGTGGCAGCATACATACGGACACTGGAAAATATCACTACACCCGCAAAAATCATTGCAGGAATGGCATACCACGAACGAAGAAATTCGCTGAGCATAATCAGAATCTGCGTTGGCGCAGGCAGGTCGCGCCCGAAGCTGCCAAAGATTTCCGCAAACTGGGGCACCACGAATACAATAAGGCCACCCGCGATAAGAATAATCATGCTGAAGGCCACGACGGGATAGGTCATGGCAGACTTGATCCGGCGCTTCAATTCTTCGGCGGCCTCAAGGTAATCCGCCAACTGAAGGAGTACGCCGTCCAAGTCACCACTCGCCTCACCCGAACGCACCATGCTCACATAGAGGTCAGGAAAGGCCTTTGGAAATTTTCGGAGCGCATCGGAGAAGGTCTCGCCCGACTCCACATCCTGGGCAATCGCATCAATGATAGCGCCAAAATTGGGGTCATCGGTCTGATCGGCGAGAATGTCCAAGCCCTGCAAAAGCGGAAGCCCCGCGCTCACGATGGTCGAGAGCTGCCGGGTAAAGACCAGGAGCTCCGCTGTCTTCACGCGTTTGTTCAGCTTGGGACCCGCCCCGCCGATGCTGAATCCCCCGCTCTTTTCCGTGAGCTTGTCGGCGATAAGGCCTTTCTGCTGCAGCATCTGGGTCGCCGCCTGGCGCGTGTCCGCAGTTAAAGTTCCTTGCTGCTTGGCACCATTTTGCGTGCGCGCTACATAGGCATACGTCGGCATACGCAACAACCTCCTCGTTGGCCTGGCAGCGTCATCACCCATTGGGGTATCTCGAACCCGCTGCACTACATCGATACACTCGCCCCCAGCCCAAACCGGCGACGACATTACATATCAAGAGTATAAGCACTTCTATCGAATAAGACAAGTATTTTCTGAGTAAACTCTTTACACTTCGACCGAGACCTGCCCATCGAAAGAGCAGACACCGACAGTGACGGACGGACACAAAAAAAGGGTAAAAGAAAGCGACCCACAGCATCGGTTACCAGCGAATACATCGACAGGATGTTCTACCGTAACCCGGGCTTGGTGGCAGCGTCAACATTGTTACATGTTTAACCTAACACTGCGGGTGCTCTCGGTTACCCATTTACACTCTATTCGCAAGAAAGAGGCCAAAAAAAGCACTTCTCGATAGGCACATGCAAACTACTGTAAAAACTAGACTTACGCATTCCAGGCAGAAAAAACTTTGTTGGCAATGCGTCAATAGTTTGCCGCCGTGACAAACTTTTGCCGGTCACGGGGAGAAAGTAACAACTATTGACGACATATTTGCACCCCAAAATCGAGCTTTGACTGAGAAAAATAGAATTCCGATTGCAAATGAGGGGGGATGCATGCCTACGGCATGGTGGCTGCGGGATGGTAGAAAATCCAAATACGAAGCACGACGAAAGCAAACCCACAACAAAGGGCGATACCGACGAAAAATGAGATGAGAAGACCACGCCAACCAAAGCCACCCCCGTCCCCTTGGGGGCCTTTCAACTTCCGAAAAAACTGGGTCGTGTTCTCCTCGACGGATGTACGGAGCATGCGCATCCAAATCATCACGCCGACGATTCCCACTATGATGCAGAATTCCCTAAACCCAATGGTCATTCGATGCATATCCTTAATGTTGTGCCCGTTTCGTCCTCCCACTTTGTGGGCATCAACATCATAGCAAAACTCCTCCCCTGGCTGCCTCGAACCTAACAAATCAATCTGCTACACTCAGGCAGGTTTCCCTCCCAGGCATATCGGTCACCCCCGAAACCATGGTTTCAACCTGCTTTGCGTTGAGTATGCCTCTTCCCCGTTTTAAGTCTCTGGCAACAGCAACACGAATGAGACGAGCATGAATCACCCTCCTACTTCATACCGATTTCCTTTGCTCCCCCATGTACTCGTTTCTATTGGAGTCCTTGTCCTTGGGACCGTCTGCCAGTATTCTGGATTGGATGAATGGCTGATTCGTCCCTTTTACGACGAAGCCAGCCGCTCCTGGCCTTACGAGTCGACTTGGTTTCTCGCAGAATTAATCCACAAAGGCGGGCGGGATTTTGTCGCCGTCATTGGCGGGAGCCTCGTACTCACACTCATCGCCTCCTTTTTTTACACGCCTCTTTCTAAATACCGAGGGGATTTGGGCTATCTCGTACTCGGCATGGCAAGCGGAATTCTGATTGTGGCGTTGCTGAAAAACAGCACGCACATTTATTCACCATCAAAGTTGCTTCAATACGGGGGCTGGTTGCCACACATCCGCATCTTCGACCCGGTAGCCCCCAATCTTCCCATTGGACACGCCTTTCCGGCCGGGCACGCAAGTGGTGCCTTCGCCTTAATCAGTTTCTATTTTCTACTGGCCCTCTACGGCTCCAAATGGCGGTATCCTGCACTGGGCTTTTGCCTTAGTCTTGGATTTGCCTTCGGGCTGGCACAGCAAGCGCGGGGAAAACATTTTTTCAGCCACGACCTGTTCGCACTGGCGATTTGCTGGGCCGCCGCATTGCTTGTCCTCTATGCAATGCGCCTTCCCGGCAAGCTGGCACCAAAAAATACTGCCCGATGACATGAAAGTGAACTTCGAACTCCCCCTTTTTCTCTGCAACGGAATCAGAAAGAAACAATTGTGCCCGTAGGAACCCCAACGCCCTTTTCATTTTTTCGCAGGCCTCAGCTCTCCGTCAAATCACTTATCCTGCTCAGTGCCCTCTTTATCATCGTTGCCAACAACGGAGTCCTCTTTAAGGCACTCAGCGGGCGCTTGGACCTGTTCTCTCTTCAAGGTGCCCTATTTGTCTTCAGCATATATCTGCTGCTCGTAAGCGTCCTCAGCCTGGTCTTTTTTCTCCTTTGTCACCCCTACACCCTCAAGCCGGTGTTGATATTTTTCATCGTCGTGACTGCCGTCCTCAGCTACTTCAGTCAACAACTCGGTGTCATTTTTGATGTAGACATGATCCGAAACGTCGCGGAAACTATCCGGGACAACAACCAGCAGGAAGCCTTCGAGCTGCTCTCTTTTCCACTCATCTTCCACGTACTGCTTCTGGGTGTTCTACCGTCTCTTTTCGTGATTTATGTCAGCCCCATCTATAGCAAGGCACTCCGGGAAATTCTCACACGATTCGGTGTCATTTCCGTCATGCTTCTCCTCGTGGGCCTGATGGTGTGGAGCAACTTTAAGTTCACCACTTTTTTTGTGCGCGAAAATCGAGAAATACGGATCTACACGCTCCCTGTCTATCCGGTTTATGCCCTGCAAAAATATGCTAAAACCCTTAAAAAAAGTAGTAAGACTCCCTTCGAAACGATTGGCGAGGACGCCGTCCAAGAGAAAGTAAATCCCAACAAAATCGTCGGACTCATGGTCGTTGGTGAAACCGCACGGGCCGACCACTTTTCGTTGAATGGCTATCAGCGAAAAAACAACCCGTTGCTGGAAAAAGAAAATCTCCTGAACTTCTCCAATGCCACCTCCGCAGGCACGTCAACTGCCTACTCCGTCCCCAGTATGTTTTCCTTTCTTGCGCCGAACAAATATTCCCCGGAAAAGGCCAGCAACACCTCCAATGTGTTGGATGTCTTGAAGCACGCAGGGGTTAGCGTATTCTGGATAGAAAACAACTCCAGCTCCAAAGGGGTGGCCAACCGGATCGAGACCATCGACCTCAGAAAGAACCATGACCGGAGTTCCCCACTCTATAGCGACGGGGGCTACTTTGATGAGGCCCTGGTGAATTATCTGGATCGCTGCATCGAGGAAAGCCCCAAAGATGTTCTTATCGTATTGCATACCATGGGGAGCCATGGCCCAACCTATCACAAACGCTACCCCGACGAATTTGCCAAATTTCTTCCCGATTGTCAGAGTAACTCACCGCAGGAATGCAGTTCCGAAGAAGTAATCAATGCCTATGACAACACAATATTGTATACCGACTACGTGCTGAGCGGACTCATCGCCTTTCTTAAAAAACACAACGATGAATACGATTCCTTCCTTCTTTACGCTTCGGATCACGGCGAGTCTCTGGGCGAAGATGGAATCTATCTTCACGGATTGCCCGCCTTTCTGGCCCCGGAGGCCCAAACGCACATTCCCATGTTTGCCTGGCTATCGGAAGGTTTTATTGCGGATCAGACAATTCCGTTGCCACCCTCAAAAAACGATATTGACCGGGATGTTTCCCACGACAATCTATCTCACACACTACTGGGCTTGCTTGATGTCAAAACAAGCCTCTATAAAAAAGATCTGGACCTGTTTTCTGATCACTGATAAAAGGACGGATATGACCTCACTATTTCACCTGGCACGGCGCAGTTTGCTCGCACTTGCGATGCTCGCCATCACAAGCCAAGTTAGCGCCTGGGGACCCGGTCACGAAGACCACCTCAAACTTGTCCTCGATGCCCTTCCACAAGAGATGCAGACGTTTTTCGAGGGGCAGGCTACCGAAGAACGACTCCACGCATGGTCCCACTATCCAGACAGCTTCGATGATTTTGACGGAGAACTGGTGGGAGAGACGGCACGGCAGCGCCTTCATGACGCAGGTATCCCCCACCGCTACGCCTTGCATCACGCGGAAGGCCGAGCCTATAGCTTCATGCTGATGCTGGAGGCCTTTCGAGAGAAGGATTCGGAGCACGCCCTCTTTTGGCTGGCGTGCCTGGCCCATGCGATTGGGGACGAAGGGGCGTGCAATCACGATCCGCTGATTCATTACATGACCTACGCCTTTCGTCAATATAAGGTGCCACTCGGTGAAGGAATCGGCCTGGACCTGGCCGATCTTGCCCATACCGAAAAGGGGACTGCGCTTCTGGGCAGCTTGTTGTCCGACTACCAGCCCACCCTCATCGCCAACACCCCGGATGAGGCACTGCTGATGGTCATGATGGCAGGCGTAGAGGCCAATAGTTTCATGACCCAACGGGGCTATCGGATTGCGGCGAGCTATGGCTTCAATTCGACGGAGGCGATGAAGAATGACGCTCTTCTGGCCTTGGCCGAGTTGGGAGCATACGGAACAAAAGTGGTCGCAGACATGGCCTGTACGGCGTGGCACCTTGCTGCGCAAAAGGGCATCGACGTTGTCCTGCCCCCTGATATTCAAGAGCGTTTCAAGGAGAAACGCGACGCCTACATACGTGCTCGGCCCCTTGCCAACGACTCCATCTATACCGGTCTCCTTGAGGGCAAGGCAGGAGAACGGCCCGTTGGTGTCCTCCTTGAACCGTCCCAGACCATGAACAAAGGGTATTTCAGCTTTGGGGGCAAGCTCATCCTCGCGGCCATTATGCGTGAGTTTCACGCGGCGAAGATCCCCTACCGTGCGCTCGATGTGCGCCGCCTGGCAACCGACATGCCCGGTGCGGCGGAACTACCGGTGCTGGTTATTTGTGCGGGACGATTCGAGGTTCCCGCTGCATACCGGGAAGCCTTGCAGCGTTATGCCGACGAGGGTGGTCGAATTCTCTGGATAGGAGGAACAAGCAGCCCGATTCTCGGACACCTCGCCAAGCAACTTCGATTGGGGCGCAGTACCTATATGCCCCCCGTGTCAGAAGTCTACGGAACAACCCACGAGGATGTTTATGAGAACGTATCCTTTGTCTTTCAAAATTCGTTGGGCAACGTACTGGGCAGTCGTCCCTGTAAATTCGTGAATCCGCCCCATACCGAAGCCGGCTGGCAACGCCCCCGATCCAACTACTACGTGGACACGACGGATGAACGAATCGTCCCCCTCGCCACCGCTTATATGGACGACGAAGCCGTGATGTGCGTGGCCGCCTACGCGGTGGACAACGACGGACAGCCGACCCACTGCTTCCTGCCCGAATATCTCGTGGCCCCCTACGTGTTAAGCAAAGAAGGCCCCATGACCACACCGGCTCAACCCCGGCTGGATGATGTTTCTCGTCAGATCTTCATGGGAGCCTTGAATGTGTTGCGGGTGCCAGGAAGTTAGTAAGCACCTGTGCAGAGCCGGGGGCATGAGGAGGGTCCCTAAAAGGGGCCGGTGTCAACGGTAAAACCGAGTGCTCTTTTAATCCACGAAGTGGATGACGGAACGTAGCCTGGGGTGAAGCGAGGTACGAGCGCAACCCCAGGTATCTGTGTCCTGCACCTCCCAAACCCGCGTAGCGGGTGACGGAAACATCCCGGCATTCCGTCGACCGCTTCGCGGTCTTTTTCGTCGTTCGTCCTTTATCCCCAGGGTTCCGCTGCGCTCCACCCTGGGCTAAGTTCCTGTGCCCCGCTGGGGCACCTTCGTGATCCCACACGTTGATGCATGTCGAAAGTACGCTAATATACGCTGGAGCTGCATAGCCTTATGAATTCTCACCGGCAGAGCCGGTGGATTAACTATCATTTAGCTTAATAATTAACCGTCTTCTCCCTGCCGCTTCCCCACCAGTAAATCGCCCAAAGCATTTTCCAGGTCTGAAAAGCGAAAATCGTATCCTGATGCGATTAGCCGCTCTGGCGTGACATGGGCACTGGAAAGCAGCAACTCGTCGGCCATTTCCCTCAGAAGCACCCGGAGAACCGAGCTTGGCACAGGCAACACGGTGGGGCGGCCCAGCACCCGCCCAAGGGTCTTGGTAAAGGTCTTGTTGGTGACCGCCCCCGGAGCCACAGCATTCACGGGACCGACAAGATCGGCCCTACCGAGGGTGTGAATTATCGCCCCCACCAAGTCATCAAGGTGAATCCAACTCATCCAGGGGACGCCACCGCCCAAGGTTCCGCCCAGCCCCCATTTGAAGGCGGGCAGCATCTTCGCCATGGCACCGCCCGCAGGACTGAGTACGACACCGATGCGGAGATTCACCACCCGAATACCCGCCGCCGACGCCGCCTCGGTGCTTGCCTCCCATGCCTGGCAGACCTCGGAAAGGAAGCCCGTTCCCGCCCCACTGCCCTCGTTGAGTATCTCATCGCCCCGGTTGCCATAAAAACCAATGGCGGACGCGGCGATCAACGCAGACGGCGGGAACGAGCACGCCGCCAAGCGCTCACAAAGAAGCCGGGTCCCCTCCACGCGGCTGTCGCGAATCCGAGCCTTCCGGGCCGCCGTCCACCGTCCCGCAGCAATGGGTTCGCCCGCAAGATGTACCACGGCATCCGCCCCTTCCAGATCTTCGGGAGCCAGGGTGCCGTTTTTCGGATCCCAATAGATGGCCTCGGGCGACAAAGGACTGGTGTTGCGCACCATGCGCCGCACCGTATGTCCATCGTCTTCCAAGGTCGCGCACAGCGCCCGCCCCACGAGTCCCGTTGCACCACTTAGCAAAATCTCCATGGCATTGCTCCTTCGACCAGAGTTGACTCCATCCTAGCATGGATCGCACTGTTCCGGGACTGCCATCTACGCCGCCCAAGGTCGTGGACGCGCCGTGGTGGGCGTGTAGGGGCTGTACCGACAGTATGGCGCGTCGAAGTCAGGAGGGCGGGTTTTCTTACCCGCCACAAGGCGCACGTTGGGCCAGCCGATGCGTGATGGCCTGTAACGAGAAATGGTTTTTCAGTCGCTTGCCGACTTAGAAACCCCGTTGGACTGAACGCGTGAC
>JAJRPE010000100.1 GCA_024280935.1 Candidatus Hydrogenedentota bacterium
CATAATACTTCATTCTTCCGCTCCCAAGCCGGACGTAATCCCATCCCCCAGATCTTCCCCGGTAACCTCTTCTCCAATTTCCCGAGGAATCTCACCAAGCCCCCTCAGAATTCCCGTAACTACACCGGTGGGGTTGGTCAGCATACTCTCCTCTTCCGCGACCGTCACACCCTCGTCAAATATTAACGTAGGCACATCGGCCTTGATGAGGAAGATGAGTTCACGGCGGCCATGGGACAACTTGTTGTTGCCGATGCTGCTGCTCAAGGGAACCGGTTGCACACCAAAGGGTACGGCCCGCCGTATAAATCCATTCATAAAGCGATCCCCCTGGGTCAACCACGGCAGGGTCGCCAAGTCCTTGTTTTCTGTATTGCGGAAGAGGCCACCCAACATAAGCACTTGGCCATGCCCTACCCAAACGGTGGTGGTTATCCTGCGTGTCACAAATTCCGGCACTCGAATCGCGTTTGTCGTGTTCGAAAACAACCCCGACGACCCGGCCAGCAAGTCATCCAAGGCGACCGTGATCCGCTGTCCCGCTTCAACCACTGATGCCGTCAACTGGAGATTAATATAGGTATCTTCCCTGGTATTGGGATCGCCATCATCGTCTATGATTTCCAGTGCCGTAACGCTCAACGTTACCCCCGTGGGCTTGAACTTGGTCGTCTGCACCGCCGTCGTGCCCACCACCACCGTGTCCTCATAAGGAATCTCCTGCGTGGTCTCGATTACCGTCGGTCTGCCGGCTGCGGCCCCCACAGGCACCAACGCCGTTGGCTGCGAGAGAATAAATGCGCGCCCTTGATCCACGAGTCCCTGGAGCACAACCTCAATATCGCCATAGCGTGTCACAAGACGATCAAGAAACACCGTAATACCCGCCGTCGTGCTGGCGGGGAAGGTAATGTCGGAGGCGCTGATGCTGCCAGCGGGCGAAGCGGCGCGTCCATAGGGCTGGGACACCAGACGTTGCCTGAAATAGGCGCTCAATCCCGTCTCAATGGTCTTGTCCGTCTGAAACTCGATGACCTTCACGGACACCTGCACTTGCTGCGGGTCCTGGCTCCAAACAGATCCACAGCCGAAAAGGGCCAAGAGTACCGCTGTCAGACGTGAAATTCGCATGATCTCTTTAGTCTCCGAGAAGGCCGATACGTTCCCATTGTGCCCTTTCAGGGCAATTTGTTCTGTCACGCCAGCGAACCCAGAGCGGCGCCCTGAGCCAAGCTATTCAGCCTTTCAGGCCAAATAATACGATGTGCTAGAGGAGAGCGTGCATTGCACACCAATGATAATATCCACCTCAACGCTGGTAGGTACCAACGCACTCGTACCGATCCACGTTAGCAATATCATCAAAATTAGAGAAACGCACGCTGAACGCACGTGTCTCCCCCGGTCTCAACGTCCCCAACTGGACGGTCCGAACATCATAGACCCGACCGCCAAATCTGAAAATCGTGGTCGTGATGCGCACATCACGCAATACGGTTTCGCCACGATTCACGGCTTGACCTGAGACATTATAATAGGCGTCCTTATCGTCCAATTCATAGTAGCGACGACGTATACTCCGCCAAGACGCTGTATTAAATATGGAGAGTGGCTCAGCGGCGTTGTACCGTCTGTTCACCTCTTCAGGTGTGAGAATTATCCACCCGCCGTCGGGGCCAGGTTCTATCCGGCGCCGAATGATGACATCGTCCTTGAGCAACGGCCATACCTTCAACACCTTCGTGTAGACGACGGCAGCCCGCTCATACTCACTATTATCCCAATAGGCATCAGCAAGTTCCAAGTGTGTGGCAAGTTCTTCGGGTTCGGACACCCCTTCAAACTTCGCCACCCGCTCCTCCAAGACCCTGCGGTCACTATGGCGCTGCTGAAAGGTGCGTGAAATCCCGGCGGCATACTCCCGGCTCAACGCGGCATACTTACCCTCAGGCTTCGACTTCAGATACTTGGAAAAATACTTGTTCGCGTTGTAAAAACCATCGATCTTGTAGTAGGTGAGACCCAGAAAATACCACGCATCAACCGCAGCATCACTGTTGGGGTAACGCGCAGTCAGGGAGGTCAGGCGCGGAATCGCCATGGAATGTTCGCCCGACCGGATCATCCCCATCGCATCATCAAGGGCCTGCCGGGCTGCGGCATGGGTGACCATCGCGCTGTTGGCCGTCAACGCCCCCCGTCCATCGGCAATAAGCTGCACTTCCGACGAAGACTGGCACGCGCTTACAAAAAACACGAGCAGGACACCCAGCGCCCCTCGGCACCAGCCCGGATACGCCCCTGAATTGGAAAAGAAAGACAGCATGTTGGCTCGGTACGCGGGGCTGATCCTATTTGAACTTTTCGAGAACCAGTTCGGTGACATCGTCGGCTTCAATGGCGGGTTCAATGGTATCCAAGTACCCATCCGCCACAATGAAATCATACGACGTTTCCTTGCCCACTTCCTTGATCAAGCGTTGCGCACGGTCACTCGCCTTGCTGATCAGAATCCAATACTTGGCCGATCCGCTTACAATTTTCTTCTTCTTTATAGACGAGTATTCCGGCGTTGCCTTCACTATTTTCTGATAATTCACCCGCGCCGGCGTCTCAAATTTCGCAGCGTTTCCGTGAAAAATCTTCTGTGGATCCAACTTGTCTGCCGGAATCGAGTACGCACCCGCCGACAAGACCCCGCCAATAGCAAGAATCAATGCAATCACGACACTATATGGACGAAGCTCCATTTTGGAACCCCTTCTACCCCGTAGGGTATTCTTCCCAAACAGGAAGTTAGACGACTTCATAACATTCTAATTTTACGCATCAATCGCAAAGTTTGTCAACCAAATACTTACTTGCCTTGTAGTCGAGCAAACCCCGGCGATTCAATTATCTGCTTCTACAATGCTCGCTCCAACAATTAAGTTCCACAATTTTTCGGATTTCCCGTACTTTTGTGTCACAAGGTTACCGCACACTACGAGACAAGGCCACACCCCCAGTAATAATTATACCATCCGGCCCAGAATCCGTGACATCCCTACACTCAGACATCCTGACTTCATCGATTTTAACCTGATACCAATTCGTAAACCAAGCGCAGATTCGTGCCTGGATAAATGGTCTCGGTTTCGTTGAGATCCTTTGCCAACGTGCGGATGGCCCTGTCGGAGAGGGGGTTGGCCA
>JAJRPE010000101.1 GCA_024280935.1 Candidatus Hydrogenedentota bacterium
ATTGTGCCCAACGCGGCGCTTGTCCATGATGGCGTGGGACTCGAAGTCTTGCGTGGGTGTACCCAGGGCTGTCGCTTTTGCCAGGCGGGAATGGTGACCCGTCCTGTCCGTGAACGCTCCCTCGAGAAAATTGATGAACTCATGGAGCGGGCGCTGGATAGCACGGGCTTCGATGCCGTCTCCCTCGTTTCCCTGTCGACCTGCGACTTTTCCACGCCCCGCACCCTGGTGAAGATGGCGGCGGATCGGGGCCACAAAGACAATGTATCCATTTCACTGCCTTCGCTGCGCCTGGATTCATTCGCTGTGGAGCTTTCCTATATGGTGGCCGGGGTGCGGCGCAGTGGCCTGACCTTTGCCCCCGAAGCGGCCTCGCCCCGATTGCGTGCGGTTATCAACAAGTTTATCCCCGACGAAGAGCTCATTGACATGGCGACCCAGGCCTACAGCAAGGGCTGGAACCATGTGAAGACCTACTTCATGATTGGCCTGCCCACTGAACGGGATGAGGACGTGGAGGCCATCGGGGATCTGACGATCAAGACCGTGCGGATGGGGAAAAAGGTCAATCCGAAAGCGGCGGTTCGCACCGGCGTGTCCACCTTCATCCCCAAGCCCTTCACGCCCTTTCAATGGGCCGCGCAGATTTCGGTGGAGGAGACTTACCGACGTCAGCAGATACTCCATGATAAATTCCGGGGCCAGCGCGATATTAAATTTGGTCGCCACGAAGCGAAGACTTCCTATATCGAGGGGCTTCTCACACGCGCCGACCGGCGCGGCGCAGACCTCATCGAGGCGGCGTGGAAGAACGGCGCCCGTCTGGAGACGTGGGAAGAGCATGTGAACTTCCGGGCGTGGGAAAAGGCCATTGAAGACGTGAATTATGACGTGGCGGCCCAGTTTCGGGAACGCGATATCCACGAGCGTCTTCCTTGGGACCACATCGATATATTGATTCCCAAGGAATGGTTTCAGAAAGACTGGCAGAACGCCATGGAGCTGAAATACGCCCAGGATTGCCGTGCGGGGAAGTGCCACCTCTGTGGTGTGATTTATCGCGAACGGGATCTGTGCGTGAACATGATCAAGCGCCAGAAGGCCGGGCACAAGCAAGAGGAAGCAACCTGGGAAGGCTACACGCCCACCGTGGTCGAGCAGCCCGACCCCGTGCAGCGGGTTCGCTTCAGAATCGGGCGCAGCGGCGAGGCGCGCTTCCTGGCCCACCTCGAATTGAAAGATGCCTGGTTCCGAACACTCCGCCGCGCCAAAGCGCCTATCGCCTACAGCCAGGGCTTCCATGCCCAGCCCAAGGTTACCTTTTCCACGGCCTTGCCCGTGGGTGAAGCGAGCCGTGGTGATTTCATGGATGTCATGCTCAAGGAGCACGTGGACGAGGCGGCGCTTTACGAGCGCCTCCAGAAAACGCTCCCTCCGGGGCTTCATGCCTTTGACTTCGAGGCCATGCCCCTTCGCGGTGATGCCCTCATGGCTTTGGTGGACGGCTTCACCTACAGCCTCACCACCACGGGCGCGCCCGGCGATCTCGCGGAACAGGTCGAAGCCCTCATGGCCCAGGAAGAAATCCTGGTCATACGGAAGGTCAAGCAGAAGAAACCCAAAAAGGGGCGTGGCTGGAAGAGCCGCGTCAAGAAGAAGCTCACAGCGGAGATGGATATCCGGCCCATGATCGCGGCCCTCGAAATAAAACGCCTTGATGGCGCGAAGGCCACCCTGATTTTCGTCACCCAAGCTCAAGACGGACGCCTCGCCAAGCCCAAAGAAATCATGGCCCTCCTCGGCCTCGCCCCCGAGAAGACCTTGGTCACCAAAGACAAGACCCTGCTCAAGAAGGAGCGCGTCCGTGCGGTGGTGTAGGGGGACGTACTACCTGGGAGCGCTGCCGTCCCGGCGGCAAGGGTGACGAAGTAAACCTGAAGTTATTAAGATTTAATGCACCGTTGGTGCATGAAAGACCGGCGAGATGCCAGCGCTCCCAGAAGGAATTCCTCAATGTTCTCACGTATCGGTTTGGTCGCAGCCCTCGTCGCCACCCTTCTATCCGCCCAAGCGGGCACGGTACCACAGCCTCTAACTGAGCCAGGCGTTTTGCTCACCTTCGATGATACCCACGTGGCCGAATGGGTGAAGGCGATTCCCCTTCTGAAGAAATACGATGCCCGTGCGACATTTTTTGTAACCCGTTTCGAGCAACTCAGTCCCGCCCAAGTGGACGGCCTCAAGAAGCTCAAGGAAGCGGGGCACGCTATCGGCTGTCACGGGTTTCGTCACATAAAGGCGGCAGAGCACAGCAAAGCCCATGGTGTGGATGACTACCTGGCCAAAGAGATCACCCCAGCCCTTGCGCACATGGAACAGGCGGGTTTTGTGCCCGCTTCCTTCGCGTACCCTATGAGCAACAACGATCCGACAACCGACGCGGCACTACTCAAATCCTTCCGCCACCTGCGCACGGGTGTTGCGCCCAAAGAGGGCCAACGCTATGCGGATATGAACGTTCTTTTTACCGCACTTGACGGCGTGGCTACCCGGGGCTGTCTGCCCGGAAAAGGTATTGACCGCATCGGTGAATCTGGCAACGAGGACGTGATGGCGCAGCTCCTGGAAGCGATGGACCGTGCCGAGAAAAGTAGTGAAATCCTAACCCTCTACGCCCACAACATTGCCGCCACCGGGAAAGGCCACCATCTCAGCCCCGCCACGCTGGAGAAGATCCTGGCCCACGGCCAGCGCCTCGGACTGCGTTTCTATTCCTTCGACGAACTGCCCTGAGGGACTTCCATAAGGGAATTAATCGGAATTACTTTGCCAACTTCGCTTGAAGTATGACCAGTTCGCCCATGCACTTTCGACGCGCTATCGCCCCGAAGGGGCAAAACAGGTTAGCCCAGGGCAACGCCCTGGGTTGTGGAATGTCCATTACACACTAAGCCCTGAAAGGGCGGCACAGTGGTCGTGATGAACTGCTATTACGCCCTTTCAGGGCTTTTTTTTGGGTTCTTCCGGTTCAAGGGTACGTTGTAGCTCAGAGCGACTTTCCGTGACTGTTTTTTTCTCGCCGTTGAGCGCCGAAGGTGCGTTCTATATCAGTCTGGGACAACGCCCCAGGTCTCAAATCGGACAGAATTCAGGGCTGAAGGCCCGGCCCATAATTTAGCCGAAAATGCGTCTTCACTTTGTATGGAACGGGCTTTCAGCCCTGCGGAATGGGTGCATCCAGAAACCTGGGGCGTTGCCCCAGGCTGATATGAACCCGGACCTTTGGCCCTGTAAGCAACAAATACAAGTAACATGGAATCGAATGAATAATTCATATCCAACGCTGATGTGGACAATGGAGCCTTCTTTCACAAATCCTTATGAATGATGTTCGATGCTAAGATGTACGCTCAAACCGGATGAACCTTTTTTTGTGGTGTGCTTTCTTCCCAGGGCGTTGCCCTGGGCTAACCTGTTAAGGCCTTTCAGGCCGAAGCCTGAATACTCCAGGTAGGGATTGAGAATAATATCGCACAA
>JAJRPE010000102.1 GCA_024280935.1 Candidatus Hydrogenedentota bacterium
AGTCTTGTTCATCCTCCCAGATGGAAAACTCCGCTTTGCCTGGGGGACTCTGCTCATACCCTCTGCGATGCTGGGCCTCTAGTTGGCGCGTTTGCACATTCGCGATGACATCACGCAGCGCCGTGCGGGCAAATGCCGATCTCGTGGTCCGTAACTCCTTCACAACACGATCAATGGCTTGCACAAGATCCTCATCCAGCGTTAATTGTATCGTCCGCATGGCGTGTCTCCTTAATGTGAATTTCTATCGCTATAATAGCCCACATTCAAGTATTGTCAAGGTCGATTTCACACCATTATGTCGTTCGCTCGACCACAACATCCTTTTCAGCTACTGTAAAACCTTTCACTGAGTACTACGGGTGCCACGGACAAGGGGCGATAGCCCTTGCCCGTGTTTTGTGGCTCCTTGCGATGCCCACCGTATCAACGATATTATGCTCCGGCAAGACGCGAACATAAAACACAAGGAGCACGTGTGCCATGGTCAACCCTTTCTGGATTCTTCGCCCCGTCATCATTGGGGTCATAGTGGCGCTATTTCCGCTACTTTCCGTTGCTGTCACCGCAGCCGAATCCCTCCCCGGCACCGGCCCCGATATTGGCAAGACGGTTGTTTACCGCGATACGTGGGGCATTCCCCACATCTACGCACCCACCGCCGAAGCGGGGCTTTTTGCTATGGGGTGGACCCAGGCGGAGGATCGGCCCGAGGAACTCCTGAAGAATATGGCGCGCGCACTGGGGGAGAGTGCGGTATTTGATGGCCCCGGTGCTATCAAGAGCGATATGGTGGCCCATATGTGGGATCATTACGGCATTTCCCAACGGAAACTGAATACCCTCCGCCCCGAACTGCGTAGCCATCTACAGGCTTTTTCGGACGGCATCAACGCCTTCTACGCCGCCCACCCGGAAGACGTTCCGGCATGGTGGGGGACGAGGCAGGTGGATGTCCCCATGATAATCGCTTTTGGCCGCCTCTTTCTCTATTCGTGGTCGGTGGACGACGGCTTTGGCGATTTGAAGCGGGCGGGTATACAGCCGGGGATCAAGCGAACCCGCCGTGGCTCGAATCAATTCGCTATTGCGCCGGAACGCACCGCGAGCGGCGATGCCATTCTTTATATCGATCCCCACCTTGCCTGGTTTGGTCCGTCCCGGTTCTGGGAAGTGCGCATTCATGCGGGGGACTTGGTCGGCAGCGGCTTCAATCTCGCGGGCACGCCTTACATCGGTCTCGGCCACAACGCCAAGGTTGCGTGGGCCATGACCACGGGTGCGCCGGATACGGCGGACATCTACGAGCTGACCCTGAACCCCGAAAATCCGCTTCAATATAAATATGACGACGGCTGGCGCGATATCACCACCCGCGAGATATCGATTGCCGTGAAGGACGCCGACCCGGTCTCCATGACCCTCTATGATTCGCACTATGGTCCCGTGGTCGCCATGGAAGCGGGGAAGGCTTATGCCCTCAAGACCTCCTACGCCGACGTGGTCAATGGCAATGAAGCGTGGTATCAGCTTAATCTTGCTAAGGATTACACCGGGGCCGTCGATGCCATGAAGACCCTCACCATGTTTCCCCAGAATGTCATGGTGGCCGATACGACGGGTAACATCTACTACCAGCGGAGTGGGCGCGTTCCTCGTCGCCCGGAAGGCTACGATTGGGACCGTCCGGTGGATGGCTCTACCTCGGCCACAGAATGGCTGGGCATCCACGATTCGGCGGACCATGTACAGATTCTTAATCCCACCCAGGGCTACATGCAGTGCTGTAATATTCCGCCGGATGCCATGATGGTGAACAGTCCCTTGACGCCCGATAAATATCCCGCCTATATTTATGGCGATTTGGGTTATGGAAAACGGGGCGGCTGGAGCAATCTCCGGGGGGCTCGGGCCGTGGAATTGCTCAGTAACGATGATTCAGTGACGATCAAGGAGGCCTTGGCTTTCGCTGTGGATGTTCATCCGTATGGCGTGGAGCATTGGGTTGATATTCTTCGCGATGCCCATGGGAATCTGGGCGATATCTTCTCCGACGATCCCGACTATGTGGCGGGCATGAAGGATATCCTCGCGTGGAATCTGGAAGAGCGGCGTGATTCCACCGCTGCCCTTAAGTACAATTATTGGCGCAAGCAGCTCGTGGCGGATCTTGGCGCGGATACGATGAACCAGGTTCGCAAGACGGTCGATCAGTACTATAAGTCGGCCACGGGTGAAGCCTACGAAAAGTGGCTTCTCGATGAAGGGGAAGAAACGACCGCCCTCGAATCCTTCGTCAATGCGATGGAAACGCTGCGTTCTGATTTTGACAGCATCGATGTGACCTGGGGCGAGCGTTTCCGTGTTGGGCGAGGTGACACCTCGTGGCCCGTGGGTGGCGGTGGCGACAATGACCTGGGCACCACGACCCTTCGCAATGTGAAGCACCACGGCCCGAAGGCCGACCACACGCGCTGGGGAAGGGCGGGGCAGACCTCCACACAGATCGTGCAGTTGTCCACGCCGATAAAGAGCTGGACCGCACCGCCTATTGGACAGAGTGACCGTCCTGATTCGCCCCACTACGACGACCAGGCCGAAAAGCTATTCAGCAAGCGCACCATGAAACCCACCTGGTGGCTGCCCGAGGATCTGGTTGGTCACATCAAGTCACGGACCGTACTGGAGAATTGAAGGTACGCATTCATGAGTTCGCTTTGCCCTGCGAACGCGGGGAACCAGTGGTGAATCGAGACAATCCTGCCGCGTTCTGGATTCCCACAGGCGTGGGAATGGCGTGACACGTTCTTGTTCTTATCGGACCTCTTTGAGAACAAGGGTCTAAAACGCGTAACTAACCCCAAAGGTAAACGAGTTTTGTGACATCCAGATTTCGGTGCCCTTGCCGGCCAGGGAAAACAAATCACCTTTTCCACTGTCTGTCAGTTCGTTGCGAAAGGCGTGCATATAGGTGAAGTGGGCCGTCGTCTTCGGTGTCAGTACCACGCTGAACCCGGCGGAGGCGTGGGAGGTCATGATGGCGGGAAAGAGGCCGTTGGCAAACACATGCTCTTCATCGATTGGTGAATTTCCGAAAGAGACACCGCTGCGAAGGGTCCATCGTTCGTTGGTCTGCCAGGTCAATCCCGACTTGACTATATGCTGGTCTTTCCAGCCAAACCCACCGGCCAGGGGTTCGTTGCCAATCTGATTGATCCCGGACCAGTCCATGAATTTGTAGTCTGCCACGAATTCCAGTGTGGGCGTTATATCGTAGGCGATGCCTACCTGTGCTATTTGCGGCAAATCCAGCGGAAGTCCGAGCAGATCACTGTAGTCCTGCAGGTGGCCCATCCATTGGCGCGAGGTGTAGGCGGCACCCACGCTCAGCCGTTCCCATTTCTTTTGGATGCCCAAACTGAATCCAATGCCTATGGAGTCGTCCCACGCATTGTCGCCTTCGGTCTGTCGGAAGCCAAGGGTCAGCATATCCGATTTGAAGCGAGCATAATTCAGGTGAATGGCGCTACCCAGTGCCCAGCCGTTGTCGAAGGAATGTGCCCCGGCAATAGCCAGCTTGGCTACAGCGTACTCCGTCCGGCGGTCATAATTGCGTCCAAAAAGCCGACCCAGCGAAGCCCTGGGAGCCCTGTAGTCAACACCCATCCCGTTTACGCCAAACAGCCCAATTCCGAGGGTATAGTTTTTACGCGGAATGACAGCGCTTACCGTGGGAATATAGAAGATGCTGTTGTCCGTCATGCTCCCGGCGCGAAAATTGGCCATGGGGAGTAGCCGTGGCCCCCGTGGCTTGAGGCCCCGGCGCGGCGCGAAGACTTCTAATCCAACATCGAGTCGTCGATCCAGACGGACCACACCCGCCGGATTCAGCATGGTCCACGTGGCATCTTTCGCGCTTGCGACCCCGGCGCCACCTGTACCCTTCTGAACAGCCCCGATACCGATCAATTGGTGCCCCTCAGTGGCCTGCGCCACGGGGAGTAGCAACAGCGAACAAGCCCCAATAACCAAACAATGAATCAACGGGCGCAAGGAATTCTCTCCAAATCGTCACGACAAGACAGAGGAAGGGCGATCAATGCACAACGGCAACACAATACTTTACGGGACCCAAATCCCGCCCAACCCCGACCGGGGATTCTAATAGGAATCAATGGAACGACGCAAGTTTGTCACGGGAGCAGTATTGCTGGGCCGCGAAATTGCTGCGAATTGAGTGGCCCCGATGTGACAGATTCCAATTCGGCACCCTCTTTAGCCGGACAAAAGACTGAAAATTTATACAGCCTATAATACTATCTTCGATAGTCGCGTGATTTTTTCAAAGTGCCCATTGATTCGCAGCAGAATTTTTCGCCACAAGAGAGGAGTGAATGAATCATGACCCCAGCAGTATTTGCCCAGGCCCTGCGTGAAACCAAGGACTTTTTTGACCGGTCGACCCGATGTCTCACGGAGGAGCACTCGGACTATACGCCCAACGAGGAACTCATGACGGTCGCCCAGCAGGTGGCCCACGTGGCCCAGACCTTCGATTGGTTTATCGATGGTGCATTCAATCGCCCCGATGGATTCGACATGAATTTTGAGGGCCTGATGAAAAGCGTGGTGGCGGTGGAGTCCCTTCAGGCCGCCCGTGAATGGCTCGACAAGTCGGTGGCCTCTGCTGTTCAGACCATCGCTTCGAAAACGATGGAGGAACTCATGGAACGTCTCCCCGAAGGCCCCATCATGGGCGGTGAACCCAAACTGACCATCGTAAGCGCAATCGGAGATCACACCGCCCACCACCGAGGCGTGCTCACCGTTTACTCGCGCATGGCGGGTCTTGTGCCACCCATGCCCTATATGGATATGTAGAGAGCGTACAGGATACGACGGGGCGGCTCCTCAGGGAGCCGTCTTATTTTTCGTTAAGTACGGGGAATTGGACGGTCTTTTTTTGCTACAATTCGCTTCCAGCAGTCTCCCCACTAAGCCCGGATTCAAAGAGCCTCACCATGAAAATCGGTCCCATTGACATCCATCAGCCCCTTTGTCTTGCCCCCATGGAAGACGTGTCGGACACGCCCTTTCGCCGTATCTGCAAGGAACAGGGGGCTGATCTGCTCTTTACGGAGTTCGCCAACTGCGAAGCCCTTGTGCGCAACGTCAAGCAGACCATGGGAAAGATCCAGGTCCACGACGGCGAACGGCCAATTGCCATCCAGCTTTATGGCAGTGGGGAGGAATCCCTGGAGCAGGCCGCCGGTATTGTCCAGGAAGCCGGGGCCGATTGGATCGATATCAACTGCGGGTGCTGGGTAAAAAAGATCGCCACCCGAGGCGATGGTGCAGGTCTTCTGCGTGATCTCAACAAATTCCAGGCTGTGGTGGAATCCGTTATTCGCGGTACCGATCTGCCTGTTACGGTAAAGACTCGCCTCGGCTGGGACGACAACAGCTTTGTTATCCTCGAAGTGGCGCAGATGCTCGAAGCCCTGGGCGTGGCCGCCCTCACGGTTCATTGTCGCACCCGTAAGCAGGGCTACACGGGAAAGGCCGACTGGTCCTGGCTGCCCCGTATCAAGGAAGTCAGCGCGATTCCGCTTATCGCCAATGGCGACATTGCCACCCCGGAAGATGCGAAAACGGTCTTCGACATGGGCTGCGACGGGGTCATGATTGGACGCGGTGCTATACACAGTCCCTGGATTTTTCGCTATACCCGTCATTTCCTGGACACCGGCGAACATCTTCCCGAGCCAACCTTGAAAGACCGAATTAACATGTGCATCCGGCATCTGACGGACTCCGTGGAATTTCGTGGCGAGCGACGAGGCGTGCCCTCCTTCCGCCGTCACTATGCAGGATATCTTAAAGGGGTGCGCAACATTGCGAATCTGCGCAAAGACCTGATGCAGTTTTTGGAAGTAGCCCCCATCATCGAACGGCTGCATCGTTTTCTCGAAGAATATGATGCCGATGAAGCCGCCTGATCGACGGACGGATAGACTATGAGCACAGCGTTCATTCGGGTTTTGCTTTTTAAGGTCGCCCTCTGTGCTGCCCTCGTGTATATTGGCTTGTGCGTGCTCCTTTATCTCCTTCAAGACAAAATCCTCTTTCCCGCGAGTCGTGTCATGGATCGAGATCCCAGCGTCTACGGTTGGGCCTTCGACGAAGTGCGCCTTCCGGTGGTGGGGGAGGAGACTTTTGGCTGGTACGTCCCTCTCGAAAATCACCGGGGTGTCGTCCTCTTTTCCCACGGGAACGCGGGCGACCTGGCGGGTCGTCTGGAGTCCATCGGTATGCTGCGGAGTTTTGGTTTCTCCGTCCTCGCTTATGACTACGGCGGCTATGGATACAGCACGGGCAAGCCCTCTGAAACCCGATGCTACGCCGACATTCGCGCCATGTGGGATTACCTCATTGAAGAGCGTGAAATAGAGGCAAAGGATATCCTGATCTTCGGTCGTTCCCTGGGTGGCGGACCTACCGCCGAACTCGCCCAGCACGTGATACCCGGTGCGGTTATTCTGGAGAGTACCTTCATGTCCACCGCCGATGTCGCTCGGCGCAATCCACTCCTGCGCACCATGACCTGGGCTATCCGCCATCGCTTTGCCAGCAAAGACAAGGTTGCTAAGATCAAAGCCCCACTGCTCATCATCCACAGCCCCGACGACGAAATCATCCCCTTTGAAAACGGCCAGGGCCTCTTTGAGCGTGCCACCGAACCCAAAACCCTCCTCGAAATCGAAGGCGGACACAACACGGGCTTCGTGACTTCGGAGGCAATCTACCGTCCCGGCTGGGAGGACTTTCTCACGCCTGTCTTTGGTGTGAGCCATAGTCAACCAAAAAACAGGTGACAAGTGGGAGCGCAGCCGTCTCGGCTGCATCATGCACGAAGGTGCTTGAAAGAACACTGCCTTTTGAAAAAAACAACGATGGGTGCCACCTACACAGACACGAGGTACGAGTGGCTTTGTGGGTGTGGGGCACAGGGGTGGACCGGGGGGGAGTCGCCGTTTCGGTGGCGTGCTGCACGCGCTTTTGGCAATAAAATACGACGCGAGTTTCCTGCCGCAAACCCGCACCCACAAGCTTAGCTGCGAAGCGGCTGCGCGTGTAGGTGGCCCCCTGAAGCTACTTTTTCGGTCTGAAGGTTGCCACGCTGGAATCAAAAAGTGCCAAAACCAATTCCGCCGAAATCAGGATGTCTGGATCCATGTCGTTACGGGTCGCAAGTGCTATATTTGCGAGAACAAGTGACGATACGTCATAGTGCAACCCATAGTTCATCGAAAGTACTTGCCACAGCGGTATTCACCAAGGATATAGAGCGGGAGAAACAGTATGAAGAGATTTGGGTGTTTGAAGCGTATAGGACTGGTGTTGATTACGTGCGCTGTTCTCATGGTCTCCGTGGCTTCTGGGCAGGAGCCCTCCCACTCATCAACCGTCAGTCGAATCGAGTGGCAGCACGACAAACTGACGATCTACGCAGGCTCGATTCCCGAAGGTAAGGTACAAATCTGGTATCTGGAGGCTTTCTGCCGTACCGGATCCACCGACCGCGTTTGGAGCGAGACAGTCATCCCCCACGAAACCAAGCTGATAAAGAAGGATGAGACGGGACAGTCTATAGCGCTGGAAAGCCACGTGGAACCGGGCGTTGTCGTCCATCACGAGATCCGGGTAGTCAAGGACGGCGTTTCATTCAGCCTTCACCTGAAGAATACGACGGACAAACCCGTTGATATCGACTGGGCACAGCCCTGCATCCGCGTTGGCAAGTTTACCGGCCTTGATCAGGAGAACTACCACAAGCGCTGTTTCATCTTCACCGATATCGGGCAGGTCATGCTCGACAAGCTGCCGCGCAACGAGGAGGCGCGCTACAAAGGCGGCCAGATTTATGTGCCCGACGGAATCAACTTGGATGACGTCAATCCCCGCCCCCTATCCCCGGTGAAACCCGCCAACAAGCTCATAGGCTGTGTCACGGAAGATGGAAAATGGCTTCTCGCGACCGCTTGGGAACCTACCCAGGAACTCTTCCAGGGCGTGATCAGGTGCATGCACGCCGACTTCCGCATTGGCGGACTCAAGGCGGGGGAGAGCAAGACCATCACGGGCAAGGTCTATCTCCTGCCGAATGATGTAGACGCACTGCTGGCTGCGTATAAGGCCGACTTTGAATAGGGTGGCACAGCCGTCCATTACGCCTCTGGTCGTCGACGTGCCGTGGCGGAGGGAATTGGTGACTTGTTAGCTCGCTACGCAGAAATGTGCTTCGGACTCCCTGGTGGGTTCTACGGTGATCCGTACGTTCTGACCAAGGGCCACCAAATAGCGGGACAACTCTTCAATGGAGAAGTCGTCTACTTCCGTAGCATGTAATAAGGCCATGCGCTCGGGGAGACAACCAACAATCTCGGCCAACGCGGCATCCGTCAACTTTCGTTCTTCACCGATACGGAATATACAGACGGCGAGATCGCATTTGGCTATGGTCTCTTCCGCATCTTCAAGACCCAGAGCATCGAATACATTATGGATTGGTTCCGAATTACTCATTCCGTTTAGCCTCCATTGACAGGGCTTTGGTTCGTCCCGCATTCCTACTCCAACACCCCATAGTCCACGGGCACGTGATCGCCCTGCTCCAGGAACCGGGCCATGATGTAGAGAGAATCACT
>JAJRPE010000005.1 GCA_024280935.1 Candidatus Hydrogenedentota bacterium
GAAGAGGAGAAGTAGCAGGTTGCCCGGTCCGCACCTTACTTTTCTTCCTTCGTGTTCTTCGTCTCTTCGTGGTGAAATATTTCTTTTCTTTGCGTCTTCGCGCCTTTGCGTGCGATCTGTTATTTTGTTTGACACGCAAAGGGCGGGTTTTGATCGCTAACAGTAGCAAATTCAAAATGTTCCTCTGTCTTGAAAAATTCGTTATAGCCAATGTTTACAGTAGCTCTTGGAAACACCCGAAAAACTTCTTGTTTTTTGTGACGGTTTTTCCAGACTAGGGCACTACGCTTCGTCCAAGACGCTGCCCGGAAGAAGTGGCACCTGCGGTGCAGCGGGTGAATCAGCACACAATCGTTACAGCCTGTCGCATAAACGACCGCCCCGAAGGGGCCCAACAGGTTAGCCCAGACATTGGAGTTATTGCCTCTTGGACATGCTTTCCAGGCACGGGCAAGGGCTATCGCCCCTTGTCCGTGGCACCCCAAGTGGCCCGTGACCGCATACCGCGTAACGTTATGTGTCAAGGCGATCCTTTCAATGCGACCTGTTATACCGCTACAATTGGCCCCCAATGATAGTTGGAAACCGCAAGGGGTTCAATGTGTTTCAAACGAGAGGAAACGCACCCCGTTCTTGATATCAAGGAAACCGTCTGTGATACGCCCTCGACCAAGGTTTCTGAGAGGAATCGTCCCTTGAGAAACAAGCCGAACCTGGCAACCAGAAACGCAGTTACCGGGCTGACGCGTCGCCGGTTCATGCAAGTGGCGGCGGCTTCCACGGCAACAATCCCAATCGATTCGGCAACGGAGGCCACCGAGGTGTCGGCAGACGAAACCCCATTGTTTCGATTCATTCAGTGGAACGATCTGCATGTCGAGACCTTCACACCCAAAGACTACGAATTGGCCAACAAGAAAGCGCGCTATCTCGTGGAGTCCCTCAACGCGGCTGACCATTGTCCAGTACCCGATTTTGTGATCGCCGTCGGCGACATGATTCACGGCGCACACGGACAAGAAAGTCTGGTGGCCGACCTCGAAGAATTCATCGCTCTGAGCTCCGATTTGACGTGTCCGCTCTACCCCGTGGTCGGGAATCACGAGAACATCCAAGGCGAAGGCAATCCCACGAAAGAGGGGCCGTACTGGAATACCTTTGGCCGCGATCGCACAAACTACACCTTTGACCACGGCGGGCTGCTCTTCGTGATTATCAACAACAGCGGGGCACCAAGCTCAAATCAAAAGGAAGTGGGGAAAATCCGCAATCGTTGGCTGGCAAAGGTGCTCGCGGATTCCAAAGACAAACCCAAAATTCTCTGTTGCCACATTCCGCTCGTACCGATTCGAGAGGAATCCGTACTCAAGGAGAGCTTTGGATTCAGCAGCTACAGGGCGCACGACGAGGAGATGCTTGCCATGATTGATGAGTATGCTGAATCAATCCTCGCGGTGCTTTCCGGCCATATCCATTTGACCGCAGCCATCAAGCGAAAGGGTGTTTACCACATTGTCCCCAGTGGCACGGCCAGCTATCCTTGTGACTTTGCCAGCTACGAAGTCTTTGCGGATCGCATCCGTGTCCGCATGCACAGTCTGCCCGAGAAATGGGTCACACCGAGCACGGACATCCACGGCCATCCCCGTTACAAAACGGACTATACCGATACGCGCCACCCCACGCACGAGTCTTACATGAAAGGCAACCCATTGGAGCGGGACTTTGAAATCATCCTGCCTCCTGCAATGCACTTAAGCAATGGCTGAAACAAGACAACAAAAATACGCGGAGTAATTATGTTCAAAAAAACATCGATACAAATATTTGTGGCAGGGGCAATGGCCCTGTCGGCGCTGCTTGTCCCCGTTGGAAATGCGGAAATCATTGAATATCCCTTCTCCATCGACCTCTTCGTCCGTGGCAGCAACGATACGTTTTTATACCGCATCCCCGCGTTGACCGTGACCACCAAAGGCACCCTCATTGCCGTTTGCGACGCACGACGAGAGCTGGGGGATGACTTGCCGAACAACATCGATTTGGTGATGCGCCGCAGTTTTGATTCGGGCACGACCTGGACGTCCCAGCAGACTATCATGGATTATCCCGGCACGGAAGGCGCGGGTGACGCGAGCCTGCTGACGGACCGGGAGACGGGCACGGTTTGGTGTCTCTACGCCTACGGTCCCGAGGGCATTGGGTCTCGGGAGAGCCAGCCTGGCGTGGACGGCCCCACCCTGCAGCTCATGCTGATTCGCAGCGATGACGACGGCGCGACATGGAGCAAGCCCATCCCCCTCAACCGGCAAGTCAAGGATCCCGCGTGGAACGCCATCTGGGGTTCACCCGGCCATGGCATGCAGGATCGGGCAGGCCGCCTTTATTTTCCTGTGAATCGCCAATCCGGATTGTTCTACAGCCACCTCATTTTTAGTGACGACCACGGCACTTCGTGGGCCATAACCCCGCCCATTGCAGAAACGACCAACGAGTCCATGGTCGTTGAGTTGGCCGATGGCACCCTGATGAGCAATCTTCGTGGCAGCACGGGCATCCATCAGCGCGGGGTGGCGACTTCCCGTGATCGCGGGCAGACCTGGTCGCCCCTGCGGCTCGACGAGACCCTGGTCGAACCGGAATGCCAAGCGAGTTTCCTATCCTATTCTTCCACCGCAGACGGTGACACCAAAAATCGTCTGCTCTTCGCCAACCCCGCCAGCGCGAGCAAGCGCGTCAATATGACCGTTCGCCTGAGCTACGACGAAGGAAAAACCTGGCCGACATCCAAACTGATCTATCCCGGAAAGTCCGGCTACTCCACCTTGGTCAAGCTCTCCGATGGCCACATTGGTATGTTCTATGAGCATGGAGCCATCCACGACACCGATCAACTCTCCTTCGTGCGCTTTTCGATGGAATGGCTGACGGACGGAAAAGACGACGGAAAGTAATCACGCACATACTGCATTCCAACCCAAAGAGAGTTAGCATGAGTCAGAAAGCCAAGCCTCGTCGCAAAGTAAAGAAAAAAGTGGTCAAGACCTCGCGCACCCGCAAGCCCGAGAAAATGACCCTCGAAGAATGGCAGATCGCGTTACGTCGCGAATATGGCCGGGAGCAGGACTTCAAATTCAACAATCTGGGCGAAGAAGTCATTTTTTCCACTTTTTCCGTTCACAATCCAAAAAGCGAGAAGACCTATCGGGTTTCGATTCGGGGTGAGGAACTGGGAAGCAACTTCTGCACCTGTCCTGATTTTTCGGTGAATTCGCTGGGCACGTGCAAGCATATCGAATGGCTCCTGGCGAAACTCGCACGGAAGCGGGGTGGAAAGAAGGCCTTTCGCGAAGGCTTCCATCCAGCCTATTCCGAAGTCTACCTCTGTTACGGTGCAGAGCGAAGTGTCCATGTGCTTATCGGAAGTGACAGCGATGCGAAGTCGATGCGTCTCTTCAAACGTTTCTTCGATGATTCAGGACGGCTGTTGGAAGCCGGGGTGGCAAAATTTGAGCAGTTTGTGCGCCAGGCGGGAAAGCAGTCCCACGAGATCCGTATCTACGACGATACGCTGGCCTATGTGGCACAGCGGCGCGATGATGCACGACGACGTGCGAAGATTAAAGAGGGCTTTGAGGGACGCGGCAGTGCCGCCAAGCTGAATAAGTTACTGAAGGTTAAGCTCTATCCCTATCAGCGCCAAGGGGCTCTCTTCGCGGCCAAAGCAGGGCGCTGCCTACTGGCCGACGACATGGGCTTGGGCAAGACGATCCAGGCCATAGCCGCCGTCGAGATTCTGGCGAAGGTTGCTGGCGTGCAGCGGGTGCTGGTCGTGTCGCCCACGGCGCTGAAGCACCAATGGAAGCACGAAGTGGAGCGCTTCGCCGGGCGCGAGGCCGAGGTGGTGGAGGGACCCTGGCATCACCGGAAAGCCATCTACCAGAACGACACCTTTTACAAGTTGAGCAACTACGAAATCATTGAGCGCGACCGGAGTCTCATCGAAGAATGGCGACCCGATGTGATCATTCTCGATGAAGCCCAACGCATCAAAAACTGGGAAACCCGCCGGGCACAAAGCATCAAGCAACTGGAATCAGATTTCGCCATTGTCTTGACGGGCACGCCCCTGGAAAACCGACTGTCGGAGCTTCACTCCATCATGGAGTTTGTGGACCGTTTTCATCTCGGCCCCCTATTCAAGTTTCTTCATGCCCACCAACACGTGGATGAGAGCGGTCGCGTCATTGGCTACAAGGACCTGAATCGGGTCAAAGAGAGCCTCGCCTCTGTGTTGGTGCGACGCCGCAAGGCCGATGTCTTGCAGGAATTGCCCGAACGCACCGACAAGTACTTCTTCGTCGAGATGACCGAGGAGCAGTCCCTGATACACACGGACAACGCAGAAATAGTCACGCGCATTTGCGTGAAATGGCGCAAGTTCGGATTTCTCACCGATGAAGACCAGCGCCGCCTCATGGCCGCTATGCAGTACATGCGCATGTCTTGCAACAGCACCTTCCTCGTGGATAAGGAGACCGATCACAGCACCAAGATGGATGAGTGTGCGCTCTTGCTCGACGATATCCTCGCGGACCCCGAAAGCAAGGTGGTTATCTTCAGCCAATGGCTTGGCACCCACACCCAGCTCATACGGCGTTTGGATGCCGCAAAGCACGGCTATGGCTATTATCATGGCTC
>JAJRPE010000006.1 GCA_024280935.1 Candidatus Hydrogenedentota bacterium
AATTAAAAGGTGTATTTTGGATATGAAATTGTTGTAGTATACGAGAAGTGGAGAGATTTCTCCGACATTGAAAACTGGAACCATTGGTGCTCCCTTTTTTAAGTTGTTTCTTAGCACCTAAGTTTTAGAAAATCGCTAAAAAAAGATAAGCATCGGGTGACGAGTGCCAAGGGCCATAAGTCTTGGTTGCGGCCCCGCCACTTTAGTTCATTATTGGTATTGAAGCTAGCCGACATGAGGGTTATTGGGTCAATGAAACCTGCACATTGGGTTGAAGCAGCACGGATTGGCTTGGCATGTCTGGGGCTGGTGGTCATGCTTGCAGCATGTTCCTCCGAGTATCCGGCGGTCGATTCCCTCTACGCACGGGAAGTCGTGGGGGATGTTTTCGATATTGCGCCCGTTCGTGGTGAGCTCAAACCGCTGTTGCACAGGCGGGGCACCTTTGAATATAAGTGCTCCGAATGCCACAACGATTTTTCCAGCCCCCGCCGACAAAACGAACTCAAGGGGGAGCACGCGGAAATTGATGCTATCTTCGACCACGGTATGAACACCTATTGCGTCAATTGCCACCACCAGACAGACCGAGACTCCTTTGTAGCCCATGACGGCAGTCCAATTTCCTCCGACAAACCTGCGGAATTATGTTCCAAGTGCCACGGGCCGACCTTTCGTGATTGGCAACAGGGCGTTCACGGACGCCAAAACGGCGGTTGGGAACGCAGTAATCCTGATCGGAAAAAGCTCCTTTGTGTCCAGTGTCACGATCCGCACCGTCCCAAGTTTGCGCTCATGGCACCTGACTCTCCAACTATCCGAACCCGATTCGAAGGTGCTTCTTCCCACCTTGCAGCAAATTCAAAACCAGCGCAAGCAGCCCATTAGAGGATCTGGAGCATGGCAACGGAAACAAACAACGAAGTAAAACGCCGAAGCTTCCTGAAAGCCGGTGCGGGCGTAGCCATTGCGGGCGCCATTGGCGCAACCCTGGCTCCGCTGCGCAACATGAAATCCGGCACCCTGGACGGCTTCTTTCAACAGCATTACACCCGCCTGTCGAAGGACGATATCCAAGGCATAATTACGCGCCTTGAAGGTGAAATCGGTCGGGATTACGGAGCCAAGGTCACCATTAAAGATCCCAAGCCGAAAAGCGGTGTTCGTTTTGCCTATGCGCTGAACCTGAGCCGCTGCAATGGCTCCCGCCGTTGTGTCACGGCCTGCGTCCAGGAGAATAATCAGTCCCGGGACCCGGCCATTCAGTACATCAAGGTGCTGGAGATGCCCAGTGGCACCTTCGACTTGGAACAGTCCGACCATTACTACGATGATGAACAGGTGCCCAAAGAGGGCAAATACTATCTTCCCGTCCAATGCCAGCAGTGTGAAAACCCGCCCTGCACCAAGGTTTGTCCGGTTGAGGCCACGTGGAAAGAACCCGATGGCGTTACCGTTATCGACTACAACTGGTGTATTGGCTGTCGCTATTGCATGGCGGCGTGCCCTTACGAGGCGCGACGTTTTAACTTCAGCAAGCCGGAGATTCCCAAAGAAGATATCAATCCCGATATGGGCTATCTCAGCAATCGCATACGGCCCGTCGGCGTGGTGGAGAAATGCCACTTCTGTCTGCACCGGACCCGCGAGGGGAAAAATCCCGCGTGCTTGGAAGTCTGCCCCACGGGTGCACGGGTTTTCGGGGATCTGAACGACCCGGAGAGCGAGATTCGCTACATCATTAAGAACAAACGAACCTACGTACTGAAAGAGGAGGCCGGTACCGTGCCCGCCTTTTTCTACTACTTCGATGTGTAAGGGCGACGGGTTATGGTAAAAGATTACGTACTTTTTCTGGGACGAGCCTGCAAGCTGAGCTTCACGGGCGGCGGGCCGTTTTACGCTTGGATGATATTTCTCACCATACTTTGTGGGATTGGCGGCAATGCCTACATGACTCAATTTGTCAGTGGCTTAACGACCACCGGCATGACGGATCAGGTGAGTTGGGGTGCCTATATTGCCAACTTTACCTTCCTGGTGGGCGTGGCGGCGGCGGCTGTCATGCTGGTGATTCCCGCCTACGTTTATAGAAACAAGGAAATGCACGACGTGGTGCTTTTCGGTGAGTTGCTCGCCATCGCAGCCATCGTCATGTGCCTCATATTCGTCACGGTTGACCTCGGGCGTCCTGACCGTTTCTGGCATATGATACCGGTAATCGGAAAATTCAATTTTCCTGTTTCCATGTTGGCTTGGGATGTCATTGTGCTCAATGGCTACCTGCTCTTGAACCTGCATATCTGTGGCTACCTGCTCTTCTGCAAGTATATGGATCGAAAGCCGACGTGGCTATTCTATATCCCGCTGGTGTTCCTGGCCATCGTCTGGGCGGTGAGTATCCACACCGTGACCGCCTTTCTTTATGTGGGGCTCGTGGGGCGGCCCTTCTGGAACGCCGCCATAATCGCGCCGCGTTTTCTCTGCTCCGCTTTCGTTGCGGGGCCGGCCATTCTGATATTGGCCTTCCAGATTATTCGGCGGGTTTCCACCTACGAAATCCCGGATAAGGCCCTCCACCTCCTGCGCAATATCGTAACCACCGCGCTGCTCATCAATTTATTTCTCTTCGCGTGCGAAGTTTTCAAAGAATACTACTCGGGCGCGCTGCATAGCGCCTCCATGACCTACCTCCTGCAGGGACTGGAACATCACGGCCATACCTACAATGCCCTCGTGCCATGGATATGGACGGCCCTGGTCTTGGAAGTGGTGGCGATGATCATCCTCATCACGCCATTGGGGAAAAAGCTTGGGTATCTCGATGCGGCCTGCCTGTTTTGCATCGTGGGCGTATGGATCGAAAAGGGGATGGGCCTGATTATTCCAGGTTTTATCCCAACCCCGTTGGGGAATATCGTCGAATATCTGCCAACAACCAACGAGTTGCTTATCTGTATGGGAGCGTGGGCTTTCGGAATACTGATTTATTCCTGGATGCTGCGACTGGCCATACCAATTATGTCCGGCCAGTTTAGTCATGAAAAGGGCATCGCCCTGTCAATGTCAAGTGCGAGTGAAGGAGAGATGAAATGATGCGTACAAGAATCTTAATGGGAACCGCCCTTGGGTTGATGGTGCTTTTGGGTGCCGCACCGGCCATGGCGGGGTATATGCTGACGGAGATCTCTGCTGAATCAGCGGCGTGCATTAAGTGCCACAAGGAGCAGAGTCCTGTTATCTATGAGCAGTGGGGCGACAGCAAGCACTACCGGGGCAACATCGGTTGCTTCGAGTGCCACAAGGCGGAAAAAGAAGATCTTGATGCCTATGAGCACTATGGCGAGAATATTGCCACCATCGTGAGTCCCAAGGACTGCGCCCGCTGCCATGAAAAGGAGGTGGAAGAGTTCGTGGGTTCCCACCATGCCAAGGCGGGACGCATTATGGGGTCGCTGGACAATGTTCTGGCCGAGGTTGTGGAAGGCAATCGCGGATTCGTGACGCCCATGTTCCCCATGGGCGTGTCGGCGGCGGCCGTCAGCGGTTGCTGGCAGTGCCACGGCTCTGAAGTGAAGGTGATGGAGGACGGCAGGCTCGACCCCGCCACGTGGCCGAACACGGGTATTGGGCGTATCAACCCGGATGGCTCCGAAGGCTCCTGCTCGGCGTGCCACTCCCGCCATGCCTTTTCCGCAGCCCAGGCGCGCAACCCCGAGAACTGCGGCAAATGTCACATGGGGCCGGATCACCCCCAGATAGAAATCTACAACGAATCGAAGCACGGTATAGCATTCCGCGCCAACATCGACAAGATGAATTTGGATAGTCCCAAGTGGATCGTCGGCGAAGACTACAGTGCCGCGCCGACCTGTGCGACGTGCCACATGAGCGCTACAAAGGATCAGCCCGTGACCCACGATGTGGGCATGCGCATCAGTTGGAACAACCGGCCGGCCGTGTCTATCCGCCCCGAAGTCTCCGATGCCAAGATGGGCTTGCCGGGCAAAGATGTGCCTTGGCAAACCCGCCGCGCCAACATGCAGAATGTTTGCACCAACTGCCACAACCAGAATTATGTGGACGCGTTTTACTTGCAGTATGACGAGCTCCTCGAACTCTACCACGACAAGTTTGCCAAGCCTGGCTTGGAGTTGATGGCCTTGGCCAAGCCGCTCATGAAACCGGTGGCCTTTGGTAATAAGATCGACTGGACCTGGTTCGAACTGTGGCACCACGAAGGCCGTCGTGCCCGCCACGGCGTCTCCATGATGGGGCCGGACTATACCCACTGGCACGGCACCTACGAAATCGCAAAACACTTCTACTCAAAGTTGCTGCCGGAGCTCGAGGAGCTCATCGAAAAAGGCAGGGCCACTGGCGACGCCGAGAAGGCGAAGGCCGCCGATGCCTTGGAAGCGAAGATTGACGAAGTGCTTTCAAGCAATAACCACCGCTGGTTCAAGGGCGAGATGAGTCCCGAAGAAAAGGCCGAGCGCAAAGCACGCCAGCAGGAATTCCAGAGCCGCTATAAGTAGCAACTAGCACGAAAAAGCAGGGCCACAGCCGAGTGTTGTGGCCCTGTTTCTCTAAGAGGGTGTATGGAAAGTCTCATTGGCCTTTTTGGGTCTGCTCTCGACGAAATAGTATGTGTTTTTCGGCCTGAAAGGCCTCAATAGGTTAGCCCAGGGCAACGCCTTGGGTTTCGAGCACACATCAGCCCGCAAGCCCTGAAAGGGCGAAATAGAAAGCGCATGGGGCACGCCATGATCTCCTGTGCCGCCCTTTCAGGGCTTGGTGTGCCAAGACGGGGATTCCATTGCCCTGGGCTAACCTGTTAAACCCCTTCGGGGCGGTCGCTCATGCGACATAGCGGTAACAATTCTACACAGATTCGACCACGGCACCGCAGGTGCCACACATTTCGGTCAACGGCTAGGATGAAGCATCACGTTTTATATTATTCAGTAACCACCGGCAGAGCCGGGGGTATGAGGAAGGCCCCTAAAAGGGGCCGATTCGTCAAACTCAGGTACGAAGCCAAAGCAGTTAGTCCCTACGGGACTAAAACAACATGGCACACACCGCGCAGTGTATGAATGCCAACAACCAACGCCGGAACGGCAGAGCCTGATGAATTCTCACCGGCAGAGCCGGTGGATTAACTATGATTCAGTTGGTGGCCCATGCACAATCTCCATGCACCCGCTTAAAAAACAACTTGCGGGTGTGTTTTCAGGAACCAGGAAAACAGGGGTTCAATGACGACCGAAAATGAACACGAAGAACTGCCCTCCGCAGAGGAAATGGGCAAACTGCTGTGGGCCCATGCCGACGCGACAGTCGAGCGGGTCTTGGAACGGCTCGGCGCGCCTCTTTCTTCCAATAACCTTACGCAATTCATGGAAGACGAGGCGTGTTTGCGCTACCCGACGGGGCTGTGCTTTACCGAAGATGGCCTCGACGAGCATCAGTTTGCCCAGCCGGTCTTTTATACCGAGGGCGAAACCCAGCGGTGTATGCTGAATATCCACCCGCGCTATGAAGGCTATCGGGAGGCCCTTCCCTATCTGGTCGCCTACATGGCCGCCGTGATAAATTACGGAGATGCGGCCGACAACGATCTCTGTGAGCATCTTGGGGCCATGCTCGTGAAGCAGGAGCGGGATGTCTTCTATCAGCAGATATGCGCCTTGGCCGACTGGCGCCCGTAAGCACCTGTTTTCTGCGATTGATCGCGTCGCCGACGACGCTTAACAGCGTCTGTATGCGGTAGGGTTTCCGTACGTAGCCCGCCACATTGGCCAGGGAGCCAGATACTTCGAATTCCGTTTCACTATAACCGCTCCCCTAACCGCTCCCCTAACCGCTCCCCTATCTGGTCGCCTACATGGCCGCCGTGGTAAACTACGGGAACGCAGCGGACAATGGTCTCTGTGAACATCTTGGTGCCATGCTCGTGAAGCAGGAGCGGGATATCTTCTATCAGCAGATTTGTACGCTGGCCGACTGGCGACCGTAGAAAGCACTACCACACCGATGAATAGTGAGCACGGAGCGGAACAACACCGCTTGACGGAAGAAGTCGAGCGTAGCAGAAACTGGAAGCGTTGGGGGCCCTACCTCGCGGACCGGCAATGGGGCACCGTGCGCGAGGACTACTCCCAGCAGGGGGATGTCTGGAAGCATTTTCTGCACGATCATGCGCCGAGCCGTGCTTATCGCTGGGGAGAGGACGGGCTGCTTGGTATCTGTGATCGCCAGTGCCGCTTGTGTTTTGGGTTGGCGCTCTGGAATGGGCAGGACCGCATCCTGAAAGAACGGCTTTTTGGCCTCACCAATGGCGAGGGAAACCATGGCGAGGATGTCAAAGAGTGTTACTACTTTTTGGAGTCTACGCCAACCCACTCGTATATGAAGGCATTGTACAAGTATCCCCAGGCCGCCTTTCCCTACGATGACCTCGTGGCGGAGAATGGAAAGCGAAGCCGCCTGGAGCCAGAGTACGAGCTGGAAGATACGGGGATATTTGAGGAGAACCGTTATTTCGATGTGTTTGTCGAGTATGCGAAGGCGGACGACAACGACATCCTGATTCGAATCAATATCTATAATCGTGCGGACGTCGATGCAGAACTCCATGTCCTGCCGACGTTGTGGTTTCGCAATATATGGCGATGGGGCGCTCAACACGAAAGCGGGGAGGCCAAACCCCGTTTGTGGAACGCCGCGCCGGGGCGTATTGAGGCGGAACATGACTCTCTGGGTAACTTCGTATTGGCGCTGGATCGCGATACCGCTGGAGAAGAGCCAACCTTGCTCTTTACCGACAATGATTCCAATCGCGCCCGGCTTTTTGGCGTGCCCAATGTGACGCAATACCAAAAAGATGCGTTTCATGACTTCGTGATTCGTGGCGAGGCCCAGGCCGTCAACCCGGATCAGGAAGGGACGAAGGCGGCGGCGCACTTCGTTCGGGTTGTGCCCGCGCAGGGGTGTTGGGAACTCCGGCTTCGTCTTTCCAGTGCGGACCAGGCACCTGCCGAAGCCTTTGGCCCAGGTTTCGTTGAGTGCATGGCGGCACGCCGGTCAGAATCTGCCGACTTTTATGCTGCGCTGATGCCTCGGAGCGCGACGAAGGAAGTCGAATCGATATTGCGCCAAGCCTGGGCGGGGCTCTTGTGGAGCAAACAATTCTATCACTACATTCTGACCACGTGGCTGGAGGGCGACCCAGGATTCCCCAGCCCGCCCGCAGCCCGAAAGCATGGTCGCAATCATGAGTGGCGCCATCTCTACGCACGGGATGTGCTTTCCATGCCGGATGGCTGGGAGTACCCCTGGTTTGCCGCATGGGATCTCGCTTTTCACATGCTGCCCTATGCCGAACTGGACCCCGCCTTTGCCAAGGGTCAGTTGGAGGTCTTGCTTCGTGAGTGGTACCTTCATCCCAACGGGCAAATGGCGGCCTATGAGTTTAACTTTGGCGACGTAAATCCACCGGTACACGCCTGGGCTTGTTGGCGCGTATTTAAGATGACCGGGGCGCGGGGGCATCGTGACCGGGCCTTCCTGGAGCGCGTTTTTCATAAGCTGCTCATGAATTTCACGTGGTGGGTCAACCGGAAGGATCCCCACGGCAATAACTTGTTTTCCGGGGGCTTCCTGGGGCTTGATAACATCGGCGTGTTTGACCGATCCAAACCGGTGCCCATGGGCGGAGAGCTGGAGCAGGCGGATGGTACGGCGTGGATGGCTTTTTATTGCACCACCATGTTGGCCATTTCCCTGGAGCTGGCCTCGAAGAATGCGGCGTATGAAGACATCGCTTCCAAGTTTTTTGAGCACTTTGTTCATATTGTTGATGCCATGAACCATCTGGGGGAAGACGGACTGTGGCATGAGGAAGACGGTTTTTACTACGATCAGGTTTTTGCCCAGGGTCATGCCACGCCTATTCGCGTGCGCTCTCTCGTCGGCCTGGTGCCCTTGCTGGCGGTGGAGGTTCTGAAAAGCGACGAGATTGACAAGTTGCCCGGTTTTCGCAAACGCCTTGACTGGTTCCTGAAGCATCGCAAGGATCTCGCCCGCACCACGACCTACTTGGAGAAAAAGAAACAGGCGGATGGAACAACTTGGGAGTTGCTGGCCATACCGACTCGGGAACGCCTCGTGCGTGTTCTCGCCTATGCCCTGGATGAAGACGAGTTTCTCTCCCCCTATGGCATACGATCCATGTCGCGGGTCCACGCCGAAGAACCCTTTACCTATGCCGATGCCAAATCGGGCGAATCATGGCGTGTATCCTATGTGCCGGGCGAGTCGGAGTCGGGCATGTTCGGCGGTAATTCCAACTGGCGCGGGCCGGTGTGGTTTCCCTTGAATTACCTGATTATCGAAGCCTTAGAACGCTATCACCATTTTTATGGCGATGATCTCAAGGTGGAGTGCCCCACAGGATCGGGCAATTGGATGAACTTGAAGGAAGTTGCGTGCGAAATTGCCCGGCGGCTCGTACGCTTATTCAAGGCCGATGCCGATGGCTGTCGGCCAGCTCATGGGGACAGTGCCCGCTATGCGGAGGATCCCCACTGGCGCGAGTTGGTTCTTTTTTACGAATATTTTCATGGTGATACGGGTGAGGGACTTGGTGCCAGTCATCAAACAGGATGGACAGCGATGGTTACCCGGCTGCTGAGGCGGCACGACCTTGGAGACGATACCCCATGACGGGTGAAGAGATTGTAACGCGCTACCAGACCCGCAGTGGCATCGAAGTTTTTAAGTTGCCCGTCTGGGCCTTCGCGGACCATGTCACCAATTGTTACCTGGTCCTCGATGATGCCGTAACTCTCATTGACTGCTCATCGGCCATCGGAGACGCCAACGGCTCGCTGGAACGCTGCTTTGCCAATGCCCGTTCGGAATTCGGCCTGACCGTGGACCTGAAGGATGTGGATCGTCTCATCATTACCCACGGCCATATCGACCACTTCGGTGGTGCCAACCATGTTCTGGAGCAGTCTGGGGCGACTATCGCCATCCACGAATTGGATGTGTCCACCTTGCAAAACTTTGAGGAACGCCGTGTTATCGCGGCAAAAGACCTCCAGGTCTTCCTCAAACGCACCGGCTTGTCGGCGGAACGGGTTGCATCCATGTTGGAGATGAACCGTTGGTCCAAGGGAGTTTTCCAGTCGGTGAAGGTAGATATAGTGCTTAGGGAAGGCCCGATGGCGGATAGTCCTTTTACCATTCACCATGCGCCCGGTCATTGTCCCGGGCAGGTCTGTCTTCAGTTGGATGACATCCTTTTTACGGCGGACCATGTTCTCGACAAGATTACGCCCCACCAATCGCCGGAATTCATAAGCCGGAACATGGGACTCGGGCACTATTTCGACGCATTGAAGAAAATTCGCGTTGTGGAAGGGGTGCGCTTGGGCCTGGGAGGGCATCTGAGGGACATCCCCGATGTGGCCAAGCGCATCGATGAGACCCTCGCCTTTCACGAGCTGCGCCTGGAAAAGACACGTGCTATCTGCCAGGAACCCAAGACCCTCGCGGAGATATCCCGCGCTCTCTTTGGCAAACGGGAGTCCTATCACGTGCTGTTGGCCATTCTTGAGGCAGGTGCCCATGTGGAATATCTCTACGAGCGTGGTCTCCTCCAGGTGGTGAACCATGAGGCCATAGAGGACGCGGTCAACCCCGTACTCCAGTATCAGGTGCTATGAGCACCTTCTCGGCGATGGAAAAAGAAGGTCGTCGTTCCCGCTCGACCCCGTGGGCTAAGAAACGGCGGCGTCTAATCGTCCTGTTTGCTCTCCTTGTGTTGCTATTGTCCCCGGCATTGGTTTGGCGTGTCCGGCTTGCCAGCGAGGTGTGCGAACAACTGGCAGCATTGCGTGCGGTCGGGCGACCAACAAATATCGATGAACTGCACGAATCGATGATGACGTTGGCGCCAGAGGAGAACGCCGCAACGTTTTTCCGCGAAGCTGCGGCGGCGTATCGCGACGTGGCACTGAAACACTGGGACTACCTTCCGTTTCGGGGCAAGGCTGCGCTGCCAGTGGGGGAGGCGCTGCCCGAGGAGAATCGCGTTGCCATGGAGGCGCTTGTGGCGGCCAATGCTACCGCTTTGGAGCGCCTGCATGCTGGGGCGAAATGCAGTCGATCTCGCTATATTGATCGCTATCAATCCAGCTATGGGTTCAGCGAGCGCCCCCATGTGCGTGCAACGGAACTATTGACGAACCTGCTGTGTTGCGATGCGGCCCTTCTGGGAGACAGCGGAAAAACTGGTGAAGCCATCGCCTCACTCACAACGGCCCTTGCGCTGGTGGCATCGCTGAGTACCGACGGCATGTACACCAGCCTGTCGCGCCAGTGGCAACTGGAGACACGCATTCTGGCTGCGCTCAAACGCCTCATGGGCCAGGCGGACTACACCGAAGAACAACTGCGCCCCTTTCGCACGCAGTTGAGTCCAGGAGAACGGATAGCGCAGTGGCAACGCATGTGCGACGTGGAGCAATCCCTCTTTCTCTCCCGTATCGGACAGGGGCGTAGTCGCGGCATGGTCCGAAACCTGCTTTTGGCGGGCGGTGTGGGGGATCTCAACCTGCGGGCCTACCTGGGTCTCATGGCCGAGGTGCGGGCGTGCTTTGGTGTGTCGCAGTCGGAACAGCAGATATTGGCCGCACGACACGCGGCATGGGAAGCACGTATCGATGCCCACCCCATGGTATATGTGACCCTGACCATGAATTTTGGCCAGCCACCTGCCCACTGGGCCTATATGCGCACCCGATGGGATGAGGCCCTTGTGGCGGAGACGGCATTCGTCGTGGCCGCGCATAAAGCGAAAACGGGGGAGTACCCAACAGTCCTTGGCGCACCCACGCCAACCTTGTCGGACGGCTCGCTCTTGAACTACGAGCAGATTGACGGTGGTTTTCGGCTCTGGCGGCAATCCGAAGGACAGGAGCCTGTGGATTGCTGGGTTGTCGTGCCCACGCCCACGGCATCGTAAACGGTTTTAATTATCGTAAGCATTCACGGCCCGGATACCTTGGTCCTTAAAAAACAGCCGTCGGGTGCCACGGGTAGGCCTCTCAGGGCTTACCCGTGTCGTTTCTACCGGCAAGGGAAACGGTCCAAATTCAGAGATAGCGATTCTGCACGGGTAAACCCTGGCGGGCCTACCCGTGGCACCCGACGGTCTTTCTGTCGATTGTAGCTGCCCGTGCTGTGAACGCTTAGCAATTATCATTTTGGGCGCTTACTCCACGCCGCGCACGAACCCGTCAGGACTCGTCGAGACTCGCCTGTTGGGTTCGTGCGGCACAACGGAGTTCTGTGGCCGCCCTCGTTTGCATTACACGGCCTCTTACTGCGGGCACGAAAGTCCGCAAGCCTGCCCGTCGTGAACGAATGCCCCCTCATGTTGATTTTCTGTAGCGTATTCGGCCATTATCTTTTTGGGACGACTCAGCGACAGGGCCTTGATGAAGTGACGTTGTCGAACTGCCCTTGGAGGACTAACGTGATGAATATAATTCCTTATAGGATGGAATGGGTATTAATGATGGTTAGCTTGGCATTGGCGGCACAGACGGCATTGGCTGAAGCGGAATCCCGCGAAAGCACGGTAAAACCTTTTTACCAAATACAGCGCACGACGGTCACACCTGCGTTGGACGGCCAATGGAACGGCCCCGCATGGAATAAAGTGCCCGCACTGGAAGTTGCTCATTTTTACAGGACGGACCTATCTAATCACCGCCCCAAGACCCAGTCCAAGGTTCTTTTCGATGAAAAGGGGATTTACATCCATTTTCGGGTAGAGGACCAATACGTCCGTTCCGTCGAGACGAAGTATCACGGAAAGGTGTGGGAGGACGCCTGTGTCGAGTTCTTCGTTGAGCCCAAGCCGGGGCGCGGCTATTTTAATTTCGAAATAAACTGCGGTGGCACCATGCTCCTGTCCTATCACGAAAACCCGGAATGGAAAGGCGACTCACTGCGAGAACCCGGAGCCGTACCCTTTGAATTGGCCCAGAGCGTTAAGATTTACCATTCCATGCCTAAGGTCGTGGATCCCGAAGTCGAGGAACCCACCGTCTGGCACGTGGAATATTTCATTCCCTTCAAAGTTTTTGAGGCCTACGTGGGCGATTTGGAGGGCGCGAAGGGCCAAACGTGGCGTGCGAATTTCTACAAGTGCGCCGAAAATAATTCCCATCCCCACTGGGCTTCCTGGTCGCTGATCGAGACAAAGCTGGACTTTCATCAGCCCGAATTCTTTTCAGAAATTCGGTTTCAGGAGTGAGTTACCAAGGTGTATGCATCTGATGGGTTGAATCGCTAATCACCGGCTCTGCCGATGATAGTTGATAAGGCTCTGCCGTTCCGACGCATGTCAGCGTACTTTCGACATGTATTAACCGGGTGGGATCACGAAGGTGCCCCAGCGGGGCACAGGAACCTAGCCCGCTGCGGCGGATGGAGCATAGCGGAACCTTGGGAATAAGGCAAGCGTTCAGGACACGGGCAACCATAATCTACAAAAAGAGCTGCGGGTGCCACGGGTAGGCCCGGTAGGGTTTACCCGTGCAGAACTGCTATTTCGGAATCTGGACCATCTCTCTCAGTGACAGGAACTACACGGGTAAGCCCTGAGAGGCCTACCCGTGGCACCCGCAGGTTGATTTTTTAAGGACCAAGATGCCACGGATAGTGAACGCTTACTGCGGGCTTTGCCGGAACAAATTCGCGGACAATAGACAGGAGCGGGCATGAGCGGAGCGGGCCGCGCCCGACGACGGCGCAAGAAAAAGATGACACCATGGCAACGTCGGCGTCGGCGGGCATTGTTTGTATTGTTGGCTTTGGGCGTGCTCGTATCGGTATGGCTCGTCTGGCGCTTACAGAAACGGGTGGCATTGAATGATGCCCTTCAGCAGGTGGCGGCCCTCGGAGTACCAATGTCGAAGGCGGATTATGAGGCACGCTTTGGACCCTATACTTCTTTCTGGGAACCCAGGAAACTGTCATCGGACTCGCCCTATCAAGCCGTGCTGGTTGCCTATCAGATGGCGGATCCGAATCGACGGGAAGAACTTCCCAGCTTTCGAAAGCAGGACGAGGATGCCCGTTTGGATGAGGTTCCTTATGTCAGTCCTATGCTGGATGCTATGGAAGCGTTCGTCGCTTCAAACGAGGACACACTCAGGGCTTTTCATGAGGTGGCCCAGTCGGGCGCTGCTACACCACAAGCAGATCGGCAAGTGGAATTGCTGATGGAGTTGCTCGCGACGAGTGCGTGTCTGCGTGCGCACAGGGGTGATGCCGATGGCGCCTTCGATACATTGGAGGATGCTCTGGTTCTTTTGCGCGGAGGCGACCGGGGTTTTGGGCCAGAGACCCACGCTACCGCTAGCATTCCTGCGAGACAGTTGCTCTTCACGGCCATGGAGAGCGTGTTGCGGCGGGTTCGATTTTCTGATGGGCAACTTACGGCTTTACAAGTTCACCTGTCAGCCGGAGACTGGAAGAGGCAGCAACTTGAGCGCGATATCGTGAAGCAGAGCAGTTACGTGATAGAGAACAGCGTTGTACAATTTCGTAATACAAAAATCACCCTAGTAAACATGCTCACAGGGTTCTACGAGGTAGATCGTGCCCACCAGCTCAACGCGTGGTGTGTGCAGCGTGAATTGGTAGGCCTCCCCGTGAAAGAACAGGAATCCATTATTGCGGGATACGAGGGGAAGCCTATATATCCTTACTTTTTTTATCGTATTTCTGGGACCCCTATGTTCCCCGTTGTTGCACACGCTGCCTTGGGTGTTGTTCGCTATGCGCAAGACCACGATGTCTTGCCCGAAACACTGGACGCGCTCGTCCCGGCGTATTGCAAGGAAGTGCCCATCGATTTCTGGTCGGGTGGTCCGCTGCGGTATGAGGTCGATGGCCAGGCCTTTTCTGTTTACAGTGTCGGGCGAGATAGAAACGACGACGGGGGTGAACGAAAAAAAGACATCCTCTTCAAAACGGCTTTACCGTAGTTTGTTGCACTGGTGATGTCGGCGCCGGTCAAGTGCCATTCTTGCCGGACGTGCCGCACGATCCGGTCTCAGCCGGTTCGTGCACTTGGAGCAACAGCACTGTGTTACGCCAAGGCACCATACGCGTGCGCCGCAATCGAATTTTTTCTTGCTTTTTTGTTCCCAGCCCGCGCACGAACCCGTCAGGACTCGTTGAAACTCGCCTTTTGGGGATCGCACGGCACGACTGAGGTTGGTAGTGCGCTTCCTACAAGGACCGTGCGCCCTGTGTCGGACAGGAATGAGTCCAACCTCCTTTGCGGTGCGTCCGCGTGTCACTGAGCTTGCATCGGATGCCGCGCCTTCGCTAGGCTCTTGGGGTCTGCCTCGCCCACATTGGGCGTGGCCCATCCCCTCATTCAACCCACTCAGGAGTACCCATGTCCCGCCTCGGAAAACAGACCCGCCTGAACCGCATCTTCAGTGACCCGAGTGGTCGTATCTTGAGCGTGGCCGTGGACCATCTTATCAACTATCCCATTGGTCTGCCCGAGGGACTGCGTACCATGGGCCACACCCTCGAACAAATCGTGGCAGGGCGACCCCATGCCATCACCATGAACAAGGGCATCGCGATGCGCTTCATGGAACCCTATGCGGGCAAGGTTCCCTTCATCATCCAATCCATGGCACTGCGCCCGGAGTGGTCCGAATTTGCCTGGACGGCCCACGTGGAAGAAGTGGCCGCCATGGGTGCCGATGCCATTGCCGTGGCCATGTTCCTCAAGGGCGACAGCGAAATTCACTTTATCAATCACCTCGCCCGGGTGGTACGCGAATCCGAGCAGTACGGCCTTCCCGTTATCCCCCATATCTACCCCGTGAGCAGTGGCGACGAAAAAACCTCCGTAACCCACTGCCCCGAAGATATCGCCTATGCCGTCCGTATGGGCCTTGAACTCGGTGCCGATGTGATTAAGGTGCCGTATACGGGCGACGCAGCCTCCTTCCGCGATATTGTTGCGGAGACCCCCGTGCCTGTGGTGGCGGCAGGTGGACCCAAGTGCAACACCCTTGAGGAAGCGGCGGAGATGATGCGGACGGTGGCGCGCACGGGCGCGGCGGGGGCCACTGTGGGCCGCAACGTGTGGGAGTTTCCCGATATTCCCAAGGCTATCCGTGTGTTAACCGAAGCCATGGTTACTACGTGATTCCAGCGCAGGATAGGGGAATATAGGGTACAATATTCTCAGCGCGGGACTTCGTGTGATACGTTGGCCCATACTCGGAATCAGGATCGGTAGCTTGTTACGCTCTACAAAGGTGCTTGGAGGATTCGTTTTGTATCGTTCGCTTATCGGATTGCTGGTTTGCTATATCGTTGCCCTTGTGCCAACGGTGGAAGCCCAGACCAATGGCCCGATGAGTGATCATGTTCCCATGTCGGACAGTCAAAAAGGCGCCGACATCCCCTGTGTGACAGTGGCGCACGCGCTCGCTGCCGGTTGTGCCCTTCCTGGTGGGGAAGTCACGATAAACGTTACCCTGACAAGCGCCTGTGACCCGGTCGTGCAGGCCCTGGGACTCCGAGAAAGTCTGCCAGACGGGTGGATCTTCAAGGGCGTGTCATCTGGTGACGCGCCTGATGTTACACCGGGTGTCGACAGCACGGGTATCTTGGAGTTTGCCTGGATTGACGTGCCTGCGTTCCCTGTTTTCTTTGCCTACAATGTGCAGGTACCCGTGAACGAGACCGCACTGCAAGTCATTTCCGGCATGGCAGAATACCGGCAGACCGGTGGGGCGGCGTTAAGTGCCGACACGGCGGTCGCAGTCTGCCTTGGATCGGGTGGAGGGGGGGAGGGTGAAGGAGAGGGAGGGGGGGGGATTGTAGCGGCATTCGATGCAGACATCCTCTCTGGCAACGCACCCCTTTCGGTACAATTTACAGATCACTCTTCGTTCGGAGCTTCGGCAATCATCTGGTGGTCCTGGTCCTTCGGTGATGGCGAATTCAGTAACGTGCAGCACCCTGCTCATACCTATGCAACCCCGGGATCATATACCGTTTCACTGAGTATAATAACGAAGGAAAATCAGGGTGATGTGCTCTTTCAGAGTAACCTAATTGCCGTCACCGGTGGTGGAGAGGGAGAAGGTGAAGGGGAGGGAGAAGGTGAAGGTGAAGGATGCAATCTAGAGACAACGCGGGCTGCATTGGGTCAGGCCCTTTCTGACCTTTTCCTGCTGGGAATCGTACTGCTTGTGCTGCTCAATTGGCGGGTCGCAACGAACCCACACTAGATTGTTGGTAAAGCGCTATGCTTAACTACGCCTTCCGAGGCGTGGAGCGGTTCTGGTTTCCGTTGCGAATGCTCTCGCTGCAATCATTTGCCGATATCAATATGGAGTTTCGTCGTATGCAGATAGTACGTGGATTGTATCAGGTGGGCGGGGATATGAACGGCATCACCTTCGATGGGCAGGATGCGGGCTATCGTGATGGGAATTCCTACCTGTTGGAAGCCCCCGAAGGCCTCGTTCTTTTTGACGCTGGTTGTGGCGATACGCTGGACCAGATTTTCGCCAACATGGCCTACTGGGGCTTCTCCCCCGACGATATCAAGGTGTGCGTTCTGACCCATGCCCACTTTGACCATGCGGCGGGTGCCCATCTTCTGAAGAAGCGTGGTGTGAAACTCATCGCCCACACCAACACCGCCGAAGCGGTCGCCGCAGGGGACGAGCGGTGCTGTGGCTATCTCTACCACAAGACCTTCACGCCCTGTGAAATAGACCAGTGCGTGGAAGGCGGTGAGCGGGTGGACGTGCTCGGGGTCTCCCTCGACGTGATGCATCTTCCCGGTCACAGCATGGGATGCACGGCATTTCTCTTCGACTGGGAGGGAAAGCGGGTGTGCGTCAGCGGGGATGTCATCGGCACCCTCCTCGATGGGCACTTCGGCTGGAGTGGTTCCTTCGACTTCGACAAGGAAGTGTATCTTGAGTCGCTGATACGCTTCTCCCGGATAGACACCGATATGATGTTACCGGGCCATGGCATGATTTACTTCCACAAGCCCCGCCGCCGCGTGGAAGAGGCCATGAACAACGCCCTCATTGAGTGGCGCTGAGAAGGCCATAGGCGTTAAGATGGCATGTCGGCGTTGGTCGGGCATCAATCTTGTTGGACGTGCCGCACGATCCCGAGGCACGAGGGTTCGTGCGCTTGGAGCAACAGCACCGTGATATATCCAAGGCGCTTTCACGAGCGGCGCAACCCGTTTTCCTTGACTCCCAGGCACCACTTGCGCCACGCCAGTGCACGAACCCGTCAGGACTCGTTGAAACTCGACTTTTGGGGATCGCGCGGCACGACCTGAGCTTTGTGGCGGTCCTTTTAACACCTCGCGTTTAGTCCAACGAGGTTTCTCAGTCGGCAAACGCTAGAAAACAATATTTGCTGAGAAATGCAATGCCGTGAAACAAGGCGCTATGCTAATATGGCGCATTGTCCCTTGGTTGCGAATATAAGGAAGGAAGACCATGAAAGCCTTTACGATTGGCGTGGATTACGGCACCAACTCGGTGCGCGCTGTTGTTATCGATTGTTCCAATGGCCAGGAAGCTGGCGCGAG
>JAJRPE010000103.1 GCA_024280935.1 Candidatus Hydrogenedentota bacterium
TGGGTTTCCCCCTGGGTCCGCAATGACGTAACGCCCGGCGGCTCGGTGTCCGAACGGGACCGGCTCGACGTGCCCACGCCCCAGGGAATCATCCAACCCAAGAGCGCCGCCTACTACCCGGCCACGCGAAACTGGGTGGCTTTCACGGATCCCATCGAACAGGAATCCCTCTACGCTGTTTTCGATGCGGACGACACCTACGCCTTTCTCGCGGAACCGTTCGCCGCCGCGACCTCAACGCGGCCCAAGGCCAAAATGGGGGTGCAGACTGCCTTTACGCCCTTCCTGCTCGCTCCCGGCAAATCGTGGAAAACGCGCTACCGCCTGAACATGGTCCGCGGCCTGAAGCACGTGGACTTTGCGACGGACGAATTCGCCATGCAACTCGACTACAGCAAAGGCAAACTCACGCTGCTTTTTTCCCCGGTCAAGGCCATGCCCGACCTCCAGATCAACGCCCACGTCAAGGCCGCCAATGGCAAGACCTGGTCCCTGCCCCAGAAGAAATTCAGCCTGACACCCAACCAGCTGGCCCGGTGTACCTTCGACTGGAGCGCGCCCGCCCCTGGTGCCTATGAGATACTGGCGCAAATCACCCAGCGGGGCAAGGTCGTTGCGCTGGGTTCCGAAACCGCATCGCCCCACGGCGGCATCGATACCCAGTTCATTGTTGGCGGTGCCAAGAACACGGCCTTTGAATCCTGGACGGATGCCCCCCACGCCCTGGACCAGCAGCCGCGCAGCTTCGAGCGGCCACGCCTCACGGGCGGCGACATCGCGCTGTGGACCGAGACCTCGCTGCGCAAGATCCTGCGCCAGGATCAGCTTAAACCCACCGACACCATCGACCCTGTTATTCACGTGGCGGCGGCCCAGGGCGAGTCCGAATCCTTCCAGATTGCCATTCGCCCGCCCGAGGACCAGAACCTGCGCGGCATCACTATCGTATCCAGCGATCTCCGGTCTCCTGCGGGCGAACGCATTCCTGCCGAGGCCCTGAAGATCTACACCGAACTCTTTCATCCCGTCCCCATCCCCAGCCACTTTGAAGGGCCCACGGGGGCGCGGCCCGATGCTCTGCTACCCCTGAAGCCCTTCGATGCCCCCGGCGGCGTAACGACCCCGGTGTGGTTCACCGTGGGCATCGCGGTGGACACGGCACCCGGCACCTACAGCGGCTTGTTGGAAATTCAAGGGGTTGGCCTCCCGCCTCTGGAGCTTTTTCTGGAAGTGGAGGTCTTCGACTTTAAGCTGCCCAGCCGTCCCATGCTCAACACCGATTTTGTCTTCGACCTCAATGAAGCACGGGCCCAACACCAACAGGCGGGTGGCACGTTGGGTGACAAGGCCTTGTCCGCCCGCTTCCTCGCGAACGCCGCCGCCCACCGCGTGACTCTGCGCGGCCTGGTTCCCTTCCCCGCCGAACAGGCGAACTACGGCAATGCCCTCGACCGCTTCAAGGAGGCATTGGACGACGCAGACCCTGCCGGGGTGACAACTATCAGCGTCCCGCCGTCCCTCTTGGGCTACCCGGAAAACCTCCGTCTGGCCAACGCCTTCGTGAAGAAACACGAACTCCAGCACCGCGCCTTTGCCCAGGTCGCGAACGAACCGGCACGCCCCGCCTGGCCCCGGCTTCTGGAGGGCATGCAGCAATGGAAAGACACGGCACCCGACATTCCCATCATGGTCACCACCTATGGCCTGGAACCCTTTCTGCCCGACGGTCTTGACCGCTGGGCTATCCACGCGCCCATCTTCGACACGGCGAATGGCAAGCAGGTGCTGGAACGAATACGCAAGGGCAAGGAAGTGTGGTGGTATGTGGACCAGACGCCGCCCCGGCCCTATGGCAACTTCTTCCTCGACTTCGAGGCCATCGAACACCGCATCCTCTTCTGGCAAACCTGGGCGCTGGGCGTTCGGGGCATGCATTACTGGAGTGTCAATACGCCGCCAAACACCGGACAACCTTGGGATACTCTCCTCGACATCACCCCGGTCAACGGGGACGGTTTCCTTCTCTACACCAACAAGAATGGCCCGCTAAATTCCATTCGTTGGGAGGTTATCCGCGATGGCATCGAAGACTACGACTACCTCGCCCTCTTCAATGACCGGCGAAGCAGACTGCTGAAGAAAACGGGGCACGAAGCCCTGTTGAAGCGGGCGGCCAAAGCCCACGACCTTGGAGCAGTGATCCCAAGCCTCGTGGAGTTCAGCAGGAATCCTGAGGTGCTCCTCAATAAACGCCGCGAACTCGCCACTATGATCGTGGAGATGAACGCCGCGCTGCGAAAGTAAAAAATATAGGCATTCCTGATTCCTGCCTCTTTTCTTACGAAACACACGCCAAAACGGGTATACTTAAAAGACGAGGAGGTGTATTCCATGCCTAAGACGGTAAACGACATAGAGCAATATATACGGCAGCTAACGCCGATGCAACTGAAGCAATTTCGTGCGTGGTATGAAGAATTCGATGCCGACGCATGGGACAAGCAGATCGCGGAAGATGCCTGCCAGGGAAAGCTTGATACCCTGGCCTCGACCGCGTTGAAAGATCACGAGACAGGTCTTTCGAGAGAAATGTGAAGTACTTCGCCAGCCCCTCCTTTTGGTCCGCGTATGATTCACTCCCCGTCACCATCCAACGAATCGCAGACCGAAGTTTCCAACGCCTCAAGACCAACCCAAGACATCCCGCCCTTCACCTGAAGAAGGTCGGGCCATACTGGTGCGCACGAGCTGGTCTCCGCTATCGAACCTTGGCGGTCGAGGTCGATGATGGGTTATTGTGGTTCTGGATAGGAACCCACGCGAAATACGACCGGCTTATCAATTCCTGATACAAGTTGCATTTCCCGCCGCATTTGCTTAGTCTACCCGCCTGTGCTGTAGATACTGAGGAAATAAAGGGCAGCACCTGAAAGCAAGTGACAAAACCCAAAACCGGATAGGGAGCATCGCGTCATGCCCGAAGTAGATGAAGACCGTTTTGATAGATTTACCCGTGAGGAGCGCTTTGATAAGGCACGTGCCCTCGGCCTCGGCCCCATCGACTTTCAGCACCTGCTGTGGGTCGATGCCATGGACCGGGAAAAAAGCACCCTGCGCCGCCTCTTTGAAGGCGAAGATGATAGTAAGGATCGCCGCACCTTCGGCGAGTTCCGCGTTGCCCTGAACCATCAGTTCATCAGCAATCTTCCCAAGCAAAAAGTCGCCAGGGGGAGCTATTCTGATGAGTTAAACCAGCTCTGCACCCTCCTGGTGAACCGTCCCAAGAAAGCGGGCCACAACCTGGACCGGGTCATCGAGACGATTAACGCCAAGAAGAAGGACCAGATTGAGTGGGACGACCTCCTGGCGGGCATCATCGACTACCGAACCCACGAGCTGGATTCCTTCCTCGCAAGCGACTTTGGCCTTACGAGTTCGATTCTTGATGCCGACCGCAAGATTCCTGTCGGTGCCGTGAGCAAGAAGACCGCTACCGCATCGTCCATTGAGGCCCTGAAAACCTACGGCATCGACCTGACCGAGAAAGCCGCCGCCGGTGGTTTGGATGAGGTCATCGGGCGCGAAGACGAGATTCGTCGGATCTCCAGCATCCTCCTGAAGAAGGAAGCCAACAACCCTGTCCTCCTCGGTGAAGCGGGGGTGGGCAAAACCAAAATTATCGAAGGCCTGGCGATCAACATCGTCAAAGATCGGGTCCCGGAACGGCTCAAGGGCAAGAAGATCATCAGTTTGGATCTGGGCCTGATCATGGCGGGTGCCAAATATCGTGGTGAGTTCGAACAGCGACTCACGGCGGTACTTCGAGAACTCCAGACCGCCAAGGGCAGTGTCATCCTCTTCATCGACGAAATCCACCAGCTCATCGGCCTCGGCGAGACCGGCGAGAGCGGCGGCATGGACGCAGCCAACCTCATGAAACCCGCCCTGGCCCGAGGCGAACTCTGGTGCGTGGGTGCTACGACCTTTTCCGAATTCCGCGTGATCGAAAAAGACGGAGCCATGAAGCGACGCTTCAGCCCGGTTATCGTGCCCGAGCAAAGTCCCGCAGAAGTGGCGGAAATTCTCAAGCGCGTGCGGCCCGTTTATGGCAAGCACCACGGCGTGGACTATACGGAAGATGCCCTCAATCGGGTAAATACCCTCGCACGGCGCTACATCGGTGAGGTCCACTCCCCCGCCCGCGAACTTGGTATTCTCGATGAAGCAGGTGCCATGGTTACGCTGGGCCACAAGCCTGCCGACCACCCGGAAGGCTATCTGCCACCCGTCGATGGTCAGCATGTCGCGCAGGCCGTTTCCGAACGCACGAATATCCCCATCGAAAATATGTCGGAAGACCAGCGTCACAAGCTGATGGACCTCAACAAGAATTTGTCGAGCCGCGTCTTCGGGCAGCCGACGCCCATCAAAGCCGTGGTCAAAACCATGAAGCGCGCCTTCGTGGGCCTCACGCCGCCGAAACAGCCCCAAGCGGTCTTCCTCTTCGCCGGACCTTCCGGTGTGGGTAAGACGGAGCTGGCCAAGGCCCTCGCCGCCGATTGGTATGGCAGCGAAGAGGCCCTTATCCGTATCGACCTCTCCGAATATGGTACCGAGACCGCCCGTAACCGACTCATTGGTTCGGACCGTGGCTATCAGGGTGCGGAGGAAGGCGGTATGCTCACCGAAGCCGTCCGCCGCAAGCCCTACTCCCTCGTGCTGCTGGACGAATTCGAAAAGGCGCACCCGAATATTTGGCGCATCTTTCTCCAGCTATTCGACGAAGCCCGCCTGACCGATTCCATGGGCCGCAACATTGATTTCCAGAACACGGTTATCATCATCACCACCAACGTGGGTGCGGCCATTCTTGGCCAGCTTGGTGAGCTGCGCCACCGCATTACGGGATGGCTCGAAGCCCACACGGACGCGGAGTCAGAGGTCCAGAATCAGGCCATCAAGACGATTCTCCAGGAGATCGTTGCCACCACGCCGAACCTCACCCCCCAAACTCTGGGCATCTTGCAGGACGAAGCCAACCGCCTCCTTGATGTCGCCGCAGGCGAGGCCGATCCCGACGATGTTCCCTCTGCCGAGGACATCGTCAAACAGGCCATGCTCGCCGTGCCGGGGCTTCCCCCCGAACTCTTTGGCCGCATGGGACGCCCTTTGGTCTTCGGTCCCCTGGGCATGGCAGAACAATCCAACATTCTCAACAAGCTCCTCCGCGACCTCTGCGAACGGGTTGCCATGGCGCGAAAGGTCATCCTGCCGCCAGAACCGAAAGAGTGCAACACTTGGTTCAAACTCACCGAAGCCGACGACGGCATCCGCAAGGTCGTGTGCAAAGACCCCGAATCCGATGAAATCATCGTCTCCATCACCCTCAGCAAACAATGCTGTGACTACCTCGTGGAGAATGGCTTCGATACCCTGCTCGGTGCCCGTCCCCTGCGAACACTTTTCGTGGAGAACATTGAAGATGCTGTGTCCGAGCAACTGCTCAACATCGGCAAGGAAGGCCCCGCCATCCTCACGGTAGACAACATCGGCTAGGGCCAAGAATAGCAAAAGAAACCAACGTCCGGCGCGAAGATCTCGCGCCGGGCATTTTATTTCACCCTTCAAACTTCTCAATTCAAACTTCGTTCCCTTGACCCGCCCCACGTCAAAGCCCTACCCTTTGTCTAGCAACGAACAACAAAGCGAGGGCCAAAGGATGAGCGGCAAGAAAGAATCCGAAGAACAGACAAATTTCCTCCTATACACCGGAGACGATGGCAAGGTAAACGTCGATGTCTTTTTGCAGGATGAGACGGTCTGGCTGACGCAAAAGACTATCGGCAGTCTTTTCGGAAAATCAAAGGCTACGATCAGCGAGCATCTATCACGTATCTTTGAAACGGGTGAACTCACAGAGGATTCAGTTGTTCGGAAATTCCGAACAACTGCCGCTGATGGAAAGACGTACAACACCAAGTTCTACAATCTCGATGCCATTATCTCCGTCGGCTACCGCGTTAACTCTCATCAGGCCACACAGTTCCGCATCTGGGCCACGCGCACGTTAAAAGAATACCTCATTAAAGGCTTCGCACTGGATGATGAACGGCTCAAACAGGGCAATAGTCTCTTCGGCAAATCAGAAAATCAAGAGAGCAAGCGTTCACAATCAGGAGGTTGGGCTTTCCAGCCCGACACAAAGGGCGCGTCAGACATAAAACCCATCATCGGCACGTATAACCACCAAGATTCGAACACAAAACACATTGGTTCTTCCGGTTCAAGGGTACGTTGCAGTTCAGAGCAACTTGCCTTGCCTGCTTTTTTCTTGCCGTTGAGCCCCGAAGGTGCGTTCTATATCAGCCTGGGGCAACGCCCCAGGTCTCAAATCGGACAGAATTCAGGGCTGAAGGCCCGGCCCATAATTTAGCCGAAAATGCGTTTTTACTGGGTATGGAACGGGCTTTCAGCCCTGTGGAATGGCTGCATCCAGAAACCTGGGGCGTTGCTCCAGGCTGATATAAACCCGGACCTTCGGCCCTGTAAAGTAACAAATACAAATAACATTGAATCGGATGAACAATTCATATCCAACACTGATGTATACAGTGGAGCCTTCTTCTACAAATTCTTATGAATGATGTGCGAGGATAAGATGTACGCTTCAACCGGATGAACCAAAACATTGCTCTGCCATGGAAAATCAACGCCCCATCACTAATCTCAAGTGCGCGTTCAACACGCACCGCACACGCTATGTCGGGCAGGAATGCCCAACCCCCTATTGCCCCGTGAACACTAACCTAAAAGGAGACAAGTGAAAACGACATGCCTACAACACCATTAAAAACCCGCGATGGAACAAACGTCGAAGTCCGCCCCCTCAGTACTGGCGATGGCCCCGCGCTGCAACAATTCAACGCGGCCCTCACCGATGCTTCACGGGGTCTCTTTCTCCCCCACGCCTACGACGACACGACCATCGCCGAAATCATCGCACGCTCGGAAGCAGGCACGGATCACACCTGCATCGCCCTCGTCGGCGAAAGGATCATCGGCTATGGCTTCCTCTGGGACATCCAGGACCCGGTGCCCGTCCTGGGTATCGGCCTGGCCGATGCCTGGCAAGGACAAGGTCTCGGCAAAGGCTTCATGGATTTGCTCATCCACGCCGCAAAGACCGCTGGGGCCGCCGGCATCGAACTCACCACCACTCTCGAAAACGAACGGGCCTTCGCACTCTACAAGAAAATGGACTTCAAACATATCGGCGACACCGACAATATCGCTGGCGATGGCCGAACGGTGCGCGAACGGGTGCTATTCCTCACCCTCATCCCCGGCGCAAAACCGCCAACAAGGGACTTCGCACCGCCGGTGTGAACCGTAGGCATCGAACGGTCACACGAAAAACCGGCAACCTTTTTTCAATTCGCTATTCTAAATCCTGGCAATGCGCTGTAACGCACTACAAAATCCTGATATCATCTATGTTTATCGCTGAAAAACACAACAACGACCAACTTGGGAGTAGATAGATACTATGCATCATTCAACGACTACGAAACCCTCCATGGACCGCCGCGAATTCATGGCGAACAGCACCCTGGCTGCGGGGGCCGCTGCCGGTCTATTGGCCACCGCCGCCGCAACGCCTTCTGCCGTCGCCGCGCCAAAGCATAGCTTTATGAAATCACTCAAAATGGGTATGATTACCCGTGAAGATGCGGATGGCAATCCCCTCAGCATCGAAGACCGCCTTGCTATCGCCAAGAACGCGGGCTTCGCCAGTGTGGAACCGGCCACTATTTTTGACGACAAGACGCTGGGCGAATACAGCAAGGCTATCGAAAAACTGGACTTTAGCGTGGATGCCGTTGTGTGCGCCAACCAGTGGGGAAACCCCCTGAGCGACGCGGACCCGGCGGTGTATGAGAAGACCATGATGGCCATGCGAAAAAGCATAGAAAATGTCAAGGCCCTCGGCGGCGATATGGTCCTCCTCGTCCCGGCGGTGGTCAACCCCGGCACCCGCTATGAGGACGCGTGGACGCGCTCTGTCGAGCGGATCAAGATTCTTGCCGAAGATGCCGAGCGGGCGGGAGTCACTATCGGCATTGAGAATGTCTGGAACAAGTTTCTGCTGAGTCCACTGGAAGCCCGTGCTTTCGTCGACGAAATAGACAGCAAGTATGTTCAATCCTGGCTTGACGTAGGCAATATGATCCAGTTTGGCTATCCCCAGGATTGGATTCGCACCCTCGGCCATCGCATTGCCCGTGTCGATATCAAGGATTTCCGGCGTAACGGTAACGCCTTCGTGGAATTGGGCAAAGGCGACGTAGACTGGCCCGAAGTGATGAAGGCCTTCGGTGAAATCGGCTACCAGGGCTATGGTGCCGCCGAGGTAAAGGGCGGCGACCTCGAGTACCTGACGAAGGCTGTCTCCAAACCCATGGATACCTTCTTCGCCATGTAGGAAACAATCTCGGGTGTCACTACTGGGGCACCCGAGTTCATTTCCGTCGCGTTGAAACCAAGAGAGCAACGTATCACCATGGGCAAATGGAGTAACGTCCTCGAACAGGTTGTCCGTGGTCGGAGCGACGCCAACATCCCGTTCGACGATCTTTGTGGTCTGCTGCTGCGCTTGGGGTTCGACAAGAGAGTAAAAGGAAGCCACAATATATTCCGTAAACAGGGCATTGCGGATAAACCCAACCTGCAACGGAGCGGAAGCAACGCGAAACCCTACCAGGTTCGGCAAATTCGTGATATCATTCTGAGGTATAGACTTGGAGACGATATGCGATGAACAAGTACGAGATTATCATATTCTGGAGTACCGACGATGGTGTCTTCGTGGCGGAGGTGCCGGAGCTTTCCGGCTGCAGTGCGCACGGTGATACCCATGAAAAAGCGCTGGCAAATGCCAAAGAGGCCATGCAATTGTGGATAGAAACCGCACAAGAATTTGGTGACCCCGTTCCCGCACCTAAGGGGCGCCGCCTCCTTCTCGCCTGATTTGCTCATTAAACGTCAATTGAAGACAAGATCACGCGATCCAGTCGCAGGAGGTTTTCAGTGCCTTGCTCCAAAAAAGTCGTTATCGGAAATAACACGGCACTCTGGCGACGAGCGACAAGGACCGCCAATCCTCGCCTTGGCCCTGCCACGTTGGTCTGGAGTGCTTGCGCCACAATTTTAGCCGCTACCCTTCTCCTGCCACTGCAAGCCTGTGCCGCGTCGCCGGAAAACCCCAACATTGTCTTCATCCTCGTGGACGACATGGGCTATGGTGATCCGGGTTGCTTCAATCCTGAGTCAAAAATTTCAATCCCCCACATCGACAGCCTGGCCGAAGCGGGGATGCGCTTCACCGACGCGCATGCCCCCGGCCCCTTGTGCCACATGTCGCGCTACGGCCTACTCACGGGGCGCTATCCTTTTCGGACCGATGTATCCGATTGGCGCGAGCGGCCCCTCATCGATGATGACCAGATGACCATCGCCTCCCTGCTTCAGGGACAGGGCTACCAGACCGCCATGGTCGGCAAGTGGCACGTGGGCTTTGCGGAGAATGGCTACGAAAACCCCCTTCCCGGCGGCCCCGTAGACCGGGGCTTTGACAGTTACTTCGGCATCCGCGCATCCACCGACATCCCGCCCTATTTCTATATACGCGGTGATCATGCGGTGCAGCCGCCGACTGACCACATCGCGGCGAACAATAGCGACGGTTGGTCGCCGGTCCAAGGAGCCTTCTGGCGGGCAGGCGGCATCGCCCCCGACCTGAAACTGAAGGATGTGCTCCCTCGTTTCACGGACGAAGCCATCACGGTCATCGAAAACGCGGATCGAGACAAGCCTTTGTTTCTCTACTTGGCCTATCCCGCGCCCCATACGCCCTGGCTGCCCTCGGCGGAGTTTAAGGGCCGTAGTGAAGTCGGCATGTATGGTGATTTTCTGATGATGGTCGATGCCATGGTCGGCCGCGTCCTGAAGGCCCTCGACGACGCGGGCCTCGCGGAGAACACCCTCCTGTTTTTCAGTTCCGACAACGGCCCCATGTGGTATGACTCCGATGCCGTGCGCTTCGGGCACGATTCTTCCGGTGGCCTTCGCGGCATGAAGGGGGATGCCTGGGAAGGGGGCCATCGCATGCCCTTCATCGTCCGATGGCCCGGTAAGGTGAAGTCTGGCACAACCAGTGAAGAGACCATCTGCTTCACCGATTTGATGGCTACCTTTGCCGCCGTCGTGAATACACCACTTCCCTCGGGCGCAGGATCCGACAGCTTCAATTTTCTCCCCGAACTCCTGGGCGAACAGCCCAACAAGCAAGCCGTCCGCGACCAACTGGCGATTCAATCCGCCAACGGTTACATGACATTGCGTGTGGGTCCCTGGAAGTACATCGATGGTCTTGGCTCCGGTGGTTTCACCAAGCCCAACCGTATCAAACCAACGCCAGACGGCCCCAAAGGACAACTCTACAACCTCGACGACGACCCCGGCGAGATGAAGAATCTGTATCTGGATAAAACCAACGTAGTAGACCGCATGAAATCCACATTGGCGCATATTCAGCAAGCGGAACAGACGCGGCCATAAGGCGCGGCTGCGATTCTCGCGCCCGGGACAAGAGAGACTTCAGGGACCGCAGGGACAGATACGTTCGGTATCTAATTAGCGTGCCCGGTACCGGCGCAACCAAAGCCACGTCAAAGAAATCAGTTCACAAAATATACGTTGAGTCTCTTCCATTTCTTCTGTCCCTGGGGTCCCCGAGCATCTCTCAACGCACCTCCGGTGCGCATTCTGTGGTATAACCCCCTTCGTGGTCAGGCGCGATCTGTGGAGAGTTCTCTTACATGAAGTGGAAACAGCATATCCTTGCAGCACTGTGCGTTCTTGTGCCCCTTACTGCCGGCACGGAGACTTTCGTCTTTGAGCAAGGGCTTGGTGGCTACGAGGGTTTCAGGGACACAACCTTGTTCGAGGATTTGGTGAACAACGCGGGTGGCGGCATCGATGGCCTGTTTTCCGGGACAATTCGCACGGGCTTCCTGCGGCGGGCCTTACTCAAAGTCGACTTGAGTAATATCCCGCAGGATGCGGTCTTGACCTCGGTACGTCTTGAAATGTTCGTGGAGCGATCTGGAGGAAACTTTGGCGACGTGAGCTATGGACTGCATCGTGTGACAAGCCCGTGGGGCGAGGGCATAGCAGCCATTCCCGGACATCCGGGCGGGGTGGGTACTGCGGCGGCAGAAGGGGATGCGACATGGAATGAATCTTTTTTTATGCAGTCTGCCTGGACAACTCCCGGAGGAGATTTTCTTGTCGCGGCAAGTGCTACTGGCCTGGCAGGCCAACAAGGTGCGACCATTGCCTGGGAAGGCCAGGGACTGGTGGCGGATGTGCAGGCCTGGCTCAATAATCCCGACGCGAACTATGGCTGGGCTATCCTCGCTACGGAAGAGGGCGTTCCTCAACGCACGAAGAAGTTTTCCTCCTCCGAAGCAAGCACCAATCGACCGCGTTTGATCGTGGTGACGGAAGGCGGTGAAGGTCAAGGTCAAGGCGAGGGCGAGGGCGAAGGTGAAGGTGAAGGTGAAGGTGAAGGTGAAGGTGAAGGTGAAGGTGAAGGTGAAGGTGAAGGTGAAGGTGAAGGTGAAGGTGAAGGTGAAGGTGAAGGTGAAGGTGAA
>JAJRPE010000104.1 GCA_024280935.1 Candidatus Hydrogenedentota bacterium
AACCTGGAGTCCCCGGTGAACTCCCTGCGCCTGGGCACCTACTACATCCTCCGCATGTTTGAGCGCTCCAACGGCAACATGGTGGACACCCTCGCCTCCTACAACGGCGGACCCGGCAACCGGGACAAGTGGCGAAAACGCTTTCCGAACCATGATCTCGATGCTTTCGTGGAAGCCATCCCCTTTGAAGAAACGAAAAAATACGTCAAGCGAGTTTTGGGAAACTACGCGGCCTATCGCTCACTCTACGCGCCGGTTTCGTAGCAACGGGCTATTTCTGTGGGCGGATCGGTACACAGCGATTGAGGTGCTTCGGCGGTTTCTGAATCAGACATCGCACGGTCGTCCGGATACACCGAGGAAATGCTACACCTCCGCTACGCATGGAAGGTAGGCAGGCTACTCACAAAGTCATCGTGCCACTGACCAGATTAACCGGGTTTCTTTACAACGGTGAGCGCTCTTCTCATCTTCACGCGCCAAGCTGCAACCCACTCCTCGTCAATGTCCTCCTCAATATTTTTCAAATGCCCCCGCACCTCATCATGGGCCTGGATTTCCGAGTGGAAATAGTTGAGGAGCTCTGGCTCGTGGCTGACCTTGGTTTCAACTCGAGTCTGGTTCTCCAGCGGGATAGGATTCGGGATGTCACCGACGGAGAATTCCACAATACCGAAGTGCTCTCGGTACGTGCCCTTTACGACATCGTACAGCACGTATTCCGCCTTGCCGCCGTGCTTGCTGCGATTCACGGATACATCTGGAAGTTCCACGGCATAAATGGGAATTTTCATTCCGCCCTTATAGTGTTCGGGCGGAAATCTGCGGTACAGCTTTTCCGAAGGCGCGAATGTCGGATCAGTACCACGATCATTTGTAAGCATATCCCCAGGTACGTCGAACACCTAACCGGCTTCCTTGCCCAGAATCGCCAGTACTTCGTGAGCAGGACCATGGCAGCCGGTCAAGTTGTGAATCTTGATATCGTCGTCGGCGGTGATCTCCGTGACAATAGCTTTCCCGCTGTTGCGGAACTCCACGGCAAACTCTGTACCCTCGTGGTCCACGGTAATGCCAATCCCACCCAGAAGCGATGGACCAATATGGGAAATCGATACATCATGCTCTAGGAGGTCATCTACGAGCGAGCGAGCGCGAACAATCGTATCCGCCACAGGAGCCGGTGCGGAATAACTGTCCCATCCGTTCTCCAGATTCCAGAGCCGATCGAGGATGCCACGGGGACCTCGTTTTTCGCAATCAATCCCTTTGGGAATGCAAACGGTCTGGGGGTGGGCATGCTTGACTGTCTTGGAATCGAAAATACAAGGAGACGCAGTATGCCCGTCTGTAGAAATCGATACTAGCTGGCGATCAACCGGTGCTGCAGCGTCGTATGCATAGATATAATACATTAGCTTCCTCCGTCTATTGATTGGGCTTAGTACCTGCCGATTCACGAAGTTCGTCCACTTTAGCCAACAGTAGTTTCGCTATCTGCTCCGCGACATCCAAGGAAAACATAACGCTTACATCCAACTCACGTACGATGCCCTCGCGACAGACTTGGCCCACCTGCTTGCCCACCCTGCCCCGCTTCACCTCCCCCGCCGTCTTAACATTGTCCCAATCGTGCATGGCTTGCGTAGGGATCGGCATCCGCTCAATGTAAGGTGTCAGAACGACATCGCCCTGCGGTGTGCCGCCAACCGACGCACCATGGGAAAAAAGGGTGCGAAAAGCAGGGCTTTTCAGGTAATGAAATGTGATAGTTTCTGGGGAGTTGCCAGTTTCTTCGCTTGCACTGTATTTTGCCATGCGTTTACCTCGTGCCGATTTCGCGCCGTGGTTTTCTATCGCCTCTGCGGTAAGTATAGCCGAGTAGGGGAACGTAAGTCATTCCAGTACCTTGGTGCTACGAATTCTGGTTCTGGGATTGATCAGGTGGTTACCGCACGTGGGCAAAATTCGCCTTGCGGCCCGATGATTCCTATAATAGACTCCATTGCGCTTCAACAACCTGCGGGCGAGCCTCATCGTTTTCCCGAACAACAAGGAGAGCCTAATGTCGAGCAATAAACTGAGTCGCCGCGCCTTTCTCGCGGCGACCACCACCACAGCGGCGGTGGCCGTTGCGGCGGCCCCAAACGACGCCAAGGTCGTTCCGGGCAAAGTATCGCCCAATGAAAAACTGAATGTCGCCGCTATCGGTGCGGGCGGCAAGGGCGGCGGCGACATCTATGCCTGCCGCCACGAGAATGTCGTTGCCCTCTGCGATGTGGATGCCGACCGTGCCGCCAAGGCTTTCAAAGAGTTCAAGGATGCCAGGAAGTTCAAAGACTACCGAAACATGCTGGAGGCCATGCCGGAAATTGACGCGCTGACGATTTCCACGCCGGACCATACCCACGCGCCAGCGGCCTATATGGCCATGAAGCTGGGCAAGCATGTCTACGTGCAGAAGCCCCTGACCCACACGGTGGCCGAGGCACGCCTGCTGAAAAACACTGCCGCCGAGATGGGTGTCATGACCCAAATGGGCAACCAGGGCCACTGCGGCGATGGTGCCCGCGAACTCTGCGAAATGATTTGGACCGGCGCTATCGGCAATGTAAAAGAAGCCCACGTATGGACACACCGCCCCGTTTGGGCGAATCAGGGCATGGGCAAACCCCTTCCGCCCATGGTGACACCGGAGAATCTGGATTGGGACCGCTGGATCGGCACCGCCCCCTGGCGGCCCTACAACAAGGGACTCGCACCCCACGACTGGCGGGCCTGGCTGGACTTCGGCGGCGGCTCCCTGGGCGACATGGCGTGCCACATCATGGACCCGATCTACATGTCCCTCAAGCTGGTCGAAGCCAAGAGTTTCACGGTGGAAGTGATCGAGCAGAAGGGTGTGAACACCGAGACCTTCCCCATCATGAGCACCATCAAGTACTCCTTCCCCGCACGGGCCGACATGCCCCCCGTAGACGTCTACTGGTATGACGGACACTGGCCCGATCCCAAGACCGGCGAAGAAGTTTACAATCGTCCCACCCGTCCAGCCGATGCGCCAGAAGGCGAAGAGTTGGGCGACAACAACTTCAACGGCTCTTTCCTCATCGGCGAAAACGGATTGATTACCACCGGTGAATACGGTGGCCGCACCCGCCTGCTTCCCGCGTCGAAGATGGACCAATACGCCAAGCCCAAGCCTTTCCTGGAGCGCATCCCCGACCAGAACCCCTATCGCAACTGGCTGGACGGCATCAAGGGCGGCTACAAGCCCGCATCCAACTTCGACTACTCCGGCCCGTTCACCGAGATGGTGAACTTCGGCAACCTGGTGGTCAAGTCGGGCAAGAAGCTCAAGTGGGACAACGTCAAAGGCGAAGTCACCAACGTCGAGAACCCAAAAGAAATCGTCAGCAAGGAATACCGCAAGGGCTGGGAACTACCCTGTTAAATCGATATAGTTTCACGCCCCCGGTGTTACGAAAGTGATGCCGGGGGCTTTGCAAAAAAGGGACTGACGCAAGCGTAGCGAGGTACGAGCGCAGACGGGTCTGTCCCTTTTCTTGCAAAGGAGACCTATGGAATACCCCGGCAGATAGGGCCTGTGCGGAACAATTAAACGTAAGTGTTCACGGCGGGCAGGAGTGCGGACTTTCCAGTCCGCAACAAAAGCAGCGTGGTGCAGCCAAATGCCGCTTGTGATTTTTCAGGCTCCACACGCATCGGCTGGCACAACGGGTTCTCTGTGGCGGGTAGGAAAACCCGCCCTCCTGTTTTCCAGTAAACGCTTACAAATATACGAACCCCAATCAAACCCGAGTCCCTCTCACAGAGAACACCGCTACGAGTGCCACGGGTAGCAATTTTTATTGCGACCTCTGAAAACTTACGGCCCGTCCGCTATCCCTCGCTCCGCACAAAGCCATCCCCCGCCAGTTTCACCAACTCGCGCCCCACGCCCGCGCCATCCACATGCCGAACGAGATAGTGATGAACACGGTCTTCTTCGCGAATGCGCGGACTCAGCTTGGCACCGCCGCCCGCCGTCAAGGTATAGCGCACCCCGTCAATCACCTTGGTGGCGTAGCCATGAATATGGGCCATGAAAACTTCGGTGACACCATGCTTCACAAAGAGGTCATGGGACTCTTGCTCATTGTTCGTGTAACCACGACGAGGTCGATCCGTCACAAAGGCCGCCTCAAAAAAACGGGGTGGAATGTGGTAGAAGACAAACTTGTGAGTGGCTGAGGAGCCGCTCAAGGCCTCGTCCAGATAGCGCATACCGGCATCGGTGATGCCCTTCTGGGTACTGTTGTTGATGCCCACAAAAAGACTATTGCCCAACCTAAAACAAAACTCGTCATCGCCATGAAGGGCCTTGAAGGCCGCATAATCCCGCCAGGCGCCGCGCTCGTGGTTTCCTGGCACGGAGAGTACCGGAACGGGTTCGACCAGATCGATCAGGGGCGTGAGGCTGTCGTGGTACTCCGAGGGCGTGCCGCCACGGACGATGTCGCCCGTGTGGAAAAGCACCACCGGATCATCGTCTTTCGCCGCACCAAAAATCTTCGTGGCAACTTTCATGCGCTTGCGCGTATCACCCAACACCACAAAGGAAAACACCTCCCCGTCGGGCATTCGCTCCTTCGCGCAGGTGATCATCCTTTCGTAGCCATACGTCGGGGCAAGTTCTTTCAGCGCCTCAATGCCACGGCGGGAGGCTATGAGCTTCCGAACCTGAACGATGCCAAGCCCGGCCAGAAACAATACGAATACAAGCGCACCAGCCAAAGCACCCTGGCTGTAGAACACAAGCCCCAGGGCGATCAGGGCCAACAAGAGCACAATCTGCTTTTTCTTCACAAAGAATTCCTTTAATGTCTTGATCTTCAACACGGCCTATAAAAACAAGGTAAGCGTTCACGGGGAAGCTCAGGGACTGACACGCCCCGAACAGCGCAGATTATTTTCGTTAACACGAAATAGTACGTATCCTCTTGGCTCAAGGGCAAGCACGTTAACGGGCGTGGCTGTCCCGACGTTGGTGGAATATCCACAGATTTCTCCGCCAACGACGGGACAGCCACGGACCGTTGAGTAACCTTGCTTCCACAAGGTTCCGTGATAAAGTCGTACACCGCTGTGCATACCGGAGGTGCTTGGTCCGTGTCAGTCCCTTATGAGCCTGTGAACACTTACACAAAAAAGCTCCACGTCATTCCCACGCATGTGGGAATCCAGAACGCGGCAAAAAAACATCGTAAACGTTCACGCCATGTTTCTGGTTGGCGAAGCCAACCTCCTTATGTTCCCCTCCCTTGGAGGGGGTAGGGGTGGGTTGCGTGTTCGGGTGAGAATCAACCCACCCCAAGCCCCTCCGAGGAGGGGAGCCTTTTCGGCTCCGTGAACACTTACAAAACATCATAACACCACTGGTTCCCCGCGTTCGCGGGGATGACGGCCTTGGGTTTTGGAGAAGGCTCACCTTGGTTGAGAACCGGAAACCTGACTCTTAACGCACTTCGATCTTGACGATAGAGGGCGCCACACTCGCCGCAATTTTTTCAAGAGACATCGGGTTGCTGATATCACCCACAAAGGGAGTAAACTTCACCCCTTTGCTGGGATCGAGCATGGGCTGGATAAAGGTGGCCTTCACCGCAAAATTAATACCCTGAGCCACCGTCTCCGACGCTTCCAACGAGCGCATATCATTCAGTTTCTGAGACACAATACCGACCCAGCGGCCATATTGATCGAGGACCGGTCCACCGGAGTTTCCTGGATTAACGGGTGCCGTAATCTGTATAAATCGCTGATCCCCGTCAAGGCGCTGCAACGCGGCAATGTTGCCACTGCCGACAATCGGATCGGCGCTGCCCTTAATGCCGCCAAGGGGATAACCCAGGCAATAGATGGTGGCCCCCACATTGGGCTTGTCCTCGGCGACGGGGATCGGCGCGCCAGACAGCCCCTCCACCTTGAGCAAGGCCCAGTCGTTTGCCGTGTCCATGGTCACAACCGTCGCCTGGTGTATCGTGCCCTTCGTCGACGTAGCCTGTATATTGCTCCCATGGCGCACCACATGGGCGCAGGTCATCACATAGCCATCGGCCACCACGAATCCCGTGCCAACGCTGCCCCCCGTTTCCCCTGCGGGAGCATCATCGCCTTCCAGCGCACTGTCCCAATCCACCACGGCCTCGGTCCTGCGCAGTTCGGGGGGCAACCCGTCATCCAATCGTTGAATCTCTTCCACCCGCGCCTCATAGGTCGGGTACACTTCATTGACGTGCTCCAATACCCGGTAATACTCTCGCTCCCATTTTCCCATCTCTCTCAGAATCTCTTCCCGGCCCCAACCATAGGCGAGCAACTCATCTTCGACATCAAAATTGGGTCCGACAACCTTCGCCCATTTTTGATAGGCCTCGCCCAGGCGGCGGGCACGAGAATCCGATATCCCTATGATTCGATAGCCCCAGGCAATGTTGGCGTGAAGTTCCTGAACGGCATCCACGTCCGCTTGAATCGCGCGCCAGTTGCTGTAGGCGCGCATGCGCGACGTGTGCCGCTGCTCCGCCGTCAACGACAACCATTCCGCACCCTTAACCCGCCAACGCTCCTCTTTTTGAGCCGCCCTGCGGGCTACACGAATATCTTCCTGAGCCTTGTTATGGGCCGCCACACGAAGCTTCTTTTCCTTGTCCCGGCGCTCCGTCGCCCGGTCAATTTCCGTGCGATTCTCTTTCCATAAAACCAGCAGTGCTTTTCGATCATCCGTATTCGCTGCCAATGTCACTGTGGCACGGATCTTGTCCACGCTCTCAACACGCCCTTGCTCCGGGATGCGCAAGAGATACTGAGAACTGCTTTCGCTGACATACACATCCTCATAGACCTGCTCGCCGACGACAACCCGATCACCCCGGCCCCGGAGTTCTTCTGGAAGCTGCTTAAATCGGGGAAGGATAGTACGGGCCAACTCCGCTTCGAGATCTGCTTCGGAAAATTCCGATTCCACCGCAGGCAGGTCCGTCGTAGCCTCGGGTGCGGCGACTGGCTCCGCCGGCGGCAAAAGGGCCACGGAAACTTCTGCGGATCGTTCCGGTGGACCCTGGGCCGAAACCCCTGAGCTCTCGCGCTGCGATGTCAACCAGATGCCCCCGCCAATAGCCAGTGTTACCAGAAACACCGACGCAAGCGCCCATGGGTGAAACCCGCGACGGGAAGACGCGCGAACCTGTCGGGCAGACTTCCTCTTGCGACGTGAGGGTGATGCGGCGGGAGCTTGCCTGTACGCAGATTCCGTGAAGGAAACACCATGGGCCGAATCGGGATCCGTCGCCGCCCACAATCGGCGAACCAACTCCATATACTCTGTCTTGAAGCGTTGCCGCTCCGCGCCCTTCAGGCTCTTGTACCGGCTATGGAGCGCCGCGACTTCGGGAAACACCCGGTCAGACAGACGGTAGTATTGATTCCACAGGCGGTTCTGCTCGGTGGGATCCTGCGTCACCTGTATACAGGTCAAGAGGGCCTTGGCTTCGGCAAGGGATTGCGTGTCTGGCTGCATCGTTGGCATGTTCCCCAAGTCAATCGTCGTTGTACGGTGCTACATGATGCACGGACTTCTTCGGGCTTGTCAAAACGAAACCCGTGGCTTCCTCAGCGACTGTGGACAAATAGGGCTATGTACTTTGCATTGGCCGCTTGGTTGCGGCCACCTTCAGGCTTACAATCGATGCCACCACGCGACGGGCATAAGGAATCCTTGCGACGATACGGGCCAATTTTCCGATACTGGGATCGGCGACAAGATTGTCGATGGAATACGCCGATTCCCCCAGAATTTCCAACGGTTCAAAACCGGCCGCCTTCATGGCATCGAGGTAGGAATCCCTCGTTAGCGCCCCGCCAATGCAGGCCGCATAGAGCGCCATGGAACGGCGAATAAACCACGGCAGGGGCCGCAGCAACACAATATCCGAGACAAAAAGCTGGCCGCCTGGTTTCAGCACGCGGTAGGCTTCCCGAAAGACCTGGGGTTTGTCGGGGGACAAATTAATGACGCAGTTGGAAACTATGGTGTCCACGCTGTTCTCCTCGACCGGCAATGCCTCGATATGGCCTTCGCGGAATTCTACATTGCTGTAGCCGCCCTTCTCCGCGTTGGCCCGAGCACGTTCCAGCATGGCAGGTGTCATATCGACGCCAATGACACGCCCGGTGTCACCTACCTCCCGTGATGCAAGGAAACAATCGAAGCCCGCACCCGAACCGAGATCCAGCACGGTGTCGCCCTCTTTCAGGGAGGCCAGCGCCGTCGGGTTCCCGCAACCCAAACCCAGGTTCGCACCCTCGGGAACCGCGTCCATGTCCGTATCGCTGTAACCGATGTTGGCACCCACCCGTCGTGCGGTGAGCTCGGGAGACGCGCAACGACCGCTACCGCAGCAACCACTTCCGGTCTTGGCAATTTTCCCGTATTGTTTCTGAACTTCCTCGTGAATCTGCGCTGCTTTCATCTTGGAAGCTCCTTCCTACGGTTTTGAGCCAAGCTCGTTCACCATGGGACCAAGATGCTCACGAACCATACCCGCCAGGGCATCGGTCTTAATCAAACACATGCAACAGAATTCGCCATCGTTCTCAAAACTGATCAAAGCCAGCTTTTCACCCGCCTCAATGTTGGCCTTGGACCGTAAATCTTTGGGCAGTAGCATTTGTCCACGCTCATCCACAGTAACAATCGCTTCCACCTTAAATCCGCCCATGGCCGTGGTACCACTACAACACGCGTCGTTTTTCACTAGCACTCTCCTGTTGATTAACTCATAATTTCAGTATATACGGAAATTACAGAATATGCAACTACCTTTCAATAAACCGTCCCCCGCTAGAGCCGATGATTGAAGGAAGCCCCTCGAAAGGAACCCAGGCCATCATTTCGTATCACGAAGTGACGCCTCGCTACAAAAGCGAGCGTACGTAGCTTAGGCTTCCAGCCTGAGAAAAGGCATACTCCGATCTCAAAGGCGCACCTTCGCGCCATGAAACAATGAACCCCGAGAATCGATGATACCAACGCACCGTTGCCTTCAGCCTGTGGATGGCCGGTGGCGGAATCAAGCCGGGCACGGTGGTCGGTGCCACCGACAAGGAGCGATAGCCCTTGCTGCCCGTGCTTGGAAAACATGCCTGAGAGGCAAGCCCAGCCGATCTCATGTATCCGCACGGGCAAGCCCCACAGGGCTTATCCGTGGCACCCAGAGTTTTTTTGTTGACGGAAATTGCCCGTGTCGTGAATGCCTCGAAGCCTCAGCGGAGACGCAACGGTCAACGTGGATACCCAGACCTGCGTCCCGTGACTCCCCTGCGCAAAGCAAGGAATACATTACAGCCATCGTACCTGCCTGCTGGATACTCCCCATCACCGACAGGTACGATGGGGCGCGATATTATGCCCATTCGCCCCTCGACAATCATCCTCCCATAAGCCGTTCGTGACAATGTAGAAAGCACCCCGCGTGGAGCAACAAAAAAAATCCCGGGTAATCACCGCCCTCGCCGTGCTTGCCATCGTGCTGCTGGGCGTTGGCCTTCGTTGCATGGCGATTTCGGAGGAGGCTGCCTGGGGGGATGAGGCGCTGACGGCGGTCTGCTTTCCTGCGGATGGATTTCAAGAATATCTGCGTTGCGTTTTTTCCGAGGACGACCGGCTCCGCCTTGCCCCGGTTTACTACTGGGTGCAATATGCGTGGTCCCTGGCCTTCGGAGGAGACCTGCTTGCCCTTCGCCTCTTGTCCGTTTTTCTCTACGCCGTTGCCGCGCTGCAACTGTATTGTATCGTGGAAAGTATCGGCGGGCGGCGGGCGGGCTTGTGGGCGCTTTTCTTCTTCAGCGTCTCACTCTTTGAGGTCTACTACGGGCAGGAGCTGCGATTCTATTCGCTCATGAATGTCTTCGCCCTCGCAGGAATGCACGGTGCCCTGTGGTATGGCCGGGGCCGACCCGTCGCGGGCTTGGCGCTGGCCTTCGCGGGCAACGCGGGCCTCGTGTGGACCCATTCTTTCGGGGTGCTTTTCGTGGTGGGCTTGGGTTTCTACATGCTGCGCTACCGGTGCCAACCCCGGCTGCTACTCTCCTGGTGGGGTGCCCACGGCCTCATGGCGGTCAGCCTGGTCGGCTGGATGCTCTGGCTGCGCTATGACTTCGGAGGCCAAAGCATGGCCTACGGCGACATGCCAGCAGGACCCCGCGAACTCGCGAACACATTCCTCCAATTCAGCGGGGGGCGATTCTCCAACATGAACCCGGCGGCCTACATGCCCGCAGGGCTCAGCGCGGATCTTGTCATCGCGATAATCTCCCTGGTATTGGTCGCGATCCTGACCATTCGGATACTCTTCCCGTGCGCTCCAAAAAGATCACAGGATGTAAAGCCCGGAGACATCGCACTCCTCCTGGTGTGCCTCGTTGCACCAACCCTGCTGCTATTCACCTTGGGCCGCTTGTGGCGGCCATGTTTTTTTACGCGCTATGTTGTCTATGCCGCCTTGCCACTCTACGCCCTCATGGGCTTGTCCCTCGCCACTATCCCCCAAGCAATAGCACGTCGCGGGATCAGTGCGCTGCTCGTGGGACTCTTCGCCTGGCAGACGCTCGCTTTGCCGCGCCCCTTCCGGGCCGACTACGGCGCGGTGCGTCGGGCAGTCGCATCGGACACCGCAGCATCCCGAACAGTGCTGGCCCTGAAACCCTTTAACCACCAAGCCGTGGCCTATGCCCTGCGCAACACCCCCGTCAAGACCGAACTGCTCTATGGACTCAAAGAGGTCGCAGGGATCGCCACCCAGCGGGCAACGGAAGGAAAATCCGTCTGGGCCGTCTTTTACCGCTGGGACGACCTGGCGGGTTTTCAGGATCGCATGGATGCCGCAGACATGAAGACGCGACACTTTCGGTCCGCAGGCATGCCGCCACTAACGATCTATCACATAACGAAACCGTAGCCATTCACGGCCCGCGCATCTTGGCTCTTACAAAAACAGCCGACGAGTGCCACGGGCAGTCCCCCTTCCCCCTTCCCCCTTCAAACTTCAAACTTCTAACTTCTAACTTCCATGATTCAACAGCCAGTCCTGATAGCGGTGTAGCTTCCACAACTTGAAACGCTCTTCCCAAGGTTCGTCGATCTCTCCGGGAAGGTCCATCACCCGGAAAGGCGCGCTGTCCCAGGACTTGGTCGTCTTGTCTTTCGAGGCCGTCACTATACTACGGCCATCCTGCCCGAAAGACGCGCTGAGGATGCCACCCGCCGGATCCTCCAGAGTAACCATCAGGGATCCGTCCTCCGTGTTCCACACGTTCGCGGTATTGTCATTCGAGGCCGTCACCACCCGGCTGCCGTCATCGCTGAATGAGACAGTTAAAATCGCGCTCGCGTGCCCTTCCAATGTCGCCACCAACTGGCCCGTGCGCGCGTCCCATATCTTGGCCGTCTCGTCTTTCGACACGGTGGCGATGCGGGTGCCGTCCGGGCTGAAGGTGGCATTCATCACGCCATCCGTGTGCCCTTCCAGCGTATAGAGCAACGCCCCGTCGCCCACACGCCACAACCGGGCCGTGCCATCCCAGGAAGCGGTTACAATCTGCGTCATATCCGGGCTGAACGTCGTGCTGTTGACCGCGTCAATATGGCCCGTCAGCGTATTGAGAAGCGTGCCGTCTTCGGCCTTCCACACCTTCACCGTCTTGTCCCGCGAAGCCGTGACCACGAGCTTTCCGTCGGGGCTGAAACTGGCGCTTTCGATGTCATCGGTGTGCCCTTCCAGCGACGCCAGCAACGTCCCGTCTTTCGCATTCCATATCTTGGCCGTATTGTCGGCGGAGGCCGTCACGATACGTTGACCATCGGGACTGAAGGACGCGCTGTGAACGACCGCTGTGTGGCCAACCAGTGTTGTTTGCAGCGATTCATCCTCCACTTCCCGAACCTTCGCTACTTTGTCCCGCGATGTGCTGACGTATCGCTTGCTGTCAGCCGAAAAGGACACGCCGGTTACCCCTTCCACCGTCCCCACCACATCGTCGTCGTCCGTGTCTTTCTGCGGCACCCGGGGCACCCGCCAGATGCGCGCCGTCTTGTCTTCGGAGGCCGTTACCACGCTCGCGCTGTCGGGGCTGAAAGACGCACTCCAAACCTCGCCGGCGTGCCCATTCAAGACAACAATCAGGGATCCATCGGCGGCATCCCACACCTTGGCGGTACGATCACGGGATGCCGTAACTACCGTCTTCCCATCCGGGCTGAATACCGCACTCTCAATCGCCAGTTCGTGCCCTTTCAGGGCGGCTATCAACGTGAAGTCGAACATATCCCAAATCATGGCGGTCTTGTCCCAGCTCACCGTAACCAACCGGGTGCCATCGGGACTGAAAGACACGCTCCATACCTCGTCGGAATGGCCGATGAGCGTATCCAGCATCTGGCCGTCGGCGGCATCCCACACCTTCGCGGTATTGTCTTTCGAGGCGGTGACGATGAGTTCCCCATCCGGACTGAAGATCGCATTCATCACCCCATAGTCGTGGCCCTCCAGCGTCAGTTCCAGCGTGCCGGTGGCGGCATCCCAGACCTTGGCGGTCCTGTCCCACGAAGCGGTAACAATACGGGTGCCATCCGCGCTGAACGCCGCATTCTCCACCGTATCCGTATGCCCTTCAATGGTGCGAATCAATGCGCCGGATTCCGCACCCCACAAACGCGCCACATTATCGACCGCCGTGAGCACCTGCTCCCCATCGGGACTGAACGCCGCGCCCGTCAGATCGGCCTCCCCTTCAAGCGTGGAAAGCAGCGTGCCCTCCGCCGTGTCCCACACCTTCGCCGACAAATCCCAGGAAATGGTGAGCAGTCGCTTCCCGTCTGCACTGAAGGCCACGTCCCATACTTTTTCACTATGCCCCGTCAATGTGTGGAGCAAGGTGCCATTAGCCACATTCCAAATCAGGGCGTTATTACCGGCTATGGTGACGATACGGGTGCCATCTGAGTTGAATTCAGCCCCGAGCAACCGGTCGTCGTGGCCCTCCAGAGTGGCCAACGCCTGATAACACTGGCCGATAAAATAGCCCCATTCCCAATTGCGACGCGTCTCACTGGTTTGCCAGAGAATTTTCCGCGCCAGGGGATATTGCTTTTGTTGGATCTTGATCCCCGCCAATTGGATACTCGAATAATACGATTGCGTCTCGGCGATTTCGCGCTCCTGCACCACGGCTTCGCTCTGCCTCAGCGCCTCCGCCTCCGCCGCCCGTGCCTCCGCCTCCGCCTTGCGTGCGTTGTCACGCTCTGCGCTGGTGATTCGCTGTTGCGCCAGCACCTCCTTGTGGGCATGGGTAATCTGATACACGTAGACCCCGGTCACCACCGCGACAAGCATGATTGCCGTCACACCCACAAAAAGAACCGACCGATAACGCTGCAAAAACCGGGACATCAGATCCGTCGTGGAATACGCGTAGGCATCCACCAGCGCACCCGATTGAAACCGCGTTACATCTTCCGCCAATTCCTTGGCCGAGGCATAGCGCTCCGCAGGGCTCTTCTGCATGGCCCGCTCGCAGATTGCGGCCAGTTCCTGTGATATTCCCGGCTCAACCTCGCGAATCGGCGCCGGACTTTCATAGATTACGTCACTAATGAGTTCCTTAATCGTCTTGGCGTTAAAAGGAAGCCGCCCCGTGAGAATTTCATAAAGCACCACACCCAGACTGTAGATGTCCGAACGCTCGTCGATCTTGTCGGTATGCCCCAGCGCCTGCTCCGGCGGCATATAGGCGGGGGTGCCGATCAACTGGCCGTAATTGGTCTTGGTCGAATCGGATTCCGCACCAAGGTTCATCGACATAATCGATTGTTCCATCACTTCCGCGTGGGCATCGTGTCCCTTCCGCGCCTTGGCGAGACCCCAATCCAGCAACACCGTCTCGCCAAACTCACCCACCATCACGTTCGCCGGTTTGATATCCCGGTGAACCACATGGCGGCTGTGGGCGTAGGCCATGGCATTGCACAAATCGATAAAGTGGGGCAACAACTCCAAGCGCTCACGCAGAGAACCCGCGTCGCGTATGGCCTTGGACAAACTCCGCCCGCGGACCAGCTTCATGGTGTAATACAGCGCCCCTTCTTTTCGGTGTCCCAGCTCGTAAACCGGCACGATGGAAGGGTGCTCCAACTGGCCGGTAATACGCGCCTCCTGGAGAAAGCGCCCAATCACGGCCGTGGAGAAGCGAATGGGACTGGGTTCCGAACCCGGCTCAACCTTGTCCTGCGAGCCCATGTGGGGCAGCAGTTCCTTCAGCGCAATGTCGCGACCCAAATACTCATCATGCACCATAAGGATACGGCCCATGCCGCCTCGGGCATGCTCACTCTGGTGGGTGTAGCGCCCGTCATTCTCGATGACGCCCGGCACATCGGCGGGCACCTCTTCCTTCAGGGGAATGGTCACCTCAGGCGCGGCAGAGAGCTGAACCGTGCCCGAATCGGTCAACCGCACCGTGCCATGAAAGGTCTGCTGAATACTCTCCTCGCCGCCAAAAGATTCCAGCGCCGCGATGCTGTCCCCGTTGTGCGCCGCGACGGCCTCCTTGACCAGCCGCTCAAGGAGCTTGCGATCCTTCTTCCCCAACGCCTTCGCTTCCACAAGACGAGTCGCGATGTCACGGCTCGGGTCCGTCGCCCACGCCCCCGCCACATCCATCAACGCCGTCGGCGAGACCTTGCGCAACTGCACGGCGAAAACACCGAAGAGAAGATTATGGTCTCGTTTCATGAAAGAAAACCTGCATTCACGTAGAGGGTGTATGGAAAGTTCCATCAAACCCTTGGGGACGGCTATTAGAATATTTGTATGCGTTTTTAGGCCTGAAAGGCCTTAACAGGTTAGCCCAGGGCTGTCGGCGAAACCTTGCGCAACTGTACGGCGAAAATACCGAAGAGAAGATTATGGTCTCGTTTCATGAAGGAAAACCTGCGTTCATGTAGAGGGTGTATGGAAAATTCCATCAAACCCTTGGGGACGGCTATCAGAATATTTGTATGCGTTTTTAGGCCTGAAAGGCCTTAACAGGTTAGCCCAGGGCAACGCCCTGGGAAAAAAGGAACTAGGAAACCAAAGCCCTGAAAGGGCGCAATAGAAACACATCACGGCCACTGTGTCGCCCTTTCAGGGCTGCTAATCATTTCTACATTCTGACCCAGAGCGTTGTTCGCCGCAGCGAACTAACCTGTTGGACCCCTTCGGGGCGATCACTCATGTGACATGTCTGTAACTATTGTACGCGAATTCGCCGCTACATCGCAGGTGCCACTTCTCCCGGGCAACGTCCCGGACGCAGCGTAGTGCCTTACGCTGCGAAAACCGCTATAAAACAAAATAAGCCCACGTCATTCCCACGAAAGTGGGAATCCAGAACGCGGCAGGAGTACATCGTAACATCACTGGATCCCCACGTTCGCGGGGATGACGGTCTTGTGTTGTGGGCAAAGCTCACCTTGGTCTTGCGCAATCAAACCATAAACTGAACACACGTTTAGTCCACGAAGTGGACGACGGAACTTAGGGTGGAGCGAGGCACGAGCGAAACCCTGGGTAGCGGTATCATCTACGGTCCAAACCCGCGTAGCGGGTGACGGAAAACGGCCCACCAGCCCGAGATCTCTATTCTACTCCATTCCCAGCGCCACACGCTTCTTTCTCACACTTCTCCCTTCACCTCTTCCTGCTTTAGATGTTTATCCAACCAGCCCAGAATAAGTTCCCGCATTTCCGGCAGTTCCTCGTGACCGCAGTCAAAAAGCTCGATATGGCAGTTTTCAACCTTTCCATGCTTCTCGTAGAGAGGCAGCAGGTGATCGCGCACCCGCTCCACCCCGGCGGGCGGTGTGAGACCATCCTTTCGCCCGTTGAGGCTCATCCGCGAACGGGGCACGATGAGTTCGTTAATCTGGTGGGTCTGGAAATGCTTCAACAACGACGGCACGTAATAGTAAAGGCCATGCCGCCGCAGACCCTGCGTTTCAATCAACGCCTCAAAGTCCGTCAGGCAGCACAAATCGATGCAGCACGAAATGCGCTCATCCAGCGCCGCGAGCCACCACGCCATGGTGGATCCCATGGAGATGCCAAAGGTCCCGATACGCGACCCATCCACCTCAGGACGCCGCCGGAGATAATTCAAGGCCTGCCACGAATCAAAGACCATCATGCCCCAAAGCACCTGGCCCTGCCACAGCATTTCCTTGAAGGTATCCGACTCTCCCTGCCCGCCCTTGTCAGGATACGGTGCTCGCTCGCCGAAGCACCACGCATCGATCGCCAGCGTAACAATGCCCTTTTCCGCGTAGACCGGCGCATAGGCCTCCATGGCCCCCGTGCCATTCAACAACTCCGTCTTCCCCGCGTTGTAGTCGCCGCCATGCCAGTGGTTGTAAACCATGCCCGGCGCCTTTTCATCCCGCTTCTCGGGAATCAGCAACAACGCGGGCACCGTCTGTATCCCATTCAGATCCAGATCCAGATACTCCAGCGTAAAACCCGGATGCTCCTCCACCTTCTTCAGCGTCGCCTTCGGGCGCGTCCTTTTCGGCAGATCACCCAGCAACGCCCACAACTGCTTCCGCCGCGCCACCTGATAACCCCGAAAACCTTCACCCGACTTCGCAGCCATGGCATTCTCCTGTGAAAATAACGACGCACCACCAAGCAGTGCGCCCGTCTTGATAAAGTCCCGACGATTGAACATGGCGAACCCTTCACCCTTCAAACTTCAAACTTCAAACTTCACCCTTCAAACTTCAAACTTCACCCCTCAAACTTCACCCCTCAAACTTCACCCTTCAAACTTCACCCTTCAAACTTCAAACTTCACCCTTCAAACTTCAAACTTCAAACTTCGCCCCCCATCCTACCGCAGCAGACACAACAGGATACAGTGCAATACAAAGGAATCGGAAAACAGGCCCCTCAAAAAGGAGCGCGACGGACAGGA
>JAJRPE010000105.1 GCA_024280935.1 Candidatus Hydrogenedentota bacterium
GGGCTTCGTCGGGCATGATCTCGGGGATGGGGTTCGCCATGGCAAGGACGATGGCATCCTTGGCCATGGTCTTGATGTGGTCAGCCGTCAGGAGGTCGCCCTTGCTGACGCCAATGAAGACATCGGCATCCACGAGTATGTCGGCAAGATTTCCCGAGCGATTGTCACGGTTGGTGTAGCCGAGCATTTCGGTCTTGTAGGACGCGAGGTCGGTGCGTCCCCGGTGGATGGAGCCCTTGGAATCGCACACGACCACATCGGCGACGGGGGTACAGACATTCGGGTCGTGCCCGACGCAGCGCAGCAGGCGTGTGATTGCAGTGCCTGCCGCCCCCGCGCCATTGACGACCACGCGGAGAGATTCCATTTCCTTGCCCACCACCTGGGCCGCGTTAAAGAGGGCCGCCAGCAGGACGATGGCGGTGCCGTGCTGATCATCGTGAAAGACGGGAATGCCGATGTCCTGCAGACGCCGCTCCACCTCGAAGCAGCGCGGCGCGGAGATGTCCTCCAGGTTGATGCCGCCAAAGACCGGCGCAATCAGCCGCACCGTATTGACGATTTCATCCACGTCCTGGGTGTCGAGGCAAATAGGAAAGGCATCGATTCCTGCGAAATCCTTGAAGAGCAGGGCCTTGCCCTCCATCACGGGGATGGCGGCGTAGGGGCCAATATTGCCCAGTCCCAGCACGGCGGAACCGTCGCTGACCACGGCGACGGTGTTTCCCTTTATGGTCAGGTCGCGGGCTCTTTCCGGGTCCTCGGCGATAACGCTGCACGGACGCGCGACACCCGGCGTGTAGGCCAGCGCCAGGTCATCGTGATCGACGATGGGCATCTTGCTCACTGTGCCGATCTTGCCGCGGAGTTGCTCATGGACTATAAGACTACGTTCGAAAAAATCGGCCATGCTGGGTTCTTTCTGGTTTTGCAGCCGTTGAACTAACCGGCTTCGCCGTAGGATTGCAGACAAAACGCATTCGTGCCACGCGATCCGACAACGTCGGTTCGTGTACGTGTAACAAGGACATCGCAATAATCTCAACGTGCCGTATGCGCACGGATTCTTGCGGGGTAAGCCGTTAAGACAAACAGCATTACCATGCACCAGTGGTGGCCGGTGACTGCCCTCAGCCAATCCGTGCTCCAAGCACACAAATAGGCGTTGCCTAATCGCGTGGCACAATTGAGGTTATAAAAAATATTTTGGTATATCGCGTTCAGTCCAACGGGGTTTATCCGTCGGCAAGCGACTGAAAAACAAATACTCGTTATACTCGTTACACATTGTTGTTGGCGGAGCCATCGGCCTTGGCTCCCCTCCGAGGAGGGAAGCCTTTTCTGCCCCGTGAACGCCTACCTCGGCACTACACAATACCGTAGGCCAACATAGCATCGGCGACTTTGATAAAACCGGCGATATTGGCTCCCTGCACATAGTTTACGTGACCGTTGCCCAGATCACCGTGCTTAACGCACTGCGCGTGAATGTCTTTCATGATGGTCTGGAGTTTGCCATCGACTTCCTCGCGGCTCCAGGAAAGCCGGAGTGCGTTCTGACTTTGCTCCAGTCCAGAAACGGCCACCCCTCCTGCGTTGGCTGCCTTCGAGGGGCCGTATAGAATGTTGGCATCCAAAAACTGACGAACGCCATCCAGCTCGGTGGGCATGTTTGCTCCCTCACTGACCGCTTTCACGCCATTTTTAAGTAAGGTAGCGGCTTCCTCCGCATTGATCTCGTTCTGTGTCGCCGAGGGAAAGGCCACATCACAAGGCACCCCCCAAGGCCGTTGATCCGCGTGGAAGCTGGCTCCCTTAAACGCATCTGCGTATTCCGAAATGCGCCCGCGTCTTACGCCTTTCAGTTCCTTGACGAAAGCCAGCTTTTCCGGGGTAAAGCCATCGGGGTCGTGAACAAATCCGCCCGAATCCGAAAGGGTCACGACCTTGGCCCCGAGCTCCATCGCCTTTTCGACTGTGTACGTAGCCACATTACCCGAACCCGAAACGGTGCAAACCTTTCCTTTGAGGGTATCTCCCGCGTGGTTAAACATATTCTCGCAGAAATAGACGCTGCCATAGCCGGTGGCTTCGGTGCGCACAAGGCTGCCGCCGAAGGCGAGGCCCTTGCCGGTCAGGATGCCGACAAAGCGATTTTCCAAACGCTTGTATTGGCCGAAGAGGTAGCTTATCTCCCGCGCACCGACACCAATATCGCCCGCCGGAATGTCGGTGTTCTCGCCCACGTGACGGTGAAGCTCAATCATGAGGGATTGGCAAAAGCGCATCACTTCCCGGTCGCTCTTGCCCTTGGGATTGAAATTTGCCCCGCCTTTCGCGCCGCCCATGGGCAAGCCCGTGAGCGCGTTCTTAAAGGTTTGCTCAAAGCCCAGAAATTTCAATACGCTGACCGTAACACTGGGATGAAAGCGCAGCCCCCCTTTGTAGGGTCCGATGGAGTTGTTGAACTGAACCCGCCACGCACGGTTCACCCGCACATTACCGGCATCATCTTCCCAAGTAACCCGGAAAACAATGGTGCGGTCCGGTTCCGTCATGCGCTCAAGGATCTGGGCTTTCTGATACTTTGGATCCTGAATAGAAAAAGGCATTACCGTTTCAACGAACTCCCGAACGGCCTGATGAAATTCCGGCTGCCCC
>JAJRPE010000106.1 GCA_024280935.1 Candidatus Hydrogenedentota bacterium
CTCGGGGCCGTCGTCATCCAGCGCACCCATGGCCAACAGTTGGGTGACGAACACCGCCACACGAGCCACCAGCCCCGTGCGCCGCGTGCGGATGCTTAGCGCATGCTGTATCTCTATGGGATGCTTTCGCTTGCCGAGAACCGTAAACAACACGCCCGCCGTAATCCGGGCGATGAATTCCCAGCGCCGCACGATGCCCTGGCGAAAATAGAAGTTGATCGTCTCGACTTCCAAGCCGACGGGTTCGAGCCATGCTTTGGTGTTCTCCGGCGAAAAAAGATGCTGGATGGCGAGCCGTTGGTTCATCATCTCAAGGTATTGCTCCCTTCCCTGCCACGGCATGAGGGGACCGTACAAGGCATCAGGAAAGGTGGTGGCCGGCACCGTGAAGTACAATGTGCCGCCGGGCTTCAACACCCGCGCCACCTCGGCAAACACGGCAGCCAGATCCGGGATGTGCTCCAGGACGCTGTTGGAGAATACAAAATCAAAGGTATCGTCGGACTCGGGAATCGCCGAAGCTGGGCCGGTGTGTACCGTTGAATAAACCCCGGACTCCCGGGCCGCCGCCGTTTCGCGGGGGTCGAGATCAATGCCCGTCATCTCCCGAGGCCCCACATGCTCCAGAATGCGCTTCAGGATGCATCCATCCCCGCAGCCCAGGTCCAATCCCCTGCCTTCTGGAAAGGGCGCGTTAATAATTCGGGCCAGTTCCACCGCACGCCACACACTGGTGGCGGGTTGAAACGGGTTGTCGGACGCGATGTCCTTGAGCAACGTCTTGGCGAGAGTCACGAGGCTCCCTTTCTATAGCCAATATGCTCCAGCGATACGATGCTGAGCACAAAAGAATTCAAAATAACCTGAACGCCCAACACGAGCGCAAAGGCAGAGGGCACCACCACAAATTGGGTGAGTTCACGGGGGAAGGCCTCAAAACCACTCCTGCCCCAGTAAATGGTGGCAAAAGCGAAGCCCGCGATGCCCAGCGCAACGATCAGGGTGCCAAGAATAATGCCTCGTTCAAGCGTGAGAAAGGTCAGCAGTCGACCGAAGTTCTTCTTTCGGGGAAGCAACTCCTCATGCTCGGCAAATTGGCGAATGATCACGGAAAAAGAAATCGATTGGAAGCCAATCGCGATTAGGGCCATGGCAAACAGAAAGGAATTTGTGCGCTGCGACGCTGTCACGAGAAAATACAGCACGGCCACCAGCCCCGTGCTCCCCATGAGCATCCCCGGATACAGGAATAGCCAGCGGGGACTGAAAATGAGCAAGAAACGCAAATGACGCCAACCATCGTGCCACGAACGAAGGTGGGGTGCCCGGTCCCGCCCGTCCGGTTGGAGCGTCGTGGGCACTTCAGCAATCCGCATGTTGTGAAGTGATGCCTTCACAACAATCTCGCTGGCGAATTCCATGCCCGTGGTCCGCACATCCATCCGCGCATAGGCCTCTTTAGAGAAACCGCGCAAACCGCAGTGAAAATCCTTGATTGGGGTTCTGAACAGCAGTTGACCAATGAAGCTCAACACCGGATTGCCCAGATAGCGGTGCAACGGGGGCATGGCACCCGGGGCAATGCCCCCGCGAAAGCGATTCCCCATAACCAGGTCATAGCCCTCGCGCAGCTTTTCGATGAAGGGCTGCAACCCCGTAAAATCGTAGCTGTCATCCGAATCCCCCATGATGACATAGGTGCCACGGGCCGCTTCAATGCCACCGCGAAGTGCTGCACCGTAGCCCTTGGCCTCCACATCGACCACACGCGCACCCGCTTCGCGGGCGATATCCTGGGAGCCGTCCGTACTGCCATTGTCCGCAATCACCACCTCCCCCGACACCCCCATTTCGGCCATGGAGTTCATCGCTTTCTTAATGCAGGTGGCGACCGTCTTCTCCTCGTTGAGACAGGGCATCACGACAGAAACTTCAATCGCGTTCACAGGAGAGAAAACCTCACTACGTTGGACAAACCACAGGCTGCGCTACGATACACACGGCGCACCCCTTGGTTCAGGGTGCTCAAGGCTACCAAGAACACGGCCAACCCTTCAAGTGGGGTGTTTTTCAGAAACCCAGATCCTCACGAATAAGCAGTGCGAAACAGAATTTGTTATAGTAGCCGGGCGTGGTGGTAGTCACCGCGCCCGGTGTCTGGAATCAGACACGGTGGACAGGAGTGAGACTATGACAGGTACATGGGGTCGAAAGCTTCGAGACAACGGGCTGTGTCTCGCGCTTTTGCTGCTGCTCCCCCTCGGTGTTCATCTGGTGCCGTGGTTGACGGACTCGGTTTCCCAAGATGCTTCGCCCCTCTTGGAAATGCCAATCTGGGGTAACTACGCAAGTTCCGACGAGACACCGGGGTCCCCTTTGTCGGCGTGGCAGCTACGCACATCCTGGCCCGCCTACCAGTTTATCAGCAACAACCGAAGTACCCCTTCTGCGTTGCAGTGGAATCCGACCGTTGCGTTGGGCCAACCTTTCTTAGCCAACATCCAAAACAGATGCTTTTCGCCGTTTTCTGTTTGGTTTTATCTTTTTGACTTTGGTTTGGCAATGTTTTTGTCATTACTGAGCAAGAGCATCGTCGCGGGTTGGATCGCATTCTATGTTGCCCGGCGCTATGGTTTTACCCCGTGGTACGCCCTTATCGCCGCGTTCATTTTTCAATCGAGTGGCCCCCTTTTTATCTGGGGTATGGAGCCGCTGAGTGATAGCCTCGTGTGGCTTCCCTTGCTGCTTCTTGCCACGGACCGCCTCATCCTGGGGCAGTTCAGAGCATGGCCTGGAGTGGCGTTTATTGTTGGGTTGATGGTGTTTTCTGGCGGTTTATCCCTTGTTGCTGTTTCCGTGTCCGTGATGGCTCTCTACATGGTGTTCCGTCGTTTGCGGGACCATAAGCGAGCCCATCTCAAAGGGGCGCTCCCCGGATATCTCCTCGGGGTAGTGGCGGGTTTAGGGCTGGCCGCAGTGCAACTTCTGCCCTACGCCGAATTGTTGCGTGAAGGCAATGCTGTGGACCACAGCTATCCGTGGGCTTTCGACAATTCGCTGCTGCTTGGACTCTTCGGTCCATCCTATTACCACGCCATAACCGGTGGCGACAATCCCCTCGTACATGTGTTTTTCGTCGGCGTTGTTCCCTTGTTATCCCTTGGCATTTGGATAACTTTGCGGCGGCTTGTTGATAAGCCGATTCGCCACCGGATAGAGAGTCTTTTTTTTGCCACGGTTTTCGTTGCGGCGGTCCCCGTTATCTTTCGGGAATTGTTGCCGGAAATTCACGGTCTGCGCTTAATTCATCCCGTGTACTATTTGGCCGGTCTTTCCTTTCCACTCGCCTTGCTGGTTGCGAGTATCGTCGAGACGTGGCTCCACCTTAACGCGGATCAGTGCAAGCGTGCGCTGGCGCGTATGGCCATGTTACTCCCATTTTATTGGGGCGGACTTCTGGCGGTTTTTATCTATTTTTCCCGTGATGAGGCGGGAAGCATCACAATCCATTGGCCGACCTTCGGAATGTTTACGCTGGTATCCCTGGCGCTTGCGTTGCTTTTTGGGGGTACCCTCCTCTACCCGAAACCCCGCATTCTGATCACAGGGATGCTCCTGTTGCTCGTGCTGAACATTGTCTGGAGTACGGGGAGCTGGTATCCTCGCTCCCCGAAAACCGATATATTTCCGCAGACCGATGTGGTCCGCGTTCTCCAGGAAGCAGATGCCCGCGTGGGTGGAACCGCTCGAATGGCGGCGTGGCCCCTGCTTGGGAACCAGATACCGACCCTCTATTCGCCTTCGACGGTCGAATTGAACGGAACCCGTCGCTTTCTGGACCAGGTGGATGCCAACCCATTGTTGCAGCGTCGCGCCGCTGTCGGAACGCTGTTACTCCAGAAAGAGGACATCCAAGGCGAATACGCGCCAGTTCGGGCCGACCTGAATATCGTGGACGTCTTTGATTCCGGATTGGTCCTCTTCCGGGACAATGGCGCCCTTCCGAGGCTTCGGATGGTCCACGAAGTAGAAACATCGGTCGAGGAAGCCTCCCGTCTCCAATTGGGTTCATTGCCTGTGGTGCCCGGCGCGGTGTTGCCGCCCCTGACGGGAAGCACCGAGGATTCCATTCGCATAACCGATGTGCCCCGAAACGATGCCCTCGATTTGGAGGTGAAGACCGGCCACCCTGGCGTGTTGATTGTCGCCGAAGCCTGGTATCCGGGTTGGCAGGCGCGGGTGGACAACGTGCCTGTTCCCATTTTGAAGGTGGATGGCGCCTTGCGGGGCGTCGAACTTGGCGCAGGCACCCATAGGGTCAGCTTTCGCTACGAGTCCGCGTCCCTTCGTTGGGGGGGGATTATTTCACTCGTGTTTCTGGTTGTATTTCTCCTTGGCTTCTACAGGGCCGCCCGACGGCCCAAAAGTCGATTCTGAGGGGCAGTGGCCGGGCCACAGCCAAGAACTATGGCCCTGACCAGCCCGCACCATAGGAACCCTCTTGTTTTTTTGCAGACCCTCCCTTGCGATATAGGGTGGCACGGGCGTCTCGCCTGTGTTGGTCACATAGTGACCAGCAAGACCCTCCTCACAATTTCGGACTAAAGTTCCCTCGTCATGCTGTCGATAAGGGTGGAGCGACGGATACACGGTTTTCTTTTTGAACCAGATGCGAGGTAACACCATGGTACAAAACGTTAGTACGGCTGCGCAGAACCTGCCGGTCAACGCGCGGCCTTCCCAGCCACGACCCGCCCTTCTTCAGTCCCAGGCCAAGAGCACTCGGACAGACTCATTCTCCTTTAGCGCCAAGATCTCCTTCAGCCAGTCACAAAGCATTGTGCTTGACCGGGCATTCGAGCAGCTTCGCGGGGTCGTGGATGAAGCCCGCGCTGCGCTAGAGATTCCCGAAGGCCAAGTGGTGGACACTTCTGCCGATGCAACGGCCAACCGAATCGCCGACTTTGCGCTCAACTTCTTCTCCCAATACGCCGAAAACAACGGTCTTGAGGACAACGAAGAAGGCCGTGCCCAGTTTGCCGATTTTATTGGCGGTGCCATCACCCAAGGTATTGATGAGGCCCGAGGCATCCTGAACGCTCTCAGCGCGCTAGACCCGGAAATCGCCACGGGCATTGACGATACCGCCAGTATTATCCAGGGACGGCTCAACGACTTTGTCACCAACGGCCTCAGCTAAAGGGGGACTGGGTCGAATCCCGTGCTTGAGTTTCCGTTGTGGTTTCATAGCCAAACAAAGGGACCTAAGGGACGAAAGAGACCTGAGCGACATCTGGGGACATACTGCGCAGTTTGCAGACCCACCCGCTAGGCAAACAATCTGTCTCTCCGGTCCCTGAAGTCTCTTGTGTCCCTTCTTACCTGAGCGAGGCCAAGACCAGCCCTTTTCCGACAAGAAATTTGCACCGGGGGCCGTTTTTTTTGTACTATATCGCTCCCCTGCCCGGGTGGTGGAATTGGCAGACACGCAAGATTAAGGATCTTGTGCCCTTACTGGGCGTGCGAGTTCGATTCTCGCTCCGGGCACCATATTTAATCGACGAAAACCCCGCGTTGTTCCGCAAGGAACGACGCGGGGTTTTTTCGTGTTGGGTGCGGGCTGGGGTCAGCTTTCTGACCCAGACCTCGCTTGTCCCCCATCCGCCTCGTCGAGCATGGGGCGGACCCAGCCGTCCATGAATGTCTCGATCCCGCCAAGGTTCATGTGGTCCAGGTTGTAGAACTTTGTCCGGTCTGGCATGGCGTTGACCCAATCACGCACGGCAATGCCCCGCTTCTCCTCCAGTTTGCGCAGCCATGCTATCATGGCATCGTGCCCCGGTTCGGGGCCGAGCAGGGTGGGGGGGACGATGACGGTGAGGGGGGTATCGTGTTTTTCACACAAGGCGATGATGTGTTCGAACGCGGTGGTATAGGTCGCGAAGACATCCTCGGGGAGGCCGTCGGGGTAGAGGGAATCCAGGCGCAGGGCGATGCGTTCCTCGGTATATTCGGATTCGGACAACGCGGCGATGTGGTGTATTAGAGGCCGTGGTTTCCGAAAAAGCCAGGCCGCGCTGAACTTGGAGCGCACGTAGGTAATGATTCGACGGTAGGGGTAGTGGTTGCGGACGAGCTTGGCGAGGAAGGCGATGCGAAAGGGCTCGAAGTAGACGAACTTGTGATTTTCGTTCGCGCCGGGGCTATAGAGCACAAAGGGATCCAGGAAGTAGACTATCCGGTCTGTCGTGTTTCCCTGTTCCCAGAAAGTCTCCAGATAGAAGCGCGCGGGGGTGATGCCGCCGCCTTGGGGGAGGGCCATGTTGAAGACATTGCGTCCGAGCGTCTTTTCGACCATCTCGTGGTGTTCCCGGAAGCGGGAGAGGAGGTAGGTACGCGAGGTTCCGAGGAAAATCAGGTCGGTGTGGGCGGAGGAGGGCATGGCCATCAGCACCGAGTCTGTCTCCCAGGGCACCGTGGTCAGGGTGGAGGCGTGAAGGTGCAATACAACAACCGACAGGGCCGCGTTGAGGGCGAGAAAGAGCATTCCTTTCAGGAGTAGTTTACGCATGGGCGAGATTCAGTGCGGAGGCTTCACACAATCCGAAACGTGATACCGTCATCCCCGCGAACGCGGGGATCCAGTGAGCCTTTGGTGTGTGCTGATCGCGTTCTGGATCCCCGCGTTCGCGGGGATGACGGCCCCTGTTTTTGCAGTCCTCAGTGTTTCTCCCAGCGTGGTGAAACAACATGGTCACTGGCTTCCTGCGCTTAGGAAGCGGTGGAGTACACCGTCCGTACTGGATGCTGCGTCAGCGTCGGATTCGATAACACCGAGCAGCGCTTCCAGCTGGGATTCGGTCGATGTTCCGGGACCAGCCGGAATCCAGTGGATGCGTGGGTCGGCCCGAAACCAGGTGAGCTGGCGCTTGGCATAGCGGCGGTGGTGCATCTGGGCGGCAGTGATGGCTTCGCCCAGTGTTTTCTCTCCGCGCAGGTGGGCGGCGATTTCCCGAAACCCCAAGGCTTTCAACCGCTCCAGTTGGGGGCCGCAACCCTTGTCGATTAGTCGCTGGACTTCTTCCACCCAGCCCGCCGCGATCATTTGCTCGACACGGCGGTTGATCCGGTTGTAGAGGTCCTGCCGGTCTTCGTAGGCCAAGGCAAATTGGAGGCAGGGCAGGGAGGGTGTCCGCTCTCGGTGTTCCCGGTGGAGCACACTGAGGGGCTGGCCCGTGATTTCGTAGACTTCCAGCGCGCGAACAATTCTGATCAGGTCGTTGCTGCCGGTAATGCGTGCAGCGTAGTCGGGGTCAACGGTGCGGACACGTTCCAGCAGGTACTCATTCCCCCGTCGTTCGGCTTCTTCATAGAGTCGTGCGCGAATAGCCGGATCTTCGCTTGGTCCGTCGAAGATGCCGTCAATCAGCGCACTGACATACATGCCCGAGCCGCCCGCAGCGATGGCACTGCGGCATTTTTCAGTGGTCAGCGGCAAGTCCTCACTGTCTGAGCGCGAAAGCGGCGCGTCATCCTCGCGAACGCGGGGAGCCAGTGTTGTCTCGGGGTATCCCTGCCGCGTTCTGGATTCCCACTTTCGTGGGAATGACGGTGGGGGAACTTCTTGTTTGGAGCCGCTCAGGATCTGCCCCACCCGCTCCCGGGCCATCTCCTGGTAGCTTCCCGCCGTGATTTCCTCGTCGGGATTCAGGAAGCTGACGAAGTGGTGAGGCACGCGACGTTGGTCGTCCGGGGTAGGCGCTGCCGTGCCAATTTCCATGCCGCGATAAAATTGCATGGAATCCACCGAGATGATTTCGGTGTCCAGATGCTCGGCGAGGGCGAGGGCGAGGCTGGACTTCCCGGAACCCGTTGGACCCACCACCGCGATCAAGGGCACATTGTTCCCCGGACCCGTGATCACTGGATCCTCCGAAAGCTCTTTTCCATTTGGTTTTGGGTCAGTTCCACGATGATGGGGCGGCCGTGGGGGCAGGTGTAGGGCGGGCGAAGACGCTCGAAGCCTTCCAGGAGTCCCCGCCGTTCCTGGGGCGTGAGGGGGTCGCCTGCACGGACCGATGCCTTGCACGCCCGTGTGGCAAAACGCAGCGTGTCGCTGATAAGTCGGTCGCGGTCGAAGAGGTCGCCTTGTCCCAGTTCATCGAGAATCTGGTAGATCAGGTCGCGCACCTTGCCGTCTTCGTAAAGGTGGCAGATGGCGGTGACTTGAAAGGTGCTGCCGCCGAAGGGTTCCAGCTCAATACCCACGCTGCGAAAGAGCGGAAGGTTGGTCTCCAGCAGCCGCACTTGCGACGGGGCCACCTCAATGACGATAGGCACGGCCAATTGCTGGGATTCGTAGGTGTTGTCTTCCAACTCTGCGATCAGGCTATCATAGTTGAGCCGCTCATGGAGGGCGTGTTGATCGATGATGAGCAGCCTGTTTTCTCCGGGAACCAGCAGATAGGTGTCGAAAACCTGGAGGGGCGCATCGGTCATACTGGGCACGGGGCGGTAGACCGCCTCAGGGATGATCTTCTCTATTTCGGGTTCTTCGAAGCCGGGCAGGCTGCTTTGCTTCGTAGCGGGCGGCGGTGGAGCCGGTAGATCGTGGGGGGGCTGTACGGGCGGCGCAATGGGACCGGCCTCGACAGGTTCCTGGGGCGTTTCGGCGGCGGACGGTGTGGACTCGGTGGACTCAATCGGAGGCGGCGCTGGTGTTTCCTGTGTGGGGGCTTTGGCCTGACTTGGTGCAGGGTGCTCATCCTCGGCTTCGGTGGCTGTGGATGCCGCCGTGGCAGGCTCGGTCGCTTTCGGTGCTTCGGCGAGAGGCATCCAATCAGCCTGGACCGGCGGGGCGACATCGCTGACGATGGAGGCCTGATCCTCTGACAGGGCCTGGCGGACCAAGTCGCGCACGGCATCCCGGGCAGTCCGCTCGTCGCGGAAACGAATTTCGCGCTTGGCCGGGTGAATATTCACATCGACATAGCGCGGATGGGTTTCCAACATGAGTACGCCGATAGGATGGCGGCCAATGGTGACCAAACCCCGGTAGGCATCCTGAAAACCATATTGCAGCGAGCGATTAATGACCGGGCGATGGTTCATGAAGAAAAACTGGTGGGAACGTACCGACCGCGTCAGCCCAGGACGGCCTACGACGCCATGGAGTCGAAAGCCCGCCTGCTCGCCTGAGATCTCGATCATGTCGCGGGCAAAGTTTAGCCCCCAGATGAGGGCGACTCGTTCCTTGAGGCTGGCATGGCCGGGGATGTCGAGGAGCATCTTTTCATTGTGGAGAAATTGGAAACCCACGCCAACGCGGGCCAAGGCATGTCGCTGGACGGCATCGATGCAATGGCCCAGTTCCGTGGTGAGTCCCTTGAGGAACTTGGCGCGGACGGGCGTATTAAAATAGAGGCGATTAACCGTGATGCGGGTGCCGGGACGGGCACCGATTTGCTCCACATCGCGGAGGATGCCCCCATCAATGCGGATGCGGGTACCGCTCTCGTCCTTCGCCCGCCGGGTGATCAGTTCAAAGCGGGAGACGGACGCGATACTGGCCAAGGCCTCGCCACGGAAGCCCATGGTGGTGACATCCTCCAAGTCTTCCGCCGAGCGAATTTTGCTTGTGGCGTGGCGTTCGATGGACAGAAGGGCATTCTGCTCCGACATGCCATGCCCATCGTCCACGACCTCAATGAGGCGTCGTCCGGCCGCTACGACCCGGACCGTGACACGGGTTGCCCCCGCGTCGAGGGCATTTTCCACCAGTTCTTTCACCACCGAGGCAGGGCGCTCCACGACTTCACCAGCGGCGATTTTGTTCGCCACATCCTCCGGTAGTACACGTACCGGGGCTATTGGGGTGGTGGTATTCACGGGCAATTCTCCTGACAGCTTCCGCTATTGTAAAGGACGGGCCGTTGAAATCAAAACCGCTGGACTTATTTGGTGCGTTTTTCGCATAATTGGCGTGGGAGTAGGGGCTGGAGGGCTGAACCCTGTGGAGATAAAAATTGAGCAGTAGTGACGGTGAATGCCTGCACAGCCGTTTTGAGCAGCAAGCTGCGGCAGCACCCGATGCCCCGGCAGTGACTTTTTCGGGGGCGACCCTCAGCTATGGTGCGCTGAATCAGCGTGCCAATCGCCTGGCCCACCACTTGCAATCGCTGGGCGTAGGGCATGAAACCCTCGTTGGCCTTTGTCTTGACCGCAGCATCGATACCGTAGTGGCCATTCTTGCGGTGCTCAAGGCCGGCGGTGCCTATGTCCCCATGGACCCACTGTATCCCGCAGAGCGCGTCCGTATGATTGTAGATGATGCCCAATGCCCGGTGGTTCTCGTGCATCAGGCGCAGCGACAGCGCTTCGTCGATGATGGGGATGCGACTCTCGTCGTGATGGATGGCGATGACCGGTCTTGGGAGTCTTGTTCCCTCGAAAATCCCGAGAATTCGGCGACCACGGAAAGCTTGGCGTATGTCATCTACACCTCCGGTTCCACAGGCAAACCCAAGGGCGCGCTGATTGTTCACCGCAATGTCTATCGTCTTTTCGAGGAGATGCAACCCGATTTCGCGTTTGACCACGACGATGTTTGGACCATGTTTCATTCCTACGCCTTCGACTTTTCCGTTTGGGAGATGTGGGGGGCCTTCTTTTTTGGGGGGCGCCTGGTTGTGGTGCCTCAACTGCTGAGTCGTACACCGGAAACCTTCCATCAGCTCTTGATCGATGAAAGGGTCACGGTTCTCAGTCAGACTCCCTCCGCTTTTAAGCAGTTGCAGCTCTTTGACGAGACCCTTCCTGTGGAGGTGTCGTCTCGCCTCGCCCTGCGTTATGTCTTGATTGGGGGGGAGTTCATGGCCCTGCCGGGACTGGCATCCTGGTACGAGCGCCATGGCGACGACGCGCCACGTCTTGTCCATGTTTATGGAATAACCGAAACGACCGTCTTCGTAACCTACCGCTTCCTCTCGCGGGCAGATACCGCGCCGGAAACACCCAGCCTCATTGGTAAGGCGATTGCGGATCTGACGATATACGTCTTGGAGGAATCCAAGTCTCCGGTTGCAATCGGGGAGATAGGGGAGTTGTTCGTGGGCGGTCCCGGAATATGCCTGGGCTATCTAAATCGGCCTGAACTCACTGCTGAACGCTTCTTGGCCAACCCCTTTCCAGAGGCGGATGTCGCCCCCGTGCTGTATAAGACGGGCGATCTTGTGCGGCTGCTCGATGGTGATTTGGAGTTCATTGGCCGCAACGATCTGCAAGTGCAACTACGTGGGTTTCGCGTTGAACTCGGGGAAGTGGCGTCGGAACTCAACGCACATGAGGCGGTGCGCGGGGCCGTGGTGTGTCTGCGGGAAGATGCCCCTGGCGAGCCGAGTTTGGTGGGATACTATCTCGCCCAGAGTCCCGTGGAAGCGACGGAGCTTCGAACCCATCTCCTCAAGACCCTGCCACCCTACATGGTGCCCTCCTGGTTCGTCCATATGGATGCCATGCCCCTGAACAACAACGGCAAGATCGACATGGCCGCGCTGCCCGCGCCGGAATTCGAGCGGTGCTCCGCAGATTACGTCGCACCCCGTACGGATCGCGAGAAGATCCTGGTAGCCCTCTGGGAAGAGACGTTGCACGTGTCTCGCGTCGGGGTGGAGGATAGTTTTTTTGATTTGGGTGGGCATTCGCTGCTTGCCACCCGACTGATCGTTCGGGTGGAAAAGCAGTTTTCCATTCGATTGTCTCTGGGAGCCTTTCTGGAAACCCCGACTATTGCCGCCCATGTCCAGGTCATTGCCGATGCCGAATTGGAAGGCGTGCCAATCGAGGCGCAGGCACCGCTGCCGAAAGCGGATCGAAGCCGCCCCATACCGCTGTCTTTTTCCCAGGAACAATTGTGGGTGCTTTCGAAGCTCGAAGAGAATTTTACGACCTACAACATCCCCTTGCTTTTTTCCATGACTGGCTCCGTGGACTCGATGGCCTTACAGACCGCCTTAAATCATGTTGTTGCCCGCCACGAAGTGTTGCGTACGGTCTTCGTTGAAGAAAACGGGGTGCCTGCGCAACGGGTACTCGTCGACCTTGATGTGCCCCTGACGACGATATCGCTGTTGGACAGATCCGTAGAACGGCAGCAGGAAAGCCTTTGGTCTTCGGTGCGGACGCTTGCCGGAAAGCCTATGGATCTCGGCAAGGGCCCCCTGATTGAAGCACAGTTGTTTCAATTGGATGCCAATAACTTTCGACTTGTCCTGGTCATCCATCACATTGTTTTCGACGGCTGGTCCATCAGTGTGCTGCTGGATGAGCTGGCCGATGCCTATCAACACACCGTGGCGGGCACTTCGTTATCCCGTGAACCGCTTTCCCACCAGTTTGCGGACTATGCACTCTGGCAGCGCCAAATGCTCGAATCGGCGGAGGTAAAACGACAACGTGCCTATGGGCAGCTAAAACTTGCTGGTCCGCTGCCCACGTTGGAGGTGCCCCTGGACCATCCGCGCCCGCCCCGGCAATGCTTCGACGGGGAGGTTTTGCAACATAGTTTGTCTCCGGCCTTCCGCGCGGCACTGGAGGCATCCGCCCGCAGGCACCGTGTAACGCCATTTGTTCTCTTACTGGCTGGGTGGAAGGCGCTGCTGTACCGGTACACAGGGCAGGAGGATTGCATTGTTGGTACGGCGTTGGCGGGTCGCAGTCGTATGGAACTGGAATCTCTGATCGGTTTTTTTGTCAACACGGTGGCGGTGCGCACGCAGGTGGCACGCGATTTGCCCTTTGAAAAACTGGTCGAGCGAATTGACCGCTCCATCAGGGAAGCGCAGGAGAATCAGGACGTTCCCTTTGAGCGGGTGGTTGCGGATTGTCAGGCGGGGCGTGATCCCAGCCGCTCACCCATCTTCCAAGTGATGTTTGTGCTTCATAATACCCCGGAGTATTCCATTGAGTTCTCCGGGATCACCATGCGTGGCGAGGAAATAAGTAATGGCGGC
>JAJRPE010000107.1 GCA_024280935.1 Candidatus Hydrogenedentota bacterium
ACCCGGTCAAAATCCTCGTCGGAAAGGTGTTCTGCCGCGAAACTAAAGACCAGCCTCTTACCCAAGTCGAGGTCGTTCTTGTCGGGTATGTTTATCCAATCCGGGCCGTCTACATCGATGCCCTTGTCACGGGCCTCTTCTACCTCGTATTCACCCACCAGATCATGATCACAAAGGACTTGGCCCGTCTGTTTATTAATGATCACATAGGGAATATCCTCCGATGAAGAGGTTGTATTGTAGGCCATTTCTACATCGTTGAATTTCATGATCGTTCTCCTGGCACAAAGGTTAGCAGCAAGTCACTACGGGATCCCCGCGTTCGCGAGGATGACGAATACGGGTAGTCCTTCCAAACGGTCGGGGTTAATGGGTAAATCGACAGACCCGTTTGCAGGAATGACAGTCTAGGGTTGTGGCCGAAGTTCACCATAGTGCATGCATACCATTTATTCGCGTTTGTAAAATCACAGGCGAGATGCCTGTGCCACCCTATTATCACCCTTATCCAAATATAATCACAGCCGGGACGGCATGCTACAGCGACCAGCCCTCCCGATAGGGCGGATTTACTAAGGCGTTGGCCTCGACGTTGTTGGTTATGGTTTGGGTCGCCCCGTCCCATTCCAGGCGCTGGTCTTTCATCTGGATCGCGAGCACGCCGATCAAGACCATTTCCGTCAAGGGACCGCCATATTCAAAACTGGAACTGGCTGGCCGACCGTCTTTACAGGCACGTATCCAATCCTGCTCGTGGGCCGCAGATTTCTGCTCCACCCGGAAAATCGTCTCGGCGGGATCGGTGTAGCCCTTTCGGAGCGACTCCGGCAAAATCTGTGCATCCCCGGCACCATGGGATTTGTGCAATATTACTCCTTTTTCGCCTACGATGAGCGCCCCATTGCTCGGTAACTCCAAATCACCGGGAAGCATCGTCGGGATGAAGGGCTTGAGCCGTCCGTCGTACCAGGTCAGGTCTACGGGCGGCATGTCGCCCCGCGCCGGAAAGTGGTATTTCACCATGCAGGCTCGGGGATAGGTCTCGTCCTGAACGCCTTCTTGATAGTGGGTGCTTGCCGCCTGCACATAATCCGGGTGGCCCAGGTCCAGCGCATAGAAGGCCGGATCAAGAATATGGCACCCCATGTCGCCCAGGGGACCCGTGCCAAATTCATAAAAGCCTCGCCAGGTCATGGGATGATAAACCGGGTGATAAGGGCGCATGGCTGCCGGGCCGATCCAGAGATCCCAGTTGAGCGATTCCGGCACCGGCGGTGTATCTTTCGGTCGGACCATCATGGGAAAGTCGGACCATGGATGGCCTCCCACCGGACGATTGCTCCAAGCATGAACTTCATGGACTGGACCAATCGCACCGTCCGCAATCCATTCCTTCACTTTTCGGATGGAATTGGAGGAATGACCCTGGTTGCCCATCTGGGTCTGCACTCCCGCCGCCCGCGCCGCCTCGGTAACGGTCCTGACCTCATGGAGACTGTGGGCCAGGGGTTTCTGGCAATAGAGATGCTTCCCGTTTTGAATCGCGGCCATGGAAACCACCGCGTGGGTGTGATCGGGGGTGGCGCAAATGACGGCATCAAAGTCCCTGGCCGCCGTATCAAACATGTTCCTGAAATCAACGAAGCGTTTGGCATTCGGGTATTTGTTGAACACCTTCGCGGCATAAACAGAATCCACATCACAGAGGGCAACGATGTTCTCCGTGCTGCACCCCGCTATGTTCGACCCGCCCATACTGCCAAAACCCACCGCAGCAATATTCAGCTTTTCATTGGGGGAAATTTTTCCCGGCACGACCCGCGCTGTGTTCATCGAGGTTGTGGTACAGGCCGACAGGGCCACGGTCGTGGTGGATGCCAGAAAGGCCCGACGGGTAATTTCGCTGCTCATCATTACATCCGCTCCATTTGAAACAGGTTTCACACCTGCCATCCGTTGTACCCTTACTTCACCGACACACAAATATCCAAGGCGAACGTTTTATTATTTATATTCTCGAAAACGACAACGACACAATGGGCACTGCTCCGGTGAAATACTTCGTGCTTACCACCAGATATAATAGTGGGCAACGTAATATTGAACTTATACTGGGTCGAAGATAGCTTAGTCTTGGCGCCCCCTGCGATCATATTAATCAATTCCCCCACCCCATCTCGCGTCTCTGATTCAGACAATATTTCGTCGTCGGGTGTCATGAGCATGGCCCGCACCGAATCCTGGGCAAGATCCGCAGGCAAACTCAACGCACAGGTTCCCGTGGTAGTACCCGATAGACCAATAATTCCACTGGTATCCCCATACATATCGAAGCCTTGCTTAATAAATACTTCTTTGCGGCGTAAATCCATGGAAACCATTGTTGAAAATGTCTCTTTTGTTGCCTCAATAAAAGGGGATATTAATTCTATCTTCAGGGGAGAACCCATTGTTCCTACGCTCCAATACAAGCTTAAAGTGCATATCAAATATAAATATTGACCGACGATTAACTATACCTGTCGATGGTCTGAACGGTACACCTGCCATTCGTCTGAAGCGACGAGGAATAGGCAATCACACTCAATATATAGTGTCTTAACCAAAATAGCATCGTACCCTGTATATTTTGACAAATCATGAGTTTATCCACAGTACGTTTTTTAGACATCACTTTATAATAAAAGTTGAAAATATTTTCAGCCATATATTGATAACTACTTGTAAATAAACAAGTTAAATATATATTATGATGGAAATTTAAGCATATACTCATCCTATCCGCACAACACGTACTGATTGTTATACCTAGTTTTTAACAGGTTATACACATGCTTATATTACCCAGAAATCAACTACTTACTACCATATGTTGGGTCCTATAAAAATTGGGAGCTTCTTTGTAAGAAGCTCCCATAAATCAATCTCAGTTATCTTTTTCTAAAGCCTGATCGGCATAACCACATTCACATAGAGATCAGCCGGTGAATCGTTACACGGCTTCAAAATCCCTGGACTCATGGCATCCTTCACAACAACGGCAACTTGATCAGTCTTGATCCGGCGCAGCACGTCCAGAATAAAATCAGGATTAAAGGCAATCTCCACAACTTCACCGTCATAATCAATGGAAAGCTCTTCTTCGTATTCACCGACTTCGGGTGTAACCACCTTCAGCGTCAAGAGTCCTCCGCCAAATCCGAAGCGTACCGAGTTAAATTTGTCGTTGGTCATGGTCCGGGTACGGCGCACCGCCTCCGTAAAGCGCTCTGTATTCACCAACGCTTCCTTGTCGTGCTTGGCGGGTATAACCATGTTGTAGTTCGGGAAGGTGCCTTCAATGAGCGCAGAGACCATCCTGAGGTTATTAAAGACAAAAGCAATCTGGCTTTCATCCAAGTAGACCTTCACCGGATCTTCATCATCGAGGAGCCGCTCAAGTTCATGGATCATCTTGGACGGAATGATTATCTTGGTTTCTTTGTCCGCCGGTATGCCCTCTGTCTGACGATTCAGGGACATCCGACGCCCATCGGTGGCCACGACCGTCAAGTGACCATCGGCAATCTCGAAGAGAAGCCCGGTCAGGTTGTAGCGCGCCTGGTCATTACAGATAGCGAAGGAAGAGCGTAAAAACAGGTTCTTCAGGGTCGCCTGAGAAAAAGTGAGTGGTTCGATTCCATCAAAGTTCCGAATGGGCGGAAACTCGTCGGGGGACATGCTGAATAGCTTGGTGTCAATGCGCCCACAGGTAATCTCAATGATGTTCTTATCCGTGAGATTAAGCGTGATGTCTTCATTAGGCATTTCTGCGAGCATGGAAGACAAGCGTTGAGAGGAAATGGTCATTGCCCCAGGACTATCCACGGTACAATCTACCGTACACTCAATGCTTACCTTGAGATCAGTCGCCGCCAGTTTTAGACACGCTTCACCTGTTTCCAAGAGGATGTGCGAGAGAATAGGCAAAGCGGACTTTGAGGAGACAATACTCTTCACCTTGTTTACGGCATCTAAGAGGTCCGATCTTGGGATGGTAATCTTCATATTAATCTCCATGTCCTTTTATGTGGATAATTGATGCTTAGTATATATTATTGAATATATAGATCAAACAAGTCTTAGTACTAATAGAGCACGGGATAGGGTGTAAAACCGATCTAACTATATATATACCAATAATTTAACCTGTACAAAAAAAAGTGAAAAACTAGATAAATTATCCCCACGTATCCCCATTTTTAGAAATAGACAGGTGCCTGTTTCTGCGTTTGAAGATCTATTTGTGGAAAAGAGTTGGAATTATCCCATGTTAGTCCAGATATTATCCACAATTTATTCCAGTTTTATTGTTCCACGGCAACATCGTGTTATCCACAGCCCTGATTTCAAATAAATATGGGGTCATAGGTCCATTTTTTTCCGTTTCTTACAGGCCGTGGAACGATGTATTCAAGGGAGATCCCGACAAGACTCATTCTATCATTGAATAGTGTAACTTGTTTATTATCAATGACTTAAAGTAACTGCCACTGCGGACGAAAAATGGGTTTATAATCACCTAACCCTATGAAGCGTAATACCTTGTAAAGGGTTAGACAGTAAATGGAGGAGTCCGGTGGGACTCCTCCATCCTGGGTTATTAACAAGTTATCCACAACACGGTCAAAAACAGCGATATCAGGTACGAATGACCCGGAGAAATTCCTCGGGATTTATTGAGCCACTTTTTACTTTTTGGCGGCAACGCATCGCCATAGTTTTCAACTTAGCCGCTTTCATAATTTTGTCAGGTCCGGCTTCTTCGTTGATGAGTTTTCTTATTGGTTCGGTTATTTCCAGAATCTCAAAAATCCCGGTGCGTCCGCGGTTGCCCGTGTGATAACACTCGTCACAGCCATTGCCCCGGAAGAGCTTCTTTGTGCTTGCCGGAAGTGACAAGGATTTAAGCAGGGACGCAGATGGCTTAAATCCGGCCCGACAGTTTTCACAAATGGTTCGTATGAGGCGTTGTCCGATGACGGCCGTCAAAGCGCTCGAAATGAGATAAGCCGGCACGTCCATATTACGCAGGGTGCTGATAGCTTCGGGGGCATCGTTAGTATGGAGGGTGCTGAATACGAGGTGCCCCGTCATGGCCGCCCGAATAGCAATGCGTGCGGTCTCGGAATCCCTGATTTCACCCACAAGCAGCACGTCGATATCTTGCCGGAGCGCTGCCCGCAGGGTGTTGGCAAAGGTCAAGTCGATGTCATTGTCAATCTGAACCTGGTTGATACCGGAAAGCTGGTATTCGACGGGATCTTCCAAGGTGACAATACTATCGGTCATTACGTTCTTCTGATTGAGAGCGGCATAGAGGCTGGTCGTCTTTCCACTGCCCGTGGGTCCGGTGACGAGAATCATGCCATAGGGCTGCTCAATGATATTGGCAAACTGTTTTTCGTCCTCTTTTTCCAGGCCCAAATCCCGAATACCGGAGAGAACAGAGGTCTGATCCAGCAGGCGGAGGACAATGCGCTCACCGAGATAGGTAGGCAGGGACGCCACGCGAACATCAAACTCGTGCTCACCCACCTCCATCCCTATATGGCCGTCTTGTGGGTGTCGGGTATCCGTAATATCCAATTCAGCAATGATTTTAATGCGAGATATTACCGCAGCTTCCAAATCTTCCGGGATGCTCATAATATCGTGCAAAACACCATCAATTCGGTATCGCACCCGCATTTCAGGTTCCTGGGGGTCGAGGTGAATGTCGGTGGCCCCGGAATTTACCGCGCCTTCAATAATCGTTGACACCATCTGGATAACGGAACTTCCCGAAGCGGCCTGCGCAATATCTTCAAAACGCGCCGATTCCTGCTCATCTTCAATTTCCAATTCGTCCACGTTGCTCACGTCCTCGTTCTCCATAACTTTTGAATTATCAATGAGTTCAGAAACTTCAATAGTTTCAGTTATATCTACGATTTTACGTACTGGCCGGGAATTGTCCACTGTTGGTGTTTTGTCACCGCTTAGTTTCCCATATCGTTTAATGAGTTCTTTCTTGATATCGGCGCAGTCGGTTATGCTCGCATGTATCCGCTTGCCCAGCATGACCCCGGCCCCCTCCAGTCGCCCCAGGGCCTGGGGACTGGTAATCAGCACATCCAGCCTGTCGCCGGTGAGACTGATTGGAATAAACTCGTTCTTGACAGCAACGCTCTGTGGAATGGCTTCCAGGGCCTCCGCGCTACTTCGCGTTTTCTTCATTGGCACGTAGGGCAAGTCGTGCTGGGCGCTGAATGCTTTTGCAATATCAACGCCCGTTGCATAGCCTGAATCAAGCAAGAGACTGCCCAGAAGGCGCCCCTTCTTCTTCTGGATTGCCAGTACTTCGTCTAAGGTTTCTGGAGAAAGAACCCCCATTTGAACCAGGGTCTCTCCCAGACTGGTATCCACTGCGCGCGTTGCTTTGCTGTGAAACTCATACTTGAGCATATCCTCAATCGCGCTGAAAGAGACTTTTTGCTGTTTTATCAGTTGTTTATACCACGGCGTGCCGGTGTCGGCTTCGGCATCCTTGGCTTGTTGTAATTCGTCTCGGGTGATGAGATCCTGCTTTACCAGGTTCTCACCTGTGTTGACGTTTCTCTTTCGCGCACCCATATAAAAGAATCCTCCCAGTGATCATCCAGTGATCATAATGTGATAAGAGCCGTCATTATAGGAGCACAGTGAATGGATCGCAAAGTGCTATATTTGCGTTTTGCACCTATAAGGCAGTGTCCAATATCATTGACCATTTCCGAGTAATTTGCAAGAACTTTTATTGATTAGGGGCTTGGTCTCTTTGCCTGATTCCTTGTATTATCACGTATTGACGATGGTTTCGACCCGTTATGGATAGAGGATGCTATGAACACGCACGATACTTCCGAGGCAACACTGCCGAAGTGTAGCCCACCGCAGCCGGTAAACTACGTACAACTATTCATCAGTCTTCTGGTCGTCGTGCTGATCGGCACGAACGTGGTCACTTGGCATTATTTTTCCGTTCAACGCCGAGAGGCGGGGTTCCAGGCGGTGCGTGACGTAGCTCCTTCGGTCGTCGCGGTCCAGCCCGAGGCGGTGATCGGGGTCAACACGGTGCCACCGCAGAAGAAATACGCCATTACCAACGCCCACGATCACCTGTACATGTTGAAGCACTTGGACAAATACCTCAAAGCAGCGAAAAAGCTGGGTATTGAGCGGACGCTTTTTGTCGCGAGTTCGGAACTTACCTTCATGGGAACCAAGGGAAGCCCGGAAAAGCTCAATGACTGGAGCACCCAGGAAATATTGAAGGCGGCCAAGTTGCATCCGGGTAAGATCATACCCTTCGCAACCCTTCACCCCAATGACCCCAATAAAGTAGAAATGCTGAAAGGCTATGTGGCCGATGGTGTCATGGGCCTCAAATTGTACACAGGCCATAGCAATTTTCATGACCGCTCCCTGGACGTGCCCGAGATGGCTCCCGTCTACGCCTATTGCGAGTCCATCAACCTGCCCTTGTTGTGGCACGTGAACATGGCGAAATACACGAAGGAACTCTTCGCCGTATTGGAAAAGTACCCCAACCTGACGGTCATCGTGCCCCACTTGGGTGTCGGATTCTGGCGGCCCCAGGGCAAGGTCATGGATGGTGTGGCCAAAATGCTGGACACGTATCCCAATGTCTACGTGGACAGTAGTTTTGGTACGCGAGAAATTCTGGTTGGCGGATTGGAAAAGGTGAATGCAAACCTCGATTTCTTCAAGGATTTCTATGCACGGTATCAGGACAAAATTGTGTGGGGCACCGACATGGTGGTCACGGGGAACAAAGAAAAGACCGAGGCCTGGGTGGAATCGGTGATTCGTGCCTGCCGTGATCTCCATGAGAAAGACACCTACACCTTCTGGATGGCGGCCCAAGGCTCAAAATACGCCTATCCCCGCGCCAACAATACCTACGGTGTCTTGCGGGGTTTGGATTTGCCCGACAGTATTTTGAAGAAGATCTACGAGACCAATATCAGCAAGGTGCTTGCAAAGATGGAGAAGTAGGGGACTTCCCACATAAATGAAAGCCAGGCAACATCGCAGGCGGTCTGTCGCCGCTGCGTTATTTGGGGCGAAGGGGTTGTCGCGGGAGGTGTAAAAAGGAGGACAGCCTTGGCTGTCGAAGTGCCCGCCCTTGGCGCAGTCGTGCGATTTGGACCCGGTGCCAGTTGCGTTGATTCGGGTGGGCTTGGCCGAGGCAGTCCCCGTGATTGAACCTGCGCGTGGTATATGCCACCATGGTTGCCTTCCATAAGGTCCTCTCGCCACGGGGATATCTTCCTGCGGCGTTTACCAGTGATTCGAGGTTTGTGATGAAACGATTTTTTGGTGTACTGCTTGTCGCGGCAACATTCTTTTTTATTACGGAGAGCGGCCTTGCCCAGGACCTCCATGGCATTCCGCTGAAGCCCGATCCCCCCATCGCGGTGGATGGCGATCTGGGCGATTGGTCTGGTGTGCCCAACGTTATTACTATCGACCAGCCCGATCAGGCGGTTTTTGGCGCGGGGGCGTGGACGGATGCCTCGGACATGAGCGGTACCGTGCGCCTCGCGTGGCGGCGGGAATACCTCTTTCTGGGGGTGACCGTGACGGACGATGTCATCGCGCAGGGCCAACGGGCCTCGGGCATCTGGCAGGGCGACCACGTGGAGCTTTACATCGATGTGGAACCAGACAGGGAACCTGAGCGCACGATCTTTGGCGCGGGCCAGTTTCAGATTGCGCTGAGTCCAGGCAATTTCCAGGATACGGGCGATGCCCTTGTCGATACACGCCCGGAGGTCTTTTGTTTCAGGCCGCGTGCCCACGACATGAGCGGTGTGCTGGTGGCCTCGACCCAGACCGCCTCGGGCTGGGTCCTGGAAGCAGCCATTCCCTGGAGCGCCTTGGGCGTAACGCCGGAACAGGATTTGCCCCTGCGTATTGAGGTGGGCCTGAGCGACACGGATGTCTCCGAAGCAAAGCAGGAGACCCTGCTGACCTCGGGCACGGCGAAGTGGGAGCACACCCGTGCCCGTCTCTATCCCATGGCGCTGGCTGGCAGCGACGGTGTGGCCAAGGCACGGGCGACCTCCGTCCCTGTGTTTGGCGCGTTGGAAATCGCCCAGGGAAAGGAACAGATGTTGAGCTTTGATGCACCGCCCGTGCCCGAAGGCCGTCAGGCCGTGCTGCGGCTCATGGCGCGGCTCCATTCGAAGAAAGTGGGGGGCCACACCCAGGCCCTGCGCTTCGAGCTTAATGGCCAGCGCTTGTCGGGCAACCGGTTGCTGAACAAGAAACTCCGGGAGAAATCCCGGGGTGGGCGGGTCTATTCCATGTACGCCGGGGACCGCATGGCCACCTATTACAGCCCGGATTTCGATGCGCCGAACAGCAACAATTATTACGGCCTGTTGGATGGCGTAATCCCCTGTCTTTTTGAACTGGACGTAACCGATTTGGTGAAGACGGGCGCAAACGAACTCATCGTGCAGCACGCCGCCGACAGCCGCATCAAGAATGCGCTTCATGTCGATCAGGGGGCCTTGGTCTTTCAGGTGCCACCGCCGCCAGAGTTGGCCAAGGCCGGTGCGCCGACGGGCACCATCCCCACGATTGCCCCGCGCCAGGAGCTTCGCACCGACTACACTGCCGAGATGCTGCCGGACGCAAAGATCGCCCTTCGCTTTGGGGCGACCGAGGTGGTGGTGGAGAGCCGGTTTTCCACGCCCGCGCCCGCTTGGGTCCATGGGAGCAACGACTATTTCAAACACAGCCGCCGCATCGAAAAGCGCGATGAAGGCATCGTGGTCTATGACACCTTCACCAATCTGACGGACGCCAATCTGGGCATCATGCACCGCCACCAGGCTAATTTGGGCGACACGGTGAAGAAGCTTTGGGTTGCGGGACTGGAACAACCCGGCGGCTCGGGCAAAACGAGCATGCCGACCAACTGCACGACTTTTGGCGCGGCGGATACGTGGGGTCTGGGCTTCATCGCTTCGGATGATGTGTTCCGGGTACACAGCAACAACTACGGTGTCGATGGGTCCATCGGGGTTGCCGACAACAACCTCGTGCTGCCGCCAGGGGCCACCTACACCGCCGAGTGGATCCTCGTGCCGGTGGAAAGGCCGGACTACTACCGCTTTATTAACACGGCCCGTCGCTTCATGGAGGCGAACTTCCTCATCGACGGTGGTTTCGCCTTTCTTCGCGCAAGCAAACTTACGGATGACTGGAGCGACGATCAGGTCCAGCGCTTCCTGGCGTTCAAGGATCCGAAATACATCTGTTCCTCTATTCGCAGTGACTATAAGGGACGCTACAGCCACGGCACGGCGTTCCAGCAGGTGGACCACCAGCGTTTTATCACGTCCTTTGAGCGCTTTCGCGGGCTGTATCCCAAAGGCAACTACCTCGTCTATTTCCACTGTTTTCTTGATGTGACCGATGAAGGTCCCGAGCTATACGCCGACGCGCGCACGCTACGCTCCGATGGTACGCAGGCGGACTACGGCAAGGAACACCAGCGCCTCTACCTCCCCATGACCGGCAACACCTACGGCGCGGCGGTGCGCAAGAATGTGGATATCATCCTGGACGAAATCGGCGCGGACGGCGTCTACTGGGACGAGCACGAATACAGCAGCGCCCGGTATCACTATGGCGAGCCGTGGGACAATTTCACCGGCGATATTGACCCAAAGACCATGAAGATTCGCGGCCTGAAATCCTCTGTCACCCTGTTGACTGAAGACTGGCGCGTGGACCTGGCAAAATACATTAAGTCCCGTGGACCGCTCATTGCCAACGGCGCGCCCTACACCCGGGCCATGGCCGAGTTGAAGTTCCCTTGCTTCATCGAAACGGGCAGCATCACCAACTGCACCCGGGGCCACCTCTACTCCCCGATAGCCCTGGGCGACCACCTCACCGAACGCAGTGAGCAAGACGCCTACGATACGATGCTCGCCGCGCTGGACTACGGCTCCGTGTACCACTGGTACAACGACATGACCGTGACGCCCACCCACAAAACCCTGACGTCGCACATGTTTCCCATCACCCCCATGGAACTCCACCCGGGCTATATTATTGGTGAAGAACGTATCGTGACCAAGGTCAGCGGGGTCTATGGTTGGGGTGATGATTCGCGCCACGAGGTCCATGTCTACAACGACAAGGGCGAGGAAGTGGACAACTTCGATGCGCCCTTCACGGAGAAAGATGGCGCAACGTGGACAGAGCTGCGCCTCGCGGAAGACTGGTCGGCGGTAGTTGTGCGGCGGTAGGAGATTCACGATGGAGACTGCATCCGCCCGGCTACCGTCGTTTTGGGGGATGGAGCGGCCGTCGGACAACTTGGCCGGGGTGGCGACGCAGTAACCCCCATTGGCGGAGGCTGTCCCCAATAACCACAATACCAACGCGTGTGTGCTGATATGATTTGGGTACAGCCTCGCCCGCTGCAGTGCTCGCTCTCGAGTTTAGACTTCCTCATCCCGGTGGAATAGGGTTTGGCACTTTTTTTGACTTGGAAGATTTTCCTGTGCCTCTGTCCATCACAGGCGAAACGCCCCTGCAAAACGAAAAAACGAACCAGTAACCTCAATCAAAGCAGGCTTCTCTCCGCCATAAAACACTGCTACGGGTGCCACGGGTAGGCCCGCCAGGGTTTACCCGTGCAGAAGCACTGTCTCGGAATCTGGATAGTTTCCCTCACCCGCACGGACTA
>JAJRPE010000108.1 GCA_024280935.1 Candidatus Hydrogenedentota bacterium
CCCAGCCAGAACACAACGGTCATGACCAGTAAAATCCCCGCATAGAGTCGTGGCATGGTACGCCAGGCTTCTACGTTCTCCCCGCCATTTGTAAGAGACGTCCACAGAAAAGGAGCGCCCATGCTGGTCAAGTCCGCCCCGGCATTACCCGCGCCAAACACGCCGAGGGCCGTTCCCTGATTCTCTGGTTTGAACCAGACTGCGGTATACGCGATGCCCACCGCGAAAGAGGCCCCGACAACACCGAAGGCCAGACTGCAAAAAAAGAAGCTCCAGTAGCTGTCTGCGAAACTCAACAGATACATGGGGATGGCGGCAAGGAGCATGACGACACTGAATACATACTTTCCGCCGTACTTATCCGTAAGGATTCCCGCAGGCAGACGAAACAGCGCACCGCTCAAAACGGGCGCACCGATCACCCAGCCGATCTGAGCGTCCGACCACGCGAAAATCTGGTTCTCCACCAGAAAAGTAACCAGCACGCCGTTAAGCATCCAGCAAGCAAAACACACGGTGAAAGCCAGTGTGTTCATGGTGAGCGCCATGGTCGCCTTGCAGTTTCTAAACATTCGATACTACTCCTGCTTTTGCAACGGCAACACCTGCGCGGTCAGTAAGACATCCAGGTTTCCAGTAACTACCGGCAGAGCCAGAGCTATGAGGGAAATCCCTGAAAGGGGCCGATGTCACCAAACAACCCAAAAATGCCACGTTCTCTTGATAGTCCACGAAGTGGACGCCGGAACTTAGCCTGGGGTGAAGCGAGGTACGAGCGTAACCCCAGGTATCTGTACCCTGCACCTCCCAAACCCGCGTAGCGGGTGACGGAAAACGCTCCGATATTCCGTCGACCGCTTCGCGGGCTTATTCATCCTTCAGCCTTTATCCCCAGGGTTTCGCTCGTACCTCGCTCCACCGCTGGGCTAAGTTCCTGTGCCCCGCTGGGGCACCCTCGTGATTACACCGATTGACACACATCAAGCGTACACTGATATACGCTGGAACGACATAGCCTGATAATTTCCCAAGCGCACGAAGTGTGCCAAAATCTGGTTGCTCCAAAAATCGACTGGACATTAGCACCTCGAAACAGATTGTCGCTCCAGCCGGAAAACCCATTTTCGATGCCTTGCTATGAAGGATGCCGCCCGTGCAATACACGTGAATTTGTTGACGATAAGCCCATCAAGCACCTTGGGTACGGATGGCGGTGCGTAGCTGTTCTTCCCAAAGGTTGTGCGAAAAACTCCACCGCTGTTTAGCTCGAAACACCAATGGATCTGCGCCGCCTCCCATATGCCTGAATACTACCGCCATGTCGGGATTCATCTCTATGAGCTACTGGGCGGTACCGATTCTTAGCGTCGCGTTGCTTCTCTTTATCCCAACGAAGAGAGGTAGACTTAAAGGCCCATACAGGACTCGTATAACCCATAACCCCTGGGTTTATTGGTCTAAACGCACGCTCTTGACGCAACCTCAAAGCATCAACAGCGCGATACAGGATTAAAAGGCGTTCCTTCAGAAGGTTGGCACAACCCTTGCACTAGCTATAGAAACTCTTCTCTACGACCAAGATCTAAGAAAGGGCTGCCCGCCGGTCAAATGCGGGCTATGCCAATCTTCGTTTCTTATCCGTCAGTAAGCACCTGCAAAAGCAGGTGGATTGAGGAAGCCCCCTGAAAAGGGGCCGTTTGCTCGAACTTTGCAGGAAGCCAAAACAGTGAGTAGTCCCGTAGGGACGGCATATCGTAGCCCAGCGGTGAAGCGAGGTACGAGCGAAACCCTGGGTAGAGCAGTCCGAAAAAGGCCGAACCCCGAAGGGGTGGCATAGGAAAAATCAGCGTACATTTACAACGATCTCTATGTCACCCCTTCGGGGTTAAGCATCTTTTGCGTTTAGTATCCCAGGGTTCGCTTCGCTCACACCTGGGCTACGATATGTCGTCCCTACGGGACTAAAGATGTGCTACGCCCACAAATGCTTACCTAATTGATACCCACGTTAAGGCTTTAACCCAACCCTCAATCTCGCAGGACCCCGAAACATGACAGCAACGATGGAAATAATTCGCAAAAAAGTAGTGGTGGTCGGAAATGGCATGGTGGGCCACCGCTTCTGTAAGAGGCTGCGCGAGCTGGACAACAAAAATGACTACGAGATCATCGTCTACGGCGAGGAACCCCGCCCCGCCTATGATCGCGTCCAGTTGACCAGCTATTTCAGCGGTAACACGGTCGAGGACCTCACCCTCGATCCCCTCGAATGGTATGCGGAAAACGATATCACCCTTCACGTAGGCCAGCGCATCAAGTCCATTGACAAAGCGCCCAAGAGGGTGCGGACGGCAGATGGTGCGACGCAAGATTACGACTACCTTGTGCTGGCCACGGGTTCGGCACCTTTCGTGCCGCCCATCGAAGGCATCAACAAAGACGGTGTTTTCGTCTACCGCACCATCGAAGATTTGGATGCCATCAAGGCGTATGCGGAAACCGCCAAGTCGGCCACGGTCATCGGCGGCGGACTGTTGGGCCTGGAAGCCGCCAAGGCCGTGGTCGATCTCGGGCTGGGGGTTCATGTCGTGGAGTTTGCATCCCGGCTCATGCCGCGCCAATTGGACGATGCCGGCTCCGAATTGCTCGTCCGCGAAATTGAGGCGCTGGGTGTGGAGGTTCTGCTGCAACGCCAGACCAAACGCATCGAGGGGAATGGGGCCATCACCGGACTCACCTTCACGGACAACGCATCGCTGGACACGGATATGCTCATCATCTCGGCGGGAATTCGCCCTCGGGATGAGCTTGCACGTAAAGCGGGGCTGGCGTTGGGCGGACGTGGCGGGGTCGTGGTGGACGATACCATGCGGACGAGTGATACCAACATCTTCGCCATTGGTGAGTTGGCGCTGCACGACGGCATAATCTACGGACTGGTCGGCCCCGGTTACCAAATGGCCGACACCCTCGCCCAAAATCTCATGGGCGAAGATGTGTGGTTCAAGGGCGCGGACATGTCCACCAAGCTGAAACTCATGGGGGTGGATGTAGCCAGCCTCGGCTCCGTGGAATCAGAAGGCCCGTCTAATGATGTCATCGTGGTGAAGGACACGGTCAATGGCATCTACAAGAAAATCATTCTCTCTGAAGATCACACCCAGCTCCTGGGCGGCATCCTCGTGGGCGACACCTCGGATTACGCCAAACTGCTCCACACCTACCGAAGCCTCGACGGTATCATCGGGGAGCCACAGGCGCTCCTCCTGGGCCGGGCCGGTGACAGCGGGGAGGCCGGGGTAGAATCTCTCCCCGACGAGGCCCAGGTCTGCTCCTGCAACAACGTGAGCAAGGGAGACATCTGCAAGGCCATCCGCGCCTATAAGCTCAGTGATCTGGGCGACGTGCAAAGCGCGACCTGTGCGGGTACGGGTTGCGGCGGCTGTGTACCCATGGTCAAGGACCTCCTCACCGCCGAGTTTAAGCGGGCGGGGATCACCATCGAAAAAACTATCTGCGAACATTTTCACCTCAGCCGCCAGGAACTCTTCCAGAGCGTTAAGGTCAAAAAGCTCCGCACCTTCCCCGCCGTACTCGCCGAATATGGTCGGGGTGGCGAAGGCTGTGAGGTCTGCAAGCCGCTGGTGGCCTCTATTCTTGCCAGCCTCTGGAACGAACACATCGTCGAGCACGCGGCCATACAGGATACCAACGACCGCTACCTGGCCAACATCCAGCGGGGGGGCACCTATTCCGTTATCCCCCGCGTACCGGGTGGGGAGATTACGCCCGACAAACTCATTGTACTGGGTGAGGTGGCAAAGAAATACGATCTCTATTGCAAGATTACCGGCGGACAGCGGGTGAGTCTGCTGGGTGCGCGGGTGGAGGAACTGCCCGATATCTGGGAGGAACTGATCGCGGCGGGATTTGAAAGCGGGCACGCCTACGGCAAGGCCCTGCGCACGGTGAAAAGCTGTGTTGGTCAGACGTGGTGCCGTTTTGGCGTGCAGGACTCCACCCGTTTTGCCATCACGCTGGAAGAACGTTACCGGGGTATCCGTGGCCCCCACAAGATTAAATTTGCCGTCTCCGGCTGTGTCCGTGAATGCGCCGAAGCCCAGTGCAAGGACGTGGGACTCATCGCCACGGAGAAAGGCTGGAACCTCTATATCTGTGGCAACGGTGGTGCCAAGCCCCGGCACGCCGATCTCTTCGCCGCCGATCTCGACGATGAAACCGCCATCAAGTATATCGACCGTTTTCTCATGTATTACATCCACACCGCCGACCCGCTCCAGCGCACCTCCGTGTGGCTCGAAAAGCTCGAAGACGGTTTGGAGCACGTAAAGCGCGTCGTCATCGAAGACTCCCTGGGGCTGTGCGAAACCCTGGAAGCCGATATGGCCCGTCTTGTGGATTCTTATAAATGCGAATGGGCCGAGGTGGTCAATAATCCCGAAAAACGAGACCGCTTCCGCCACTTCGCCAACACCGATGAAGCCGACCCTGCCGTGGCCTTCGTGAAAGAACGCAAACAGAAACGTCCCGCAGATTGGCCCGTGTCGGCGAAGAGCGCGAAATCACGGGAATGGTCCAGCCTCTCCTGGTGGAAAGCCGGTCGCGCCGGAACCTTCCCCAAAGAAAGCGGTATGACCGTAGCTTACGACGGTGTCCAGCTTGCCGTCTTTCGCTACGGCCAGGAGGATCAGTGGTACGCCACCCAGAACATGTGCCCCCACAAACAGGACATGGTGCTCTCCCGAGGACTCCTGGGCGAGAAAGACGGAACACCCAAAGTCGCCTGTCCCCTGCACAAGAAACAGTTCTCCCTCGAAGACGGATCCTGCGTCTCCGGCGACAGGCTCCAGGTGGCCACCTTCGATGTGAAGATCACCGATGGTTTCGTCTACCTCCACCTGCCGCCCGCCGAAGAACTGGCAGAAAGCATCGGGCAAGAAAAAAGTACCTGCGCCGGGAAGTGCGCGTAGGGACGTACCGCCGCACTGGCGCGACAGGGAGACCGTACATCCCACGTGTTCCGTGTCGAAAGCCATGATCAGCGCACCCACGATAAGGCGGCATGTCCCGGATGTGCAGCAAAAGCCGCGCCGATCAAACAAGACGCGCCCCCCATAACCCGCCGGGACAGGCCCGCGCATCTGCGGTTGCTGAAGCAAAACGGCACTGGGTTCGCCCGCAAGCGCCAATAGCTGGGGCAAGATCATATGCACGGGTCCGTCCCTGAACGCACGCCGTTGGAAATCGCGGAAACAGCGTGTTAGGCTGGCAGAAGTAAACGTTGGCATTGTTTGCGAAACAAAGGGATTGCTATTCGGCAGGAGGGATATTGAATGGGCGACAGAACCAATGAATTCGTCTTTGTGGGCTTTTGGAAGCGGGTGTTGGCGGTCGCTATTGATGGCATCATATTTTTCCCGCTCTTCTTCCCCGTGTCCAGGCTCGTTGGCACCTGGGCCTACGAGTACCGCACCGTTATGCCGACGATACTCTGGTTCTTGCTGAACACCAGCTTCTTTATTGTGCTTGTCGTGCGCTTTGGCGGTTCACCGGGAAAACTACTCATCGGGGTTCGGATCGTGGATGCTGGTGGTCGATTTCTGTCTTGGACGCGTGCCCTGCGGCGTGAAGTGTTTCCACTGTTACTGATCGGGTTAACAGGAATACTTGTGTTATGGAAGGTTGTTGCGACGTTTCCCGATGATCTTCCCCATACAACCGGGCTGGAACGGGGTGAACTCTGGTATAGCTATGGTCAACCCTTCGCAATGATTTACGATGTCCTTGGCTTCGCCATATTCGCAGACATCGGCATAATACTCTTCAACAAAAAGAAGCGGGCAATCCATGACTTCATCGCAGGCAGCTATGTAATCACCAAGGATTCCTACATCGCGCTTGCCGAACCGCATAGCGAAGACGACGCGCCCGAGTCCGCGTCTCACGGTGAGCAGCCGCTTGAGCCGGAGTACTGAGCTCCGCTTGATGATGGCGCTCACAACGGGATTGCGAAGGGAAAATTAAGGGACTGACGCGGACCACGCCCCTTCGGTGTGCGAAAAGAACGTGGTTTCACACGTTGAATCTCGTGAAAACAAGGGCCACTTCAAGGTCCGTGGCGGTCCGTGGCTGTCCCGTCGTTGGTGAAGAGGGCGACGATTCTTCCACCGACAACAGGACAGCCACACCCGTTGAATGTTGGCCCGTTTCATTCCGGTGATTGTTTAGGTGCCACATCCTCACACCACTCTCGGGGGCTTTGGGTGCGTCAGTCCCAGAGCGTTCACCACTGTGCGCGGCGGCACTGATGGATGCGCTTCTTGATTGGGCCGCGAAGAGTGGATTCGTAAAATTCTGGCCACCGTTGTCGCCGGAGACACGCACGCGCTGAAATTTTATCGGAGCGTTGTAAACTGCATTCCAAAGCGGCGCAAAGGAGCGAGATAGTCTTCTTGGACTCCTCGGCTACCAAGTGTTTCCCAATAGCCCGCGTAGCGGGTGACAGATTAAAGCCTGGGGTGAAGCGAGGTACGAGCGAAGCCCCAGGACCAAATATTGTATCTGAACCCCAAGCCCGCGAAGCGGGTGACGGAAACCCATCAGTCCCACAGATACCGTACATCGTATTCAACGCGATTCTTTTCAAGAAGCCCGGTGAATTCCTCCTGAAACGTCCGCTCCTTTTGTGTGCCGTGTTTTGCCAGGCCAACCTGATTGTCCGTCACCCGCTACGCGGGCTCTTTCTCGTCAATGCTATCCGGTTCCTGGGGTTCCGCTCGTGCCTCGCTTCACCCCAGGCTTTAGTCCGTCATCCGCTTCGCGGACTATGCTCCAAGCCCGGCTGTTACTTCTCTTCTTCGTGCGCCCTTCGTGTTCTTCGTCTCTTCGTGGTAAATGGAATTTTGGTTGCGGCCAACGGCTGCGCCAAGGGTCTTCGCTTAGCAATCGATGAATCGGTGCCCGAATCGTTTATGGGCGTTATGCACTGAGACCGGTCTATGCGCACGGATCCGTCCCTTCGGCGTGTTGTAAACCCCATGGATGCCGTGCTAGCCTAGCAGAAATAAAACGTCGCACAGAATTTCGAAATCGAAGGAATCAGCATTCAACGGGAGGCAAATCGAATGAATGACAGGACCGATGAATTTGTGTTCGTGGGCTTTTGGAAGCGGGTACAGGCAGTTGTAATTGACTGCCTGATCTTTGTTCCTATCACCCTTGCATTGGTGTCCATCCGCCTACCGTTGAACCAATGGGGATATCAGCATCGGAGCATCATACCCGAGCTTCTATTTCCTATTCCATGGATGGTTCTATTTCTCTGGCTCGTTGTTCGCTTCGGGGGAACACCCGGAAAACTCATCATCGGTGTTCGCCCTGTTGGCAGACATAGGTCTCATTCTATTCAATCAAAAGAAGCGGGCGATTCACGACTTCATTGCGGGCAGTTATGTGATCACCAAGGATTCCTATACCGCGCTTGCCGAACCGCATTGCAAAGACGACGCGTCCGAGTTCGCACCTTACGGCGAACAGCCGCTTGAGACCGCGTGCTGAGGCCGCCACCGGAACACTGATTCAAGGAAATCTTCCGTTGCCGGGGAGTTTAGAACAGCTCTCGCATATAGGGTAGTCGGCCAAATCAACGCCCATTCACACACAATTCCGGCATTCCACGCTGCTCTCCCATCCGTTTGTAAAGTCGCCCGTCTGCATGACAGAATACATACCTATCGTTCGTTAGCATTCCTTCCCACGCAAGAGGTAGTTCCGTGCGCAAGATACTCTTAAAAATAGCTGGTGTTGTCCTTTTGCTCATTCTCGCCATCGGTGGCTGGTGGCTCTTCCTCGACGGACGCCCGCCTGCGGTTCGGACAGATCTGGTGCGTATGCCCGCCAGCTTCGGTCCGCCTCCGGTTGGCTATCCCACAGAAAACGCCCTCATGGTCGCCTATCTCACAGGTATGCTGGAAATTCTGGATTCCAGTGCCCCTGTGGCAGTCCCGGAAGACGTGATCGAGGAGACGGATGTTGAATATGGCCGCGTGGGTGATCGCCCCCTTCTCCTGGACCTCTATCGCCCAAAGAAAATTGACGAACCGCTTCCTGCCCTGCTCTTCATTCATGGCGGTGGCTGGCGAAAAGGGGACAAGTCCGACTACAAGTTTTACGCGGCCCGCTTCCCCGAGAAGGGCTATGTTGTCGCCACCATGGCCTATCGGTTTATCAACGAAGCGAAATTTCCCGGTTGCGTATCCGATGCGAAATGCGCCGTGCGCTGGCTCCGCGCCAATGCGGAGCGTCTGCAAATTGATCCCGATCGTATTGCAGTCGCGGGTGGTTCTGCGGGCGGACATCTGGCCATGATGGTGGGCTACAGCGACGACCCTGCCCTGGAGGGTGAGGGAGGCAATCCCGATGTCAGCAGCGCCGTCCAAGCGGTCATCGATCTCTACGGCCCCGCCGACCTGACCACCCCCGTCGCACAAGCGACACCAAGCGTGAACGAGTTTATGGGTGTGCCCTATGCGGAAAACCCTAAGCCCTACGAGATGGCCTCTCCCCTCTTCCACCTGGATCGGGACGACCCGCCCACGTTCATCATTCAGGGAACGCTGGATGCTCTGGTACCCGTCGCACAGTCCGACGCCCTGGCGGAAAAATTTCAGGAATTGGGCATGGACTACTGGTACGATTGCTATCCCGGCTGGCCCCACACCATGGATGTCGCCCCGGCGGTCAATGAGCGGGTACAAGCAACTATCCATGCCTTCCTCCAAGAGGTCTTCTCTGACACGTAACTTCAATCAAGGGGGTTGGGCTTTCCAGCCCGACATAAAGCGCCCGGCAGGTGTTGCAAGCGCACTTGGTGTTTGTGGCGGTGCGACGAGTGCCCAAGACAGGGTATAGGGTTTTGTCGTTCGAATCCTATGTAATTCCACATGCAGACGGCGGGTTTTATGCCCGACGCGCCCCTTGTGTCGGGCTGGAAAGCCCAACCCCCTTTACCGTAAATAAAAAAGGCATCAACCATGAAGAAAGTTATATTGAGAATTCTGGGTGGCCTCATCGCATCGGCCCTGGCTGTGGCGGGCTGGTGGCTGCTCATCGACACCCGCCCCCCGGCGAAACGTCCGGATCTGGTTCGCGTGCCGGACTCCCTCGGGCCGCCCCCGGCGGGCTATCCGACGGAGAACGCCCTGCTGGCCAAATTCGTTCTTCAGGAACTGGGGCTGGCCAACGTGGACCTCATTGATGTCGAAGGGCCGATTCCCGTCCCCGAGGGTGTTCGGGAGGAAACGGATATTGTTTACGGCATGGGCGGCGACACGGAACTCAAACTCGATCTCTATTCCCCGAAAAATCTAAGCGGTCCCGTGCCGGGCATGATCTTCATCCACGGCGGCGGATGGAGTTCGGGCAAACGACAGGACTATAAAATCTACACGACCAAATTTGCCGAGCAAGGCTATGTAGTCGCCACCGTGACCTATCGCCTCCGTGAAGCAGGCTATTTTCCCAATTGCGTGGAAGACGTTAAGTGCGCGGTCCGCTGGATGCGGAAGCATGCGAAAAAACTCAACGTGGACCCCAATCGCATCGCCGTCATTGGCGGTTCGGCCGGCGGGCACCTCTCCATGATGGTAGGTTACAGTAGCGACGTGAGCACCCTGGAAGGCACAGGCGGACACGAGGGTGTCAGTAGCGCGGTGCAGGCCGTAATCGACCTGTATGGCCCCGCTGACTTCAGCATACCCCCTGAGCGGAACCATAGGCTGATTACCACCTTCCTCCAGGGGCGTTATGAAGACAACATCGAGCGGTACGTCGCCGCCTCCCCCATCACCTATGTGGACCCAAGTGATCCGCCCACCCTCATCTTCCATGGCACGGTGGACACGCTCGTTCCCGTAAGGCAGTCCGACCGGCTCGCCGAGAAGTTTCAGGAATTGGGTATGGACTATTGGTATGACCGCATTGATGGTTGGCCCCATGCCATGGATGTCGCCCAAGTGGTCAATGACCGGGTCGTGAAGGTGGTCTCCGCCTTTCTGGAGGAGACCTTTGCCAAACCCGTCGTTCCGGTGGTTCCCACTGCGCTGGAAAACATGCCCGATCTCAGCCGATAGGGCGGGCTATTCCGCCACGCAGACGGCATCCCTGCCTTGCCGCTTCGCGGCATAGAGGGCATCGTCGGCAGATTTTACCAGTGCGGCAACATCCATGCCCGCCTTGTACTCCGCGACACCGATGCTCATGGAGGAGCCATAACACTCAATGGCACCAAATTTTTCGCGCATGCGCGCGGCAACGACCACGGGACCACCGTCAACGAAGCGGTGGAGCAATACAGCAAACTCGTCGCCACCACACCGAAAGCCCTCGTCATAGGCGGTCATGCGTATGCTCGCTTTGATCACCTCGCCCACGGAAGACAGCAGCTTGTCGCCCACTTGGTGCCCATGGGTGTCATTACATCGCTTGAAGTTGTCCAAGTCAATCATCAGCAGCGCCAGACGTGAATCGCTCTCCGCCGCGCTGGATACGGCCCATTCAATTCGATTCGTAAAGGAACGTTTGTTATAGAGTCCCGTGAGTTCGTCGCGTTCCGCCGCCTCGGCAAGCTTGCACTCCACTTCCCTTTTCTCGGTGATATCACGGAACGCGAGAAAAACGAACTGCTCGCCATCGGCGTCAACCATCGTGACGGTAACATCAAAATGTATACCCGTATCATTCCCGCGTATGATTTTGAGATCACCAATCGTTCCCCGACCGGTTCGGGCGCAGATCCCCATCCATAGGTCAAAACGCTCCTGATCACTCTCAACCAGCATTTCTGTAAAGGATTGTCCAAGAATATCCTTGCACGTGCTGCCCAATTGGGCACACATGGTATCGTTGACATCCTCCACCTGCATATCATCCAATGTCAGCAGAAGCATTCCATCCATACTCAAGTCAAAGAGACTGCGATACTTCGTATGCGCCACCTCCAATTGATGGCGCATGATGCGCTCATCGAGAATACGGATGAGTTTGGCAATGAGTTCCGCCGACAAGAAGGGCTTGTTGATGAAATCTTTTGCCCCTTTTTCGCTCACCTCGACATAGGGAAAGTCGGCGGGATAGCCCGTCATGACCACCACATGCATTGCGGGATAGGCCTCCGCGACCCGTTTGATGAGCGGAAGGCCATGAATACCCGGCATCATCATATCCGTCAAGAATATATCAAAAACAGATTTTTCCAGCGCGGCCAACGCCTCATCACCACTCGTCACGGTCGTAATATTGCACGCGAAAGCATCTCCTACCGAACGCACAACAGAGGCAATGATACTCTCCTGATCGTCCGCCACAAGAATACGTGCGTCGCTATAGCGATTATCGTCGTTAGGCACCGACATCATCTCTCCATGCAGCCGTTGTGGAACCATCCCCTTGCACCACAATATACGGTGGCCCATATGCCAAAATCAAGCGCTATCTTTGCCCACAATCCAAGACCGTCATCCCCGCGAACGCGGGGAACCAGTGGCGACTTGGTGTGATCCTGCCGCGGTCTGGATTCCCACGTGCGGGCCTGTCGATTTACGCATTAGCCCCTACCGTTTGGAAGGAACGCCCGTATTCGTCATCCTCGCGAACGCGGGGATCCAGGAACGCGAACGCGCAAACCGCCGAAACTCACTGGATTCCCGCGTTCGCGGGAATGACACCATGGCCTAACTGTACAGAAATGTAGGACTTGTTCGCTCCTTATGCACTAAATCGACAGGCCCGTGCGTGGGAATGACGTGATGCTTTCTTCTTTATGGGTCTTCTTGGAGAATAACGTACGGACGCGTTTACGGCACCTTGATAACCGTGATGTCCGGGCTGGCATCGCCACGGGCATAGCGCACCAGTATTGACTTGTTCGCACCCGACCGCTCACTAACCAGCGTACGGAAGGCCTCCAGCGTGACGACGGGCATCTGGGCTGCCTCAATTATCCGGTCGCCCACACGGATACCCGCTTCGTCGGCAGGACTTTCCGGTGCCAGTTCCGTAACAATGAGTCCGCCGTCACTCTCCAGCAGCCCAAGCTGCTTCCTAAGTTCCGCGTCCACTTCGCGCAATTGCATACCCAGCACGGGGAGAACTCGCTGTGGTGCCTGGGGAGTCCCATCCCACTCATCAAGGACCGTCTGTATCTCAATGCTTGCTTCAGCACGCCAGATTTCAATCATAACGGTGTCCCCTGGCGACAGAGAAGCTATCTTCCTCATAAGGGCGCCGACGTTCTCCACGGCTTCGCCGTTTATTTTTCGTATGACGTCGTAGATGCTAATGCCATCACGGGACGCAGGCGTATTCGGTTGAATCTTCTCCACCAACGCGCCTTTTTCATCGGGCATCCCCAGGGCTTTGGCAAGATCGGCATCGACTTCGTCTATTTCAACACCGAGAAATCCCCGTGTCACTTTTCCGTCCGCAATCAAATCGGGAACGATCTCCTTCACCTCGTTTACCGGTATGGCAAATCCGATGGAGTTCGCGCCCCAGATGATGGCGACATTGATCCCGATAACTTCGCCATCGATATTGCAGAGCGGTCCCCCGCTGTTGCCCAGGTTGATGGCCGCATCCGTTTGAATCAGGTTCTGAAAACGAATCCCCTGATCTCTCAAACCCCAAAGGTTACTGCGGCCCAACGCGCTGATGTGACCGAAGGAAAGAGAACCCTCGAATCCACGGGGACTTCCCATGGCGATGGCAAACTGGCCCACCTTCAGCGTATTGGAATCCCCCAGGACCGCGAGGGTTAACAATTCGTCCGCCTCAATCTTAATCACCGCAAGATCCGTATCGGGATCAGCGCCAATCACCTTCGCTTCATAGCGCTTGCCGCTCAAGAGCAGCACCTCGATCTTCACGGCCCCTGCGATGACGTGGTTGTTGGTGACAATATGCCCCTCGGCATCATAAATAAATCCACTCCCTGTCGCCAGGGGGCGGGACTCTCCGTGGGGACTCCCGGGCTCCGGCACGCCGAAAAACTGGTGAAGCTCATCCCGGCCCGGCTCTCCATCCTCCACAACCCTGCCTTCGGTCTCAATCGAGACGACACACGGGGCCACTTCCTCGTGCAATCGAACAAAACTATCCTCTATTTCCCGCAGGATGGGACTGCGGGCTGTCGATGCCTGTGCCGCAAGCACTATTGCCAACACCGTCACTGCCCAATATCTCACGTGTTTCATCACTATATCTCCTTGGCCGAAGGGGGCAGCGCCCCGGCATCCGACCACGTATTGCGTTTTATTTCGTTATACCGTGTATTCTTCGCCGCCCGATTTCTATTGCGGCACCCACAACCAAAATGCGCGCCTGCCGACACCCCCTAAATTTTGAACCACGAATTCTCTTAGGGCAGCCGTTGGCCGCAACCAAATAGTTGACCACGGATGTTTGGGACTTGAAGGTTTTCCATCAATCACCAATCAAAAAGCATTGTTCAAACGGGTTCCTACTGGATGCCCTTTTCTGTAATCTCGTTTTGTTTTATCCGTGCTATCCGTGTCATCCGTGGTCAAACGTGAAAAAATTCTGGCCCGCGAAATATGTTTGTAACCTAAGTATTGGTAATGTGATACGAGTTCTTGCAACGTGTTTTCTTGTTCAAAAACAAGAAAACTTCGTACAAAAGATGTAGCATACTTATATCAAGCCGCTTACAAAGGAAAAAATGAGCGTATTTTTCCCGAGTTCCACCGGTAATCGGTTTACTTTTAACAAGATTTTTCACCACGAAGGCACGAAGAACACGAAGAGAGCTGATGCCGGAGAAAAACCAACACACCACAATCCTCCAACGTTCCGTTTTTTGTTCTTTAATTTCTTCTTCGTGTTCTTCGTGCCTTCGTGGTAGATAATGTTTTGGTTGCGGCCAACGGCTGCCCTAAGTCCATTCGTGGTTCAAGTGTTGTTTGTTTTGATCTTTTTGCCCACGTAGCCCCAGTATCACACCTCCAGATCAAAACCGCAAGCCAAGACCGAAATCCACAATAATCCCCAGTGCTTGAAATCGATTATTCACCGCTCTTCGCAGGACCTCTGGCATATGTTGAAAATTTTTCTTGCTTCTTTATGGACCTTCTCTGAGAGTGAGCGCCTACGCTTCATCCGAGACGCTGCCCGGAAGAAGCGGCACCTTCGGTGCAATAGGTGAATCCGCGTACAATCGCTACAACCATGTCACATGAGCGACCGCCCCAAAGGGGCCTAATAGGTTAGCCCTGGGTAGAATGTAGACATAACTTAACAGCCCTGAAAGGGCGACACAGTGGCCGTTATGTGTTTCTATTACGCCCTTTCAGGGCTTTGATTTTCTAGTTCCTTTTTCCCAGGGCGTTGCCCTGGGCTAACCTGTTGAGGCCTTTCAGGCCGAAAACAACATCGCAAACTCATAATTTATTGTCGATGACAGGATCAAAAGAGCCTAAACCTGTCGGCTGAATGACTGCGGTCAATTGGAAGCGCAGATCCGCTTGGATCGCCTCATCTTCAATCTTTGTATCGCCCATGCGGATGTAAAACGAATCACGCACCTGCCGCGCATCGGTCGCCACATGGGAAGATTGAAAGTCGATGCCGAACCCGGCCAGTACGCGAGCAATATCGTAGAGTAAGCCGGTTCGGTCTCCTGTTTCAACATCCAATACGGTATCGGTTCGTGAAGCCTCATTGTCAAACCCTATCCGGGTGGGAACAGGCGCATGGGCGTGATTCAGGGAAAACAATCGATTTCGGGCCCGGTCCACATGGGTCTGCACGGGTTCGTCCGACAGCAAGACATCATGCAGCGTGCGCGTCAGTGCCGATACTTGCCCCGCCGTCAATGTTCGGCGGTTTGCCGCATCGACCACAGTAAAGCTATCCACTGCGTAACCATCGGGCGTGGTAAACACCGATGCCCGCCGCACATCCGCAAGCTGTGACGAAAGGCAGCCCGCTATTTTCGCGAAAAGCCCGTGGCAATTCCGGGTACAAACCACCACGTCGCTCGTCCCCGTATCCTCATTGGCCACACAATGGACCGCCAACCCGCTTTTCCGAGCTTCCCGGAGACATTCCATGTGTTCGAGCACCTCTCTGGGGGAAAAGGCCACGAAATAGCGTTCACCAAGTTGCTGTACGTGGTCGGAAACATGGGGCCGAAAGGCATCCGAGGCGGCTGATTCGATTGCCTTGGCCTTGGGGGACAACCAAAAGGCCTCGTCGAAATGGGCGCGACCCAGCAGAATTTGCTCGGATTTCAGGTAAAGCTTTGCCAGCAAGGCACCTTTCCACTCCGTCCAAACGTTGGGGCCCACCGCGCTCAGGTCGGCGTAGGAAAGCAGCAGCAGAGCCTGAAGCCGGTCCGCCGTTTTCATAGTCTTCGCGAATTCGCTCACAATATCCAGGTCGTCGGTATCACGATACATGGCAATGTTGTTCATAAGCATGTGGTGTTCCACAAGAAAGGCAATACGTTCCGTGTCTTCATCGGACATGCCCATTCGCTCACAGATTTGCCACACCAGCCGAACCCCTTCTTCAACGTGCTCCTCACCACCCGCTTTTCCCAAATCATGACACAATATAGCAATCATGAGTATGTGCGGATCACGCAAATGCTCCAGCGTCCGCTGCAACAATTGCCCGATGGGGCCTTCCATGTCCTGGAGGGCGGCGATGGCCTCCACCGCACGAAGGGTATGCTCGTCTACCGGATAACTATGAAAATCTTCGTAGCGGACAACCCCTTCGACCTCGGCAAATTCGGGAATATAGCGGGCAAGAAGGCCGGTTTCGGCCGCCTGGCGAAGTGCCAGACCCGCGTGATGGGGACGGCTACACAAGGCTGTAAAAAAACGCCGCACCAAATCGTCGCTCTGAAAAGCACTGCCCACCAGATGGAGATTCTCTTTAACCCGCTCGCTGCTTACATGATCCAGGGGAGCCATGCGGCGTCCGCACTCCCAGAACAGTTCCATCAGTCGAGGCGGATACTCAGCGAACCACTGGGGGTCATGAGCACCGATACTCAATTCCCCGTCAACCACGCTAACCCGTCCCCGTGACGAAAGGCCCTGCGCGGACTGTTCTCCCGTCGCCTGATCCGCGATACCCACCACCAGCCGCAGCAGACGGCGGAGGGAGCGGGCCGCACCGTAGTAATCCTGCATAAACCGATCAATAGCGGTCTGCCCATCACACCCGTAGCCGAAAACGTTCGCTACATGAGTCTGCATGGCAAAAGTCAGCCGGTCCGTTGGCTTGCCCGTATGAAAATGCAGTTCATTGCGCACGCGCCAGATGAAATCCAGGCTCTCCTGAAAATCCAAGTTGTCCTCGGCGCGCAATTCACCCAGTTTCTCCAAGTCATCCAGGGTCACAACGCCCCGGCGAAGGCCAATAATCCACCGTGCGATGTGTGCGTCACGAAGGCCACCCACATTTTCCTTCAAATCGGGCTCAGGATGATAGAGGTCCTGGTATTCTTCTGGAATATTTTCCAGTGACTCCCGCTTGCGAAGAAACGTCATTAGCCCTTCTGACTGCGCGTGTTGGATCTCGTCGACCCCTGTTTCGAGTTCACCAAAGACACCATCGTCACCCAGAAGCAAGCGGGCTTGACTATAGCTGGTAAACACCTCGGGTTCGGCCGCAGCCAGCGCCATCGCCTCATCTACCCGATGAAGGACATAGCCCATCTTGAAGCCCACATCCCAAAAAATCGGCACGAGGAAATCGTTAAGCGCGCCCAACTCCGCGTCCAGCTTCCCGGTGTACAAGAGACACAAATCCAGGTCGGAGCGGGGACTCAATTCGCCCCGCCCGTATCCGCCCAGCGCAACAACCGCAATACGTTGCCGTAGCGCGGAGCTAACGTCGGCTTCCGCAAGCCCGAATTTAACAATACCCCGGACCAGTTCGTCCGCCGATTTGCTCAACCGGGTGAGCACGCTGCGCCCGGAAGAACCCGCCGAATGTCGTTCCTGTACGGCGTGCCATGCCTGGCGATAGTGACCCTGAATCGCCGCCAGACGCTCACGCGGGGGACAGTCGCGAAACGCAGCTGGATCTTCTTCCGCCAACTTCACCAGGTCGAGAAAACTGTATTCGGAAAACTCACTCACGTGCTGGGTTTCTCTTTCTTTTATGCTAAGCGTTCACGACCCATGCCATCTTGGCCCTTAAAAAACAACCGTCGGGTGCCACGGGTAGGCCTCTCAGGGCTTACCCGTGTAGTTCCTACCGCTGAGGGAGACGATCCAAAAACAAAGACAGCGTATCCGCACGGGTAAACCC
>JAJRPE010000109.1 GCA_024280935.1 Candidatus Hydrogenedentota bacterium
CCAATGTACTTATCGGCGCAACCCGCTCCATCTATCCAAAGCGGGTCATGGGCCTTCTGGACACGGGAGAACTGCGGTTCCTTGCAGAGCAGACCGCACCATCCTTCCTGGGCGATGCGCCCGCAACGACCTTCTCGTGGCTGGTCTCGACCCTTTGGATCGCTACGGCTATGTGTTTCTTCATCATGGGCAGGAAGCAGCACTGGCACCACAAGATGGCCCTTCTTCTGTGGCTTCAGGTGCTGGCGGGCCTTGCCATGTGGGTTCTGGGATATACGCAAAGCCTCGGTATGATGATCCTGTGCTTTGCCCTGATCGGGGTAAACTTTGGCGTATCGTTTTTTGTTGCCATGTCCTACAGTCTGGCCGACCCCATGCACAAGCACCGTCGTGCAGCCACGACCGAAGGAACCCTTGGGGCCGGTGCTTTTGCCGGGAGCATCGCCTTCGGCTACCTTGCGGGCAGCTTCGGCGTGACCGCTCCATTCCTCTACGCCCCGGTATTTGTCGGCCTTGGCATAGCGCTTCAATTGTTGCTTCTGCGGCGCAGACAGCCCACTTGAGATAGATGACCGAAGTTTCCGTTCCAACGTCAGGCCCTTTGGGGACTGCTATCGACAAAAAAACATGAGTTTTCGATTAGCAGAATGCGCGACCTGGCGAACAGGTCCGCTGCGGCATGTAACGAGGACCCCAACCAGGCGGGGCTGTCCCCAAGACAGAGGATCTGGGGACAGCCCCGCCTCTTGAAGCGCCCCTCCATACCTTCGGCAGCGCTGTTGGACACAGTGCTGGCACCCTTCCGCACAGGGGCTTGGGCGAGGCAGTCCCCGAGGGGCCACCGTTATCAATCCTCCTGCCGTGCATACCGCTTTCCTGGGATAAGAAAACCCAAGGCAAGGGCCGCCATCAACAGTATGTTGACCAGCATGCCGGGAGTCATGGTGCCGCCGAACATGGCGGCGCTTGCCGATGCTTCGCCTGCTGCGGGCGCGTGGCCAAGTTGCACGATGGCCTCATGGCGCACTGTGAAGCCAAGGTGCGGCACACCTTCCAGTTCCACGTACAGGTAGCTGTCTTCTACCAGCCATCCGGCGATGTCTTCTGCGGGATGCCATAGGGTTTCTTCGCCATTTTCGTGGTAGTAGTACAGGACCGCTTCACTGGGATCGAGACCTGCGGGCAGGGGCAGCCAAACGCGTTGCGGCGTCTCGAATACGCCGCCCCGGATGCGGTACACATCGCCGAGGCCGTTCAAGGCTGCGCCGTGTTCAACCTCATCCTCCCTGAAGAGGCCGAGTTCATCCGAAGATTCCTCCGAGGCATCATGGTCGGGCTGTGCCAGAAGCGTCGAGCTATCCTTGCCGCTGGCAGCGATATCGAAGGTGAAGGTAATCGGACCCACCGAATCGCCTTCAACGGTCAGGGCACCAACGGTTATCGTGACCTGGTCACCGGGTTGCCAAGCCGCATCGGCGGACTGGATTACCCAGATATCATTCATGCCACCGTCGTTGGATTGCCATGTGGACACGGGTGCATTCCCGCCAAGCGCATCGACCTCGGCCCAAATGCTGGCTGGATCGAGTTCGATTTCACTCCTCAGGCGCACGGCCAAGTCCTCACCTTGCAAAGCGAGACGGGTGTTTTCGCCGATATACCGTCCGGGCAGGGCGGGTGCGAAGAAGGCTTTCGCCGCTGCAGCCTCGGCCTCCTGGCCGACATGGCCGCGATCAGAGAGACCCGGGTCGCCTTCGCAGCTTCCTTCCACCCGCGCCAACACCCAGTAGAAAAAGTACTGGAGTTCGACATCGACTGTCGGCGGCTCGTTGCATCCACCGGGCGTTTCGGTCACCACGGGCGGCGTAGCCGTCGTGTCGTCGTATTGAAGAGCGGTCGTCCAGTCGCTCAAAGCGATAGCATCAGCAAAGCTGTCGGTTGTGCCTCGGTAGACGCGGTATTCAACGCCAGCGTCGGGTGTGGCGCTCCAGGTAACACGGACGCTGTCGGTGAGGGTGCCATCGGTCGCCGTTACGTCCGCCGGGGCGCTGCATGGCTCGATGACCGTTATGGAAACCGTGACGCTGTCCGAGGCCTGGAAAGGATCGGTGGCGATAATGGTAACGTCGTAGGAACCTGCGTCGCCCGTCTGGGTGGCCCAGGCGAACACGCCCGTGGCGGGATCAAGCGTCGCCGTCCCTGGAAGCGTAACGGAAGAGATGGCCAGCGTATCACCGTCAACATCGGCAGCGGTAACGGTGAAGGAAAGCGTAGTGCCTTCGATTACGCGTTGCGCTTCGATAGCATCTAAAACGGGTGCGTGATTCTCCCCGCTTACGGTGATGGTGACGGTTTCGCTGTGCGTGAGCGGCGGCAACCCATCGTCCGTGACGGAGAAGATTACGTCGTAGGTACCGGCGGTGCCGACTCCAGGAGTCCAGTCAAACACGCGGGTGCTGGCATCAAAGGACGCGCCCGTGGGCAGGTCCGATGCGGAGAAGGCCAAGGTGTCGCTGGCATCCGTGTCGGATGCGGCAATGCTAAAGGTCAAACGTTCTTCTTCGTTAACACTTTTCGGACCAATGGAATCCAGGGTTGGCCGTGCGTTGTCGACCACATCAAGTTGCAGATCGGTTACAGGATCAACGCTCAGCTTCACACCCGTGGAATCCTGGACAACGCTATTTTCCAAGCCAATGGTGGCGACGCCGGCTGCCATACCTTCCATATGTATAGTCATCAAAAGGGTCGGGCTATCTACGTTAAGTCCGGCGAGCCCGGCACCCTTGCGCACGATGCCCACCACGAGGCGTCCGCCATTACCGTCTTCCAAGGCGGCCAGCGCGGCGGTCAGCGTGCCGCCGTTCTCGCTCAACAGGTCGGATTCCGTAATCTCCGCCTGCACCCCTGCTGTTTGGTCGTCGGTGTCGATAATGCCAATCAGGGAGGCATCGTAGACAACATCAAACCCGCACCCATGGAAATCGGTCGCTGCGTCAATAAACACCTGAATATCGAAGGGTCCGCCGACTTGGGTTGCTTCCGTCACCAGGGTAATCTCCACGGCGAGGGCGTTGATTGAGGCGAAGGCCGTCAGGACCAGCAGGGACAGGCCCCGAGAAAGCCAATGTCGTTGATGATGTCGTGATGTTGTGCCCATGTGGACTTCCTCCGGGCGATACCGTGACCGCCTCGTTATTTCTTTACATCGATCATCATGGATGCTATACCAATTCTACCATCGATAGTGCATACGTTGACGGTGAACACGTGATCGCCGACCGGCAAACCCTTGGTGTCATAGGCCCACGTATACGGAGAGTACCCCGTTTCCTTTTCCTCTTGCCGGATACTGTCCACGTACAGCACATACTCGTAGCGCGTCTCGTCCAATACCTCCTTGGTGAAATCGTCCAGGGAGATGGTGATGTTCACGAGATGGGGTGAGTCTCCCACCTGTTTGGCGGTTGCGATGCTCAGTTTCGGTTCGCCGTTCAAAAACTGATTGGAAAGACCGCTCCTGTGCATGGCCCGTTCTTTGGACAACAGGGCGCGCATACTGACGGTTTTGGCCTTCTCGTTGGCTTTGAGGGCGTCACTGGATGACAGGCGGTAGGCCAGAACGCTGGAGCCGGATTTCTCGGCCACGCCGCCCCAATAGTCTTTCTTGGAAAGGGCGCTGCCTTTTGTAATTACGGACGACAAGGGCAGGGCAAAGGCTTCGGAAACCATGTTGAATCGCTTGTAATCCCAAACGGTTGCCGTCCCGGAAGCATCTTTTCCGTCCCAGGAAATAACGTGTACTCCCTTGGGCAAGGGTTCCCAGTCCAGGAGGGTGTTACAGAGAGGTCCCTCATGCACGCCAGCCCGCAGACGAACCTTGGCCGCCTGCGACACCGTAAAGGACACCGTTCCCTTTTCACGATCAATCTCGGCGGGCGTAATGCCCACGGTCTCACCGCCAGAAATGAGGGCGGGGTCATAGCGGAAGTCGGCACCAGCGCCTCCAGCACTTTCAAGGACGACGTAGTACGCCTCATCGGGAACGATAGCCCCCTGGTCGTCTTTTCCGTTCCAGGCGATTTGGTTTGTCCCCAGCACACCGGCCCGTTTTTCAGCGATAGTGGCGATGACAAAATGGTCGCTGTCATACACCGTTGCCGTGATTTCAGCGCGGGCGGTGAGATAGAAAAAGAGGCTCGTGGATTGGCCTTGGGCCGGGTTAAAGACCGAAGGTTCAAATCGCACCGATTGAATGGTCCCGGATTCGGCACCCTGCACCAGGCTGGGGAGGGCCATGAACAGTGCTGCCAGGAATAGCCATCCCGCCCGATGCCGTGCTCTTATGTTCCCCGCCTTGGAGGGCTTAGGGGTGGGTTGGCGTTCGGGGATGGAAATTAACCCACCCCCAGCCCCTCCGAGGAGGGGAGCCTTTTCGGCGTTGTGAACGCTTGCGTTCGCTTGTGCCATCATTATTCTCCTCCTGACGACCAATCCGGGTTCTCGCTGCTTGCCGGTTCACTCGTTAGTTGGCGCGGGTGGGTCCCGTCCGCGTCCGTAATCCAAAGTTGCCTGGAACCGCTTCGGCTCGATACAAACACGAGCCGTCCCCCGCCGGGTTCCCATGCGGGTTGGCCGTCATAGGCGGGCGAGTCGGTTACACGCACGAGCGCACCGCGATGCACGCCCATCACCCACACGTCGTAGTTTCCACAAAGATTGGACGTGAACGCAACGGATGCCCCGTCGGGAGACCAGGCCGGTCCAATCGAGTCGCTCCTGGTTCGGGTCAGTTGGTGAAAGGACGTGTTTCGCTTGTCCCATAAAACAAGTTCGTTGGTAATGACTTGATCGGCATCCTTTTCGAAATGGGCGAAGGCGAGGAGTTCCTTCTTGGGCGACCAAGCCGGGTAATACTCCGCACGGTTGGCGCTGAAGAGCTTTTTCGGGGACTCCGAGCTATCCAGGCGTACTTGCCACAACTCGGAGACCTCCCCCGCCTCAATTTTCGAGACAGCGTAGGTCAGGGTGATGTTGTCTGGATGCCACGTGGGATGATCACAGTGGCCATCGCCAGTGGCAACCTTTTTCGCGTTGTTGCCATCCGCGCCAACCACCCAGATTGCCCCGTCGCTGGCGCTGTAGGCGACCATGGAGCCGTCCCGCGACCACGCCGGAGACCGCTCGTCTCGATCCGGCGTCTTCGTAAGCGGTGCCCGCTCTCGGGTATCCGGGTCGATGGTCCACAGATCCCAGGCACCACCCTGGAGGGCGCTATAGACGATGGAACCGGCGAAAGCGTTGCCAAAGGCCAATACCACCATTCCCAAGGCAAGTATTAGAGCCGCCTTTCGCTGTAAGCGTTCAGACCATGTTGTTGGCGAAGCCAACGCCTTCACGTTCCCCTCCTTGGAGGGGTTAGGGGTGGGTTCAAGCGTCCGGGTGAAAACTGGCGCGAGCTTCGTCCACAGCCCAATAGAAAAGCCTGTCATCCTCGCGAACGCGGGGATCCAGTAAAGGTGCAATGTGCTCCTACCGCGTTCTGGATTCCCACTTTCGTGGGAATGACGTGCGCGTATATTGATTTTCCTGGTGCTTCTTGTGGAGCAAGGCACCAACCCACCCCCAACCCCTCCAAGGAGGGGAGCCTTCTCGGCCCTGCGAACCGTTGCCTTTCGCTTATGTATCCATGCGTCTGTCATCCTCGCGAACGCGGGGATCCAGTTGAGGTGCAATGTGCGCCTACCGCGTTCTGGATTCCCACTTTCGTGGGAATGACGTGCGCGTATATTGATTTTCCTGGTGCTTCTTGTGGAGCAAGGCACCAACCCACCCCCAACCC
>JAJRPE010000110.1 GCA_024280935.1 Candidatus Hydrogenedentota bacterium
AGATGCGGAGGCCAAGCTCAAGCAGATCAACGCGGCCTACGATATTCTGAAAAACACGGACAAACGCGCCCAATATGACCGCTTTGGCACCACCGACGCACAGGGCGCTGGTGGCTTTGGCGGCGGTGGTCAGGGATTTGAGGCTCCCTTTGAAGATTTCTTCGACATGCTTTTTGGCCAGGGCGGCAAGCGGGGTGGTGGCGGTGCCAAGGCGGGCAATGACTTGGAGCTGCGTCTCAGTATCTCCTTGGAAGATGCGGCCTTTGGTACGAAGAAGAAGATTCGTTATAGTCGAAGGGAAAACTGCAACGACTGCGATGGCACGGGTGCGGCACCCGGCTCTAAGCCGGAGAACTGCCCCCAATGCCAGGGCGTTGGTCAGGTGCGCGTCGCCCATGGCTTCTTCAGTGTCACCCGAACGTGTCCGAAATGTCAGGGTGCCGGGAAGACCATTTCCAAACCCTGCCGGTCCTGTTCGGGCCAGGGCCAGACGAAGAACACGCGTGAACTCTCGGTGGATGTGCCGCCCGGTGTTGATTCCGGTTCTCGGCTCCGTGTTACGGGCGAAGGTGAAGCGGGGCACCGTGGTGGCCGTCGCGGCGACCTTTATATTTTTATCGATATCGCCGAACATCCCCTCTTTGATCGTGATGGAACGACCATAATTTGTGAGGTTCCAATTTCGCTCAGTCAAGCGGCCTTGGGTGCGGCTATTCGCGTGCCCACGTTGGAAGGGGAAGCGGAACTCAAGATTCCGGCAGGTTCCCAGTCCGGCACACAGCTCCGGTTGCGCGGCATGGGCATGCCCGATCTCCGGGGCTACCGCCAGGGCGACCAGATCGTCCGGGTGAGCATTGAGACACCCGTAAAGCTAAGCCGGAAGCAAAAAGAACTCTTGCGGGAGTTTGACGAGCTTGCGGATCACAAGACCTACCCCAGTCAACATAAATTTACCACAGCGGCCGAAAAAGGACACGGCTGACGGCGTGTTAGACGGTGCCGATTGTCGGGGCACCGGTTGTGGCCCGTTGCTCGGTGGTCTGCAAGTTTATGTGGTGCCCCTTGATCAGCCGATTGCGTCGTTGATAGAATCTCGAACGAGTCGACCACCCGCTGGGTGGGTGATAACGCATCTGAAGACAGTATCGGTGCAAGGCACCCTACGAAGGAGATAGAATTATGGCTTTCATAGTCACCGAACCCTGCATCAAGTGCAAATACACCGATTGCGTGGATGTCTGTCCCGTAGCGTGCTTCCATGAAGGCGAGAATATGCTTGTCATCGATCCTGACGAGTGCATTGACTGCGGTGTCTGTGTAGACGAATGTCCCGTAACCGCCATCTTTTCTGAAGATGAAGTGCCCGAAAAGTGGGAAAGCTACAAGGAATTGAATACCAAGTATGCCGCCGAATGGCCTGTCATTGAAGAGGGTAAAGAGGCCCTGGATTCGGCTGATGACTTCAAAGACGTGGAAGACAAAAAGGGCGATTTCAGCCCCACGGCCGCCGAGGGGTAGCCTGAGTACCCTACATCGAGTTTTTCTCCCGACGGGGACGTGCGATTCTATCGTGCGTTCCCGTTTTGCGTGATCGCAAATTAGGAAGGTGGCACCCGTGGCGTGCTTGTATGGCGTTCGGGTTGCCCCATGAACCTTTTTTCGTGTTCAGCCCAAGGGAATCCATGTGCTCTACGGCAACGGCTGTCATAATTTCACAGCGGGCATCTCCTTGCGCTACAATGTCCCTCTACCATATGTTGTATGGGTGTGGCGTTCACGGCGGACAGGAGTGCGGACTTTCCAGTCCGCAATAAAGGCTGCGTGATGCCAGCGGAGGCCGCTTGGAACTCTCGCATCATTCATGGAGAGCTTTGGCTGGCTCAGGGCGTGTCTTGTGTCGGGTAAGAAAACCCGAGACCTCCTCTTTGCCGTGAACGATTACCTATGGGTGATATTGGAAGGGCCGACGATACGGTGGTTGAGAACCAAAACAACGTCCTGTGGGGCGCTACGGTGAACGCCCATGCGGTGGAGGGCGCAGATTTCAACGCCGACTGGTGGCGTTGGGAGCAACGACCGGCGCACATTCAAGGGGCGGCCACGTCGGAAGTTGCTGCTGATCACCTGAGCCGCTACAAGACAGACCTTGGGCTGGCACAAAAAATTGGACTCAACACCCTGCAATACGGTATTTCCTGGGCACGTATTGAGCCTGAAAAGGGTCAGTTAGACGAAGCTGCGCTCCTCCATTACGAAGGGGTGTTTCGGGAGATGAGGGAGCGGGGCATCAGCCCCATTTGCGTGTTACAGGAACATAGTCTGCCCGCGTGGTTCAGTCAACAGGGGGCGTGGGCGCATCCCGAGGCCCCCGGCATTTTTCTCGCTTTCGTGACACGGGTTTATGAAGCCCTTGGCACCTACTGTGACTGTTGGATCCCCCATTTCGAACCGCTATTGTGGCTCGGCATGACCTACGGCGAAGAAGGATGGCCACCACCCTCGCGGCGCCGGCATCGTTCGGTAGCTCTTGCGGGTTTGGCCCGTGCCCATCAAAAGGTGCGGACCTTCCTGAAAACTGCCGACGAAGCGAATCGGGTTGGTATCTCGATCTATGCACCCCGCGTACATCCCTTGGATGGGCACAGTCCCTGGGATGAACGGGTTGCGGAGCAAACGACGCGGCAGTTGCTCCAGTCTTATCCTGATTCAATAGTTGCTGCTTGCGGCACCGAAAAGCTCCCCTCCCTGGAGGGGCTGGTGGGGGTGGGTCGAACTTCGAATACATACCCTAACCCACCCCTACCCCCTCCAAGGAGGGGAATCCGGCCCTTTTGCTTCATCGCGCTGTCGTGTCCGGGGACGCTGGGTGTGCATGTCGCGCCCCTGCGCCCGCGAAATGGCTTTGCCCAGTTTGAACGAATTCCCGGAAAGCCGAGTGCATTGGATGAGACCGAGCCGGAAGCTTCTTCCATGACGCTGTATGCGCGGCAACTTTCCGCGTGGGGGGTGCCGCTGCTTATTACCGGAATAGGTGTGGCTTCGGAGGACGACGATGCGCGGTGTCGCCACTTGCTCGACCATGTAGATGCCTTTTCGCGCTTGCGCGACGAGGGCCTTGACATGATGGGGTTTTGCTACCGCGCACTATTGGATGGATTCGCCTGGCATCATGGCTATAGCCAGCGCTTTGGATTGGTCCATGTTGACCGAAAGAGTCTTGCTCGGACACCAAACCCCAGCGCCTTTCTCTATCGGGATATCATTAAGGCGGGGGCAATCAGCCCTGGTGTGGTGTCCCGATTCGCTTCGGGCTGGAAGGCCCCCTTGCAGGAGATGTACAGATGACTTGGTATCTCGCCGTGGAAGGCGGTGGCACGCGAACAGTTGCGGGCTTCTATGAGGACACGCGCTTGGTGGCGAAGGCCACGGCGGGTCCATCGAATCCCCTGGCCTACGGAACGGCTGCCACAGCGGGTATTCTCGCGGAAGTCGCGGCCCGATTGGTGCCCTGTGACATCCCGGACTATACCCTTTTGGCGGGCATATCAGGGGTCACGTCGGAAGAGGTCGCCCGTGATATTTCCGCGCAGTTGGGTGCTATGCCGGGATTGGCACAGGTTTCCATTACCACAGACCTCCATCCGTTGCTTTTCTCCAATGCGCCCGATTCGCCCGGTGTTCTTGCTATCGCGGGTACGGGCGCATCGGTCTTAGTGCGAAGCGCACACGGCGGATTTCGCCGTTTGGGAGGAAGGGGTTCCCTGATGGGGGATGAGGGCGGCGCGTACCAGATCGCCGTCGCTGCCCTGCGGGCCGTGGCCCAGGCGGAAGATGGTGTCGGCCCAGCGACCACCTTGCAAACATGTTTGCCTGCGGTGCTCGGCTTGCCGGATGTGGATGCCCTCGTGCCGTGGTCTCTATCCGCCTCGAAACAGGCCTTGGCCGCGTTGGCCAAGACGGTTGCCGAGGCGGCGGAAGCGGGGGACGCGCCCGCCCGAAACTGTATTACGGTGCAGGCCGAATGCCTTGCGCGTCTGACCTGTGCGGCCTGTGCGACGGTACCGGAAGATCTCCCCATCCCGCTATTTCTCCAAGGCGGTGTTGTCGAACATTGCCCGCTCTTTCGCGAACATTATTTGGCATCGGTCGCCGCATCGTCCCGTCTTGTTCCTGAGCCGTTGCGTGTTCGCGGGCACCAGGCGGTGCTGGCACTTCGTGGGCTGACCGGAAGTGAAGTATGGTGCCACCATAGGACGATGGGGGGTGACACCCTCGCGCCGACGGAGGGTCAGAGTAACGAGGTTCCGCCTATTGACCAACTGGACGCGGTCGCTTTTGTCGACACGATGATTGGGCACGAAGAGCATGTGGGCCGCGCATTGCGTCAACAGGCCGCGGTGCTTGCAAGAGTTACCGGTGCGGCGGGCGAGGCATTGCGTGCGGATGGCCGAATAATCTATCTCGGCGCGGGCACCAGTGGACGGCTTGGGGTCTTGGACGCGTCGGAGTGCCCGCCCACCTTCGGCACCGCTCCCGAACGGGTGGTGGGCATCATGGCTGGCGGTGACAGGGCGCTTCGGGACAGCGTGGAGGGAGCCGAAGACGACCGGTTGCAGGGGGTGGCCGACTTGAAGGCGATTGACCCCGTCAGCCGCGACATTGTAATCGGAATCGCCGCATCGGGCACGACGCCTTATGTGCTGGCAGCCCTCGACTTCGCCCGAAGCCAGGGCTGTACCACGGTCCTGCTTTGTTGCAATCCCCAGATGGGTGGCGCGAAGGTCGATCATGTTATTGCCTTGCCCACAGGGCCAGAGGCGTTGCCGGGCTCTACCCGGCTAAACGCGGGCACGGTCACGAAAGTCGCGCTGAACATCATTTCCACCGGTGCCATGGCCCAGTCAGGCTATGTCTATGCCGGGCGCATGGTCAAGATGAATCCGTCAAATACGAAACTCCGCGCCCGGGCCGTTCGCATGGTCGCCGTGCTCACTGGCAAAGGGGAGTCCCACTGCGAGGCTTTGCTCCATGACGCGGACTATGAGATCCCCATAGCGCTCATTATGGTGAAGCATGACGTGGACGTAGAGGAGGCCCGACATCGCTATAAAAAGGCCCGAGGTCAATTAAATGAGATTCTGTAACCGTTCACTTTTTCCATGTGCTGCCGCGATACGAAGATCACAGAAAATATGTAAGCGATCACGGAGCCGAAAAGGCTCCCCTCCTCGGAGGGGTTGGGCGGTGGGTTAATTCTCATCTGCACACGCCCCCCCCCCCTATCCCCTCCAAGGAGGGGAACATAGAGACGTTGGCTCCGCCAACAAAAAATATGTCGTGATCGCTAACGAAGATCGGTTCTCTGTGGCCTCCGTGCTTCTGTGGTGAAAAATAGTTTCAAAGGAATTCTGATTATATGCGTACAACCTGTTGGAAGACGGCACCCTGTTTACAGTTGCTGCTTGCTATCTTCATCGCCAGCCAGGGCGTGGGCTGTTCTCATGCGTCCTCCGTGCGAGAATCACCTGTCCGTACGGAGTCGATTCCCCCGGCCAATGCCGCTAAGCCGATGCCCGAAAAAGAACCCTTTCTTGTCCGTATGCGCTATGTGGAGACGGATTCCGCGCAACGCCTTGTTGCCGCCGAAAGCCTGATCCTCACTACGCCGGACGAGGGCTTGAAGCGCTTGCCGGGCGGTGCCTGGAAGATTTCCCACCGAAGCGCCCAGGCCGCAACGCTGGTATACTCGGTGTATGTCCGGGGTTTCGCCCACAACGAGACCCAGGCACTTGCGGAGGAACGGCAGCAATGGCGGAACCAGGGCTATGCTACCTTTGTGACAACGATGGGCCGTTCGCTATCCGGTGCCGATGGCACCATACATGACGGGAGGAAATATTGGCTGGGTATCAAACGTTGTGCCACCGAAGTAGAAGCCGTAGCCCTCAAAAAGAAGCTCCAAGGTCAAAAGGTATGGGCTTGGACCCGCTCCGAGATACGAAGCCCGGCTCAGGGTGTACTTTCGTTTCAAGATGAACACGGCAACACGGTGCTGACATCGTCCACGCCGCTTCGTATCCGCTCAGCGGGTTCCATCGCGCTGGCGGGTGCGCGACCGGGCAAAGCGCCCCTTATCGTATCTGCGCCCCTCGATGTCGAACTGAGCCGCAACGGTGACCTTGTGATTTTTGGAGAACTCCCCCTGGAAACCTATCTTCAGGGTATTTTGCCTGCGGAGATGTATCCCGATTGGCCCTTGGAGGCCCTTAAGGCGCAAGCGGTGGCGGCCCGGAGCGAGATAATTGTCCACGCAGCGGGAAAGCACTATTTTGACGGTTTCGACTTCTGTATCGAGCAACATTGCCGCGCTTTTGCCGGTGCCGAGGGACACCACGAGCGCACCGACCGGGCGGTTCGTGAAACGACGGATATGGTCTTGATAAACGGTGACAGTGTGATCGTTCCCACGGTGTTTTCCGCCAATTGTGGCGGTTGGACCGAAAATAACGAGAATGTGTGGGATGGTGCGCCCGAGGCTGCATTGCGGGGCAGGCGTGACCAGATTGCTGCGAACGCCAGGCGGGCGAACCGTGCCGTGGCCGATTGGATCACCAAAGCGCCGTCCTCCAATTGCGCCCACGATGGGAAATACTATCGGTGGTCTCGTTCCCTGTCGCGGGATAGTCTTTCGAAGCGCTTCGATAAGCAATATGGTATTGGGCGCTTGCAGCGGGTTGAGGCCCTGGAGCGGGGTGTGAGTGGTCGGCTTAAGGCGGTGCGGCTGGTGGGCACGCGAAAGAGCGTAATCGTGCGCAAGGAGCTGAAGATCCGTCAGGCTTTCGAGAACCTTCCCAGCGCTCTGTGTACCTTTGCTGTGGACCGAAAGTCTGGTGTTGTACACGTCCGTGGAGCTGGCCGGGGGCACGGCGTAGGACTTTGCCAGCAGGGGGCCTATGGCATGGCCTTGGCCGGCGAGTCTTCCGGCGCGATCCTTCAGCATTATTTTACCAATGTGAAGATTTCCAGGATTTAAGCGAACACTATGGGGCTTCCAGTGAAACCATTAAGGAGCTGGTGGCAGAAACTTGACACCGAGTCAAGCGCAACCTCTTCAAGCACTTAGACTTCCAACGGCAGGATTCTGGCGGCGATCTTTCATTTCATGGCGAATCTGCCGATCTCTAAATTATTGATTTACATAGAATACACCAATTGACTTTTCTCCAATTATCCTTATGATTGACTACGGATGTCAATAGATTATCTGTGGGAATTGCAGCGCCCCAGACAGCTTGGATATTCAGAGTCGAACTGCACGGTCAATTGTTTTTCCAGAGGTGAAGGGAGAAGTGCCATGGCGTTAATGGATGAGTATATTGTGGGGGAGGGGACACCTTGGTCTGCTATTGAAGCGGCCCACTTGTTGCGGCGTGCTGGTTTTGGCGGCGTACCCACCGAGATTGAGACGGCTGTCGGGGATAGCGGGCAGCAGGCCTTTCTGGACGCTGTGGACGCGCTGGTAGATTTTCTGCCGCAGGATCCCAATCTTGACTCCGCATCGGGGCCGGGGCCCTGGGGTGGTCCCATTGCAGGGCTTCCCGATGATCCAGTGGATGAGGACAGTACCAACGACACCAACGAGGGGCAAACCAAGACCCCGCGTAATGACCGTCGATTGGAGGCCCATCTCTTCTATCGAATTTTCTATACCAGCCAGCCCCTTCAGGAGCAGTTCAGCCTTTTTCTTCAGGATCATTTTGTTTCCGATTTTACAAAATTGGCACAGATAATCGGGCAGTATCAGCGGAGCATTGATCGTCGCACGGCAACTGCCGAGCAGCTTCTGACCCAGAATAAGCTCCTTCGGGAAACAGGTGCTGATCGATTCAGCGATACCCTCCAGGCAATCTCCCGCAGTGCCGCCATGTTGATTTATCTCGATAACTGGCTGAATGGCTCCGGCGACGGGCGTGCTCAGGAAAACTTTGCCCGCGAGGTCATGGAGCTTTTTTCCATGGGGGTCGACAACTACAGCGAAGAGGATGTTCGCGAAATCGCCAAGAGTCTGACGGGGGAGACCCTCGATGGCTTCCGTGATGATGGTTCCAACGATGCTTTTGACTACCGTTTCCGTGACGGGAATCACGTAGGAGGGGATAAGACTGTTTTCGGGCAGGTGGTCACGGAGGATATGACGGGGGGCGAACTCGTCCAGATTATCGACCTTATCCTTGCGAAGACGAGTGTGCAACCCGATGTGAGCGGTTTGGCGGCACCCTACAACGATCTTCCTGCGGCTGCGGTGCATATGTCCTGGAAATTGCTGCGGTGGTTCCTGAACCAGAACGTCAGTCTCGATCCACCCGACCAAGCGGTTTTGGAGTTGGCTGATTACATGCGCGGCACGGACGATGCCGAATATCCCCAGCGCCGCTATCCGTACGACATGCGGGCCTGTCTTCGAAAGCTCTTTACGTCTCAGTGTTTCTACGACGTGGACAACTTTTTCAGTATCACCAAGACCCCTGCGGACTTCTGTGCTTCGGCCCTTCGTTTGAGTCAGGCCGCCGTGGGCCTTCCGCCCGAGGACTTTGATTACAATCGCAGTATTTATGGAGATTCCCCTGTCAGTGCGATGCGTGGTATGGGTATGCAATTGTTCAATCCGCCCGACGTGGCGGGGTGGCGACAGGGTCGCCCCTGGATTAACGCGGAGTATCTGCTCACCCGCTACTATTTTCTGGAGCGCGTGACACGCCGCCACGAGGACTGGGGGCCGAGTGATCAGGATATTGACGATCTCCAGATTCTCAATGGAGGTAGTCTCGATCCAAACGATTTTGAGAGCATCATGAATTACTTTATCACGGTGATTATTCAAGACGATATCGAGGTGTGGGCACCTGGTTCGACCACCCAACTCATGAATTACATGGACGAAGTGGCTGCGGACGAGAGCAACGTGAACCGGCGCTTCCGGCGGCAGGTGCGCGGTCTTATGTACCTGTTGATGTCCCTGCCCATGTGGCAGATGAAGTGATGAACCCCATCACCCATCCCTTGGAGTTCAACCGCTTTGTACGGAGGAATCAACTATGAAACTTACACGACGTGATTTTATAAAAGCAGGACTTGGTGGATTCGCCTACCTGAGCGCATCGGCGGCCGTTCCCGCCTGGGTGGCCAAGTCGGCCCACGGACTTTCTGTGGGCCAATTCGGTGATCGTATTCTTGTTCTGGTGCAGATGGGCGGTGGCAACGATGGACTTAATATGGTGGTGCCTTATGCAGACGACCGCTACCACAATGCACGACCGACCATCGGTTTGAATTCGGATTATCATGAACTCGGCGACGGGTTGAACGCGCTTCATCCCCGCTTTGGTGATCTCAAGAACTGGTATGACGATGGCTATATGGCCTTGCTTCAGAATGTGGGCTATCCCAACCCCAACCTCTCCCACTTTCTATCGACCGATTACTATGAATTCGGTGCGTCGCCGGGAAGCGTTGAAATGCCCGGCGACAAGGGCTGGGCTATGCGCTTCTTTGACAACGCCTGCACCGGCGTGGCACCCGAAGATATCCCTGCCCTCTCCATCCTCGCGCTGAACACGAGCCAATTGCCCGATGCCCTGAGCGGGAGCGATAACTATCTGCCGCCCCGCGTGAGCCGTCTGGACGATTTCAGTATTCGATCAGGCACGGAGCTCCGGGGAAAGTACCTCACGGCGTTGAACAGACTAAGCGTGCCCAATTCCGACCTCGACTACATCCAGCGGGTGGAGAATGCCGCAGAGGCCACGGTGGCTGAGTTTGAGGAAGCTGCGGGTACCGTAGATTTGCGGGATTATCCTGGTGGACGCCTGGGCGGTGGTCTTCAAAATATCTCGAAGCTGATTCGCTCGGGGCGCGAGACGAAGATCTACTATTGTAGCCAAGGCGGTTACGACACCCATGCCAGCCAGGCGGGCAATCATTCCAACCTGCTGGGCACCTTCAACAACGCCATGAATTCCTTCCTCAGTGACATGCGTGACTCCGGGAACCTGGACAAGGTGCTGGTGCTGACGTTTAGTGAATTCGGGCGCCGTGTCGAGGAAAACGGTAGTGCGGGGACGGACCATGGTGGTGCCGGCTGCCTCATGGCCTTTGGCGGTGGTGTCAACGGCGGTGTCTATGGTGGTCAGCCCGATTTGAATCCCGACAGTCTGATTCGGGGCAATCTGGCCCATACGGTAGATTTCCGCGCTATCTATTCCAATGTAATCCAGGATTGGTTCGATGAGGATGCGTCGGCGGTCTTTGGTGCGGACTATGATGACCCGATATTCCAGATTCCCGCCGGTATGAATATGGCCAAGTTTGTGAACTCAAATCCCAGTTCGGGCGGGGAAGGAGAAGGCGAGGGTGAAGGAGAAGGTGGAGGCGGCGGTGGAGGAGGAGGCACTGTTGCGGGCTGTGCTATGCCGTAAGAGAAGATTCGAATATTGTTTCAGCGCCCGTGGTCATCGTTGACTGCGGGCGCTGTTTTTGTTCCCTAAGGATTTTAGTGCCGCATTTTCCAAAGAGCTAAGTTCGCCAAAGGCCTTGGTTACATCGTATAGCCTTGGTTGCTAAGGGGGGAGCGGACGTAGCTTAGGCTTCCAGCCTGAGAAAAAGCGTGCCAGGATTGCCAAGACGCACTTTGTGCCATGGAATGGAAAGCCCGAGGATCGATGATCCTGGAGGCCTTCTGCAACTCCGCACCCACGAACTCCGGCGCGTGCAGGTGGCACCCGCAGGTTGTTTTTGAGGGGCAACGTGCCTCTTGCGTCGGGCAGGGATGCCCAACCTCCTTTTACGCCAATATTGCCTTCACGGGGTGATGTTCTTCCACGCCGGAGAGGCGCACATCGAGTCCCTGGTGCTTGACGGAGAGGCGTTCGTGGTCGAAGCCGAGGCAGTGGAGGACGGTGGCGTGGAGATCGTTGACGTGGACGGGGTTTTCGACGATGTTGTAGCTGAAGTCGTCGGTGGTGCCGTGGGTTATGCCGGGCTTGATGCCGCCGCCGGCCATCCAGAGGGAGAAGCAGCGGGGATGGTGGTCTCGGCCATAGGTGGTGTCGGTTACTTTGCCCTGGCTGTAGACCGTGCGTCCGAATTCGCCGCCCCAGATGACAAGGGTCTCATCAAGAAGGCCACGCTGTTTGAGGTCGGTAATGAGGGCGGCGGAGGGTTGGTCCGTGTCGTTGCACTGTTTGCCGAGGTGGTCGGGCAGGTTGTCGTGGTGGTCCCAGCCCATGTGGTAAAGCTGGACGAAGCGCACATCGCGCTCGGCCATGCGGCGGGCGAGGAGGCAGTTGCGGGCATAGGTTCCGGGACGGCGCACGTCGGGGCCATACATCTCCAGGATGTGCTCGGGTTCGTCGCTGATGTCCGTGAGTTCGGGCACGGCGGATTGCATGCGGAAGGCCAACTCGTATTGTTCGATGCGCGTGAGGATTTCCGGGTCTTGCACCGCGTTGTATTTCTGCTCGTTGAGATCGCGGAGTTGGTCCAGCATCTGGCGGCGCGTGTTTGTGTCGCATCCGGCGGGGTTGGCGAGGTAGAGCACCGGTTCTTTGCCCGTGCGCAGTTTTACACCCTGATGGCGGCCGGGTAGCACGCCACTGCCCCAGAGGCGGTCATAGAGGGGCTGGGTTCCGAGGCGACCGGTTCCGCGTGACACGAGCACGGTGAAGGTGGGCAGGTTCTGGTTGGCGCTGCCGAGGCCATAGGCGACCCAGGCACCCATGCTCGGGCGGCCCGCCAATTGGGAGCCGGTCTGGAAGAAGGTGACGGCGGGGTCGTGGTTGATGGCTTCGGTGTGCATGGACCGGATGAGGCAGATGTCGTCGGCGATGGTTCCGGTGTGGGGGAGTAGTTCGCTCAGCCACATGCCGCTCTGGCCGTGTTGCTTGAACTTGAAGCGCGATGCTACCACGGGGAAGTTGGCCTGACCAGAAGTCATGCCGGTGAGGCGCTGGCCCATGCGGATGCTATCGGGGAGCTCGGTCATGTTGAGGTCGGTCAGCGCCGGTTTGTAGTCGTAGGTTTCAAGCTGGGTGGGCGCGCCGGACTGGAAGAGATAGATGACACGCTTCGCCCGTGGCGCGAAATGGGTCGCGACCTCGCGGATGGCATCCTCCGTGTTTTTGGCGGTGGCATCCTGCGCGCCGAGGAGGCCCAGAGCGACCGCGCCGAGGCTGCAACCGGCTCGTTGAAGGAAATCGCGGCGGTTTATCTGTTGGGCGAATTTGATGGTGTCCATGGTGTATTTCCAGTGTGGTCTTTGTGAGCGATCAGTCTGATCAGTCTGATCAGTCGGATCGGTCCGATCTGTCGGATCAATATGGGGTTGTTTGCTACTCTCGCGTTATCGTTTCGTCGAGGTTCAGCAATACGCCAGCCACGGTCATGTAGGCGGCCAGGGTGTCTTTCTGAAGAGCTTCGGGGGCTGGGGAATCGCCGTTGGCCACCAAGTTGGCGGCGGCTTCGGAATCTTCACCATACTTCGTCATATAGCCAGCGAGACCTGTTGCCAGGGTTGTCCGCTCCGAGGCGGTTGGCCGACGTCCGGTGGCGAGGCGGAACCCGTATTCGATTCGGTCTTCCGGGGCACCGTCCACCTCCGTCAGCATCCGTTGCGCCAAGTGGCGTGCCGCTTCCACGTAGGTCGTGTCGTTCAGTAAGGCCAGTGCTTGCAACGGCGTGTTGGTTCGTGCGCGGCGTGCCAGGCAGTACTCAAAGCTCGGGGCGTCGAAGGTGCTCAAGGTTGGGTGGGGGACGGTGCGCTTGCGGTGGGTGTAGATGCTGCGCCGGTGAAGATTCTCGCCCGTGTCCTGCTTGTACGGTCCTTGGCTGGCACCACCCGCAAGCTCTTCCCAGAGTTTGAGTGGTTGATAGGGCATGGCGGGCGGCCCGCAGCGCTTCTTCGAGAGCAGACCGCTGGCCGCGAGGGCGCTGTCCCGAATCATTTCGGCGGAGAGCCGATAGCGGGGTGCCCGCGCATAGAGGATGTTTTCCGGGTCTGCCGCAAGGAGGTCCGCGTTCAAGACGCTCGACTGGCGGTAGGTGGCGCTCATGACCATGGATTTCAGCAGCCCTTTTACATCCCACCCGGACTCCACAAAGCGGACCGAGAGGGCATCCAGCAGCAAGGGGTGGGTCGGCGGACTGCCCTGCAATCCGAAGTCTTCCGCCGTCTTCACGAAGCCGCGCCCGAAGACCATCTGCCACAGGCGGTTTGTGGCGACACGGGCGGTGAGGGGGTTTGCGGGGTCAACCAACCACTGGGCGAGGCCGAGGCGATTGCGGGGCAGGCCCTCTCCCATCGCGTGGAGGAAATCGGGCGTGCTCGGGTAAAGTTGTTCACTGGTGTCCGGGGCATCGTAGGCACCGCGCTTCAGGAGAAAGGTTGGCCGGGGTTCGGCCCGTTCCTGCATGACCATGACGCCCGGAATCGTTTGCTTGTAGTTCCGGTGCTCCCGCTCGAAGTTGTTGTAGGCTTCCTGTTGGGGCCGTACCGCAACGGCCACGTTTTGCTCCAGGAAGCCACGCAGGGCCTTGTCCTGTTCCTCGCTGATGTCGGCGGGCAAGGCGGCAGCGAGGGCAGTGGTTATATGGGGTGCGATGGCCTCTGCGGTCAGGGCTTGGTCAAAGACCTGGAAGCCGGTGATGGCTCCCTTCAAGAACAGGCTGGATGTGCGTTGTCCCAGGCGCAGGGCTTCGCTCGTATCGATGGGACCGGTCAGCGTGTCTTTTTCCACCTTGGTCGGGACCGCGTGCCCGTTCACGTAGACCTTGATACCTGCGGCTTTGCTCGATCCGTCGTAAGTGACACAAATGTGGGTCCAGGTGCCCATACGGAGTACCCGCCCGGTCTTTGTTTTCAAGGCGTTCTTATCCCAGGTGTTGACGAGATGGGTAATGATTTCGCCCCGGTCGGTCACGTAAGTATCAACGCCGCGCATGGCATTGGCTTCATCCATCTTGCTGAAGAGCGCGCCCTCGCCATCGGGTCGAACCCATAAGGCCACGCTGAAGGGCGATTCCCGGTCAAAGGTGACGGCCTGGCTAAGGTTCAAGGTGGCTTCGGCGCTACCGTCCAGCGCTAGGGCCGATCCCAGCACGCCGGTTGTCCACGATGGGTCCCGTGAAGTTTGCAACGCCGACTCGGGCAGCGAGCCACGTAGTTTGGCCTCAAAAACGGGGGCAGTGGCTTCTGCCGCTGGGGTGGCATCACGCAGGGATTTTATCCAGGGGTCGTATTCACTGGTTTGCCCTACCCGGGCTGTTTCTAGGTCGGCGCGTAACGCAGCCAGCTTTTTCTCCATCTTCTGGAGTTCTTGTTGCTGTGCATAGGTGGGGAGCAGGATTTGTGGTCCCGCGTTTCCCCGTGTTGCGTTGTAGAACCCCTTGTCCTCGGTGCTGTTGAAAAAGGCATAGAATTCGTAGAACTCCCGCTGGCTGATGGGGTCGTATTTGTGGTCATGACAGCGCGCACAGCCCATGGTCAGGCCAAGAAACATCGTGGCGGTCGTTTCGACGCGGTCCACGAGGTTTTCCACGAGCCACTCTTCCTCGATGGAGCCGCCTTCCGTGACGGTCTTGTTGTTGCGGTTGAAGCCCGTGGCGATGCGTTGGGATTCGGTGGCTTCCGGCAGGAGGTCGCCCGCAAGCTGTTCCACGACAAACTGGTCGTAGGGCATGTTGTCGTTAAAGGCCCCGATGACCCAGTCGCGCCAAGGCCACATGATCCGATGAAAATCGTTTTGGTGTCCGTTGGTATCGGCGTACCGCGCGCCATCGAGCCAGCTCTGGGCCATGTGCTCCCCGTAGGCGGGCGAGGCAAGGAGACTATCCACCAGATTTTCGTAGGCATCGTTGCTGTTGTCCAGCAGAAAATCGTCGATGGCGACCAAGGTCGGGGGGAGGCCGGTCAGGTCCAGGGAAAGACGGCGAATCAGCGTTTCCCGCGTTGCTTCGGACGACGGCGTTAGCCCCTTGGCTTTCAGGCGGGCGAGGATATAGCCGTCGATGTCGTCCCGCGTCCATGGGGTGTTTTTTGCTTTTGCCGGGACCGTGACTTTGGCGGGCGTATAGGCCCAATGGCCCTCCCACACGGCACCGTCGGCGATCCATGCCCGGAACAGGGCAATTTGCTCGACGCTCAGGGCCGCCTTGCCGGAATCAGAAGGGGGCATGTGGTCGTCGGGATCGGTGGCCCCAATACGCTTCAGTAATTCGCTCGCGTCGGGTTGCCCCGCGACGATGACGGCTTTCTTTGCCTCGGCTTCAATATCCAGTCGGAGGTCGCCCTTTCGCTGGTTTCCGTCGGGGCCGTGGCACGCGAAGCACCGATCCGCCAGGAGGGGCAGGATATCCTGCTGGAAATCGACGGCTGCTGCGTGGGCGCTCGATATCAGACCCATTGCAATTGGAATGCTCATGCGGAGGGTTGCGCTAAGGGGGTGCATCATTGGCGGTGCTCTTATCAATACGGTATGCGGGAAGTTCAGCCGGATTGCCCAAAACCCAAGACCGTCACTGCGTACTCACCCAAGCATTGAAGCACAACGCGCCGTTTAGTTCAAGCGGCCACACGCCTTTCGGGCGCTGGCGGAATGTCGGTTTGTGTCGGCAGGAAGATGCGAATAATCCCCTGTCTATTTGGGGAGGACTTGTTGTATGCTCAAAGTATCTTGGGAGGCTGGGCCAATGGCGGGGGACATCGGCTTGGTTGTGTTTGATCATGGAATCACAGGAGTATCGTGCCATGTTGAGAAAAGGCTATGGGTTTGTCGCGATGGCGTTGGTGTGTGCCGTGTTTAGTGCGCAGAGCGAGCCTATCTATCGCATTACGATGGACGGAAATTTCGCCGACTGGGCGGCAGTACCCTCCTACACCGATCCGGTGGACGATCAACATGATACGAACGGCAACGTGGCCAGCTATACGCCGCTCTATGTCGATCACGAGGATGTTGACCTCGTTGAGTTCAAGTTTACCCACGACGAAAACAATCTCTATGGCTATTTCAGGTCGCGGGGTATCATCGGCCGCACACAAACCGCTGCGATGGGCACGGCGGGCCGCTACTATGTCATCATCACCATCGACATGGACAACGACGATGCCACGGGCTACCCGCTTCACGAAGGCGGCTATTTCCCAACCACAGCGGGCTACGATATGAATATGGAGGTGGAGTTCTACGACGGAGCCTTCAATACCGGCCATTATCTCCTCCACGGTTGCCTGCCAACCCAAGGCTCTCCCGATTTTATCCGTTCCCAGAACGAGCAAGCGTTGGGCTATGCGACCCTGCTGCCCGGCAACTATGACTGCTACACCCAGTGGGTGTGGTACGACACCCCGCCGGGACTTCCTGTTGTTCCCTACGGGACTGAGATAGTCATTCCCACCGGCGAGGCCATCTACTGGGTGCTGGACAAGGGGCCGGCTTACCTGGGTGCCATCGTTGAGATATTCCTATCCGCAGACGGGCGCGAAGCGGAGATCATGGCACCCTTCCGTGGATTTATGAACGATGCCCCCGCCGGCAATCCCATCATCAAGTTAGGCGACACCATCGACATATCATTCTCGCTGGAAGCCAGCGGCGAACTGGCGGTCGGTTTAGACTGGGCATCGGACACGGCGGACCCCATTGTGGGTTATGTGCTTGGAAGTGCGGATGCAACGCCGCCCATGCCTGTCGGCCCGTATGCAGCTATCGCTATCGTTTTCCTTATCAGTATCGTCGGCATAGGAAGATATGTTGCGATTGATCATCCAAATTCTCAATGAAATGGAGTTCGCGGCCCTGACTATGTTCAGCGTCCGCGCAGTCAGGAGGTCTTCTATGTGTAATGTGCTAACGCGCACTGTTGCTTCCTTGCTTTTTGCGCTTGGTTGCATTTTTTTTACTCAAGATTCCCGCGCCGTCGGCCCCGAGGAGAATGGTGCGCAACCCACGCAGCCCATCACCGTCGCATGTTATTATTTTCCCAACTATCACCCCGGCGATCCGCGTAACGTCCAGCGGAAAGGCGCGGACTGGACTGAGTGGGAATTGATCAAGGCCGCGAAGCCGCGTTTCCCCGGCCATCACCAGCCCAAGATTCCCGAGTGGGGCTACTTGGACGAATCTGATCCCCGGGTCATGGAAAAGAAGATCGCGGCCGCTGCGGACCATGGCATCAATGCGTTTATTTTCGATTGGTACTACTATGACGATGGCCCGTTCCTCAACCGCTGCTTGGATGAAGGGTATCTCAAGGCCCAAAATAACCAGCGTGTGAAGTTTTCACTTATGTGGGCCAATCACAATTGGGCCGACATTTTCCCCTACAAACGGGGCGCGGAACAGACCCCGCTTTTTTTGGGTCAAGTAACGCCAGAGACATTTACGCGTATTGGCGAGCATGTCATCCAGAAGTATTTTCTCCATCCCTCCTACTGGCGCATTGAGGGAAAGCCTTATTTTTCCTTCTATGATCTTAGCAAGCTGATGGAAAATTTTGGATCCGTGGAGGCGACCCGCGCTGCGCTTGACCGATTTCGCGCACAGGCGACGGCTTCGGGCTTGCCTGGGTTGCACCTGAATGCCGTGGTGTGGGGGCGCGCCATTTTGCCTGGAGAGGGGCAGGTAGCCGATCCCAAAAAACTGGTCAACGATCTGGGTTTCGATTCTGTCACCTCCTATGTTTGGGTTCATCACGTGCCCCTTCCCGAGCAGCAAACGGACTATCAGCAGGTGCGCGATCAATATTTGAAGTACTGGGACAGCGCTGAAGCAAAATACGACGTGCCCTATTTTCCCAATGTGACGATGGGCTGGGATCCGAGTCCCCGATGCCGACAAAGCGATGAATTCGGAAACTTCGGCTACCCTTTTACCAATACCATCAGCGGGAATACGCCCGAACGATTCAGGGAAGCCTTGGAAATTACCCGTGACCGCTTGCGAAAACGCACGGAAGGACCCCGTATTTTTAATATCAACTGCTGGAACGAATGGACGGAGGGCAGCTATCTCGAACCCGACCAGCGCCATGGTATGCGTTACCTGGAGGCCGTCCGGGATACCTTTGCTGAGTCAACGGCCCAACACGAGCGAGAGTAGCGAAGCACATACAAAAAACGGGGTGATTCCATAGAATCACCCCGAAGGTGGTGGGTTTAACGTTGAGTATCCGTTCTAAAAGTCGATGGCGTCCAAACCGGTGATGCAGGAGTCCAGGGGAATAGTCTCGATATGGCTGGCACCCATTTTAGCGAGTTCATAACGCACCTGGGCGAGGCCCGTGTTCTTGTTCTTGGTGCTGACTTGCACGCTGAGCTCCGTGTAGTTTTCACCACGGTTCAAGGTGGGTTCATCGCCAAAAAGGGCATTGTCGCGTAGGTAGGCTACGACATCTTCTGCGTCTTCGTGGCGGACGTTGAAGCAAAGGAGAAGCTTATCCTCGGCGAAGATGGAGCCTGAAAGGTTGAGCAGAAACATGCGCGCCAGTTCCAACTTCTCCGGGTCGTCCTTGAGCTTGGGGTTGGCCCAGATGCCGGTTTCGGAATGGCAGACCTCTTCGCTCATCTGAAGGCCATAATTTCGGATGGCGCTGCCGGTTTGGGTGATTTCCAGCCCGAAGTCCACCGACCCGTTGAGCACTTTGGCTTCCGTCTTGCCCCAGGTTTCATAGATGACCAGGCCAGAGTCGTTCTTTGGGGGCGTTTTGAATTTTTGCACGGAATAGGCGCTGTGGGACTCTTCGAAGCCGAGGGTTGCGATTTTCTTGTGGAACCAATCCAGGGCCAGATAGGGCATTTCGGAAACCATGGAGACGAGGGGCTTTTCCACGAGCAACTGGCGCAGCCACTCGTCGAAGGTGGTGTCGTCCTCAATAGGATTGTTAATAATCACCAGCCGGACGCCGCCTCGGTTGAGCGACAGCACTTTCTCCAGGATGATTTCCTGATCGTACTCATATTTGAACTCAAGAACGCGCTCCTGAATCCAGTCGTCTCCGGCGATAGCCACGTCGATTTCGCCGATGGCCAACTGCGCGCCGAATTCCTGGGGACGTCCGTCCCAGCCGATCAAGACGTTGTTCACGGGGAAGGAGGTCGGCCCGCCTTTTTCGTAGCCTTTGGTCGGGAAACCCGCATGTTTCAGCAGTTCGATGAGGTTGCCGCCGCGGTTGGGGTTGGCCAGCGATCCTGCTGGCATGCCGATTATGAGTTTCTGGTCGCTCATCGTGGTTTCCTGTGGTGGGTGGGTTGTTGGGGTGTTTTCAGCATGTTTTCAGGTGTCCCGGTAGTAAGCGTTCACGACACGGGCAACTATACTCGACAAAAAGACCGGCGGGTGCCACGGGTAGACCCGGTAGGGTTTACCCGTGCAGATGCACTGTCTTTGGTTTTGGATCGTCTTCCTCACCGGTAGGAACTACACGGGTAAGCCCTGAGAGGCCTACCCGTGGCACCCGCCGACTGTTTTTTAAGGGCCAAGATGCCCGGGCCGTGAACGCCCGCCCCTAGTATACCGCCCGCCGCCA
>JAJRPE010000111.1 GCA_024280935.1 Candidatus Hydrogenedentota bacterium
GTGCCCGCACCCCAACAGTGGCAGCGCCGCTACGATGCCCTGGCCGCCCATGGCGTGGATGGCACCCTGGAAACCTGGAGCAATGGCTACAAACCCAATTTTGTGGCCGATCTGCGGGGTTGGTCCGCCTGGACCAATCCCCTCCCCTTCGAGCAACTCTTGGAACAAACCGCACGGTCAATCTTCGGCGCGGGCAACGAGGCCAAGGTCCTGAAGGCCTGGGAACACTTCAGCCAGGCCATTCAGTACGTGCCCGACACCGGCCCCTCCATGGGCACCAACAGCGCTGTGGCGAATCCCCTCTTTTTTGAGGATGCCCCGGCACGCATGATGACCCTCAATAACTCCTGGTGGGATGAAGCGCAAAAAAGCCATTGGCGTCACCGGGTGATTCCCCAGTGGCCCTACGCCCACCCCATCATGGTCTTTTACCCCGATTTCAAAAACCGGACCAACAAGGCCGAGAGTTATGCACGCTCCCGCTCGGGTATCGGGCAAATCGAATCGGCGGAACGCCTCAAGGGGGTATCCGTGCTGGAGGTCTTCAACAAATACGTCCTCCTTGCCGCCGATGAATTCGCGGTCGGCCTGAAGCCCTACCGCGAGGCGGCGCTCAACGCCCCGCCCGCCAAACAGATCGCCGCCTTCAAGGAGGTGATGGTCGTCGAACAAATGCAGCACATGCTCCGCAGCCTCCACGCCATCCTGGAATTCGAGGATCTCCGCTTCCGCCTGTCGAAAACGGAAGAGCCTGAGGCCGCCCGGAGTATGCTGGACCGGATGGCCGAGATCCTGAAAGCCGAGATCCCCCGCACCGAAGCCGCCCTCGAAACAGCCCGCCGCGACTCGCGGCTCGGCTACGAATCCGAGATGGATTACGTGTACACGCCCTTCGTTATCGGGGAAAAACTGCGCCTGCTCCATGCCACGCTGGAAACACAATTGCCCCGTTATCGGAAGGAGAAGGGTATTGTTCAGAATGTAAAATAGTGAATTGGGAATTGAGAATAGTTGAGTTTGGAGTCAGAAGTAAAAACACTCCCATTCCCTCCCAACATTACTCCACCCATCCCTGGACCACAATTCGCCCGGTGACCTCTTTCCCATTCACCTTGGCAAAAAGGCTCTGCTTGCGCCCGAAACCCGCCATGAAGGGCACGGAATGTCCGTCCCCATAGCGATGGGTCCGATCCACGCTTGTACTGGCGATAACGTGGTTGCTCCCATCGTGACACAACGAAAGCCCCGCAGAACCACCCGAGTCGGACAGAATGAAGACACTGAGGGTTCCGAGTACGCCCGTGGCGAGGGGCGATACGTGGTGGCTGAAATCCACCTCCTGAAAGTCAGGGTTTTTCAGATCCCCAAAAGGGTTGCCGTGGTAGGAATAGGTGCGTCCTTCGCTGAAGACGAAATTGCGCCATTCGCCATGCTCGCCCGTTGGAATCGAAGGGGAATAGTCGAGCTTCAGGGTGCGCAGATATTTGTAGTCGCCCGTTGGGGTCGGCGCGGGTAGCACATAGTCACCGGGATAGAGTTTGAAGGTTGGATCGTCCACATCCAACACGATTCCGGCCTTCGTGCAGGACTCTATCTTGAGCAAGCGGTTGGAGTAGATTCGATTCTCTTTGCAGACCAGCACATCGGTTCCTGCCCAGAAATCCGGTGCAAAATCGCCGGTATTGGGTTCGTAAACCAGCGCATGGCGCTCGACATCATAGGAGTCCACCTTGATGAAGGGCATGAAGCGGATGGTGGCACTTTTCTCATCCGGTTCCGCCACGGCAAACACGGCCACCCACAGCGCCGGGTATTCCTTGCTGAGCACGGGAAGGGTCAGGCCATTGAGTTGCTTGTCCCACGTGTAGCTGGCGTTTGCCTCCGCGAAGGGCTGAACCACACCGCCCGGCTTCGTGTAATGACCACTGAATCGGAATCCGTTGAGCAAAACATGGTGCCCATAGACCCGAATTGTCCGGGGGCCGTTCCAGATAATGCGCGGCACACCAGGGTCCGAAATGGCATACGCCCCCGGTCCATTGGGCGCCTCGGATTCTTCCGCACCGACGCTGTCAGTCATACCAATGAACAGGCAAAGAATCAAGCTGGTCCAAATAAATCGGGAAAGTACAGGCAAAATAAATCCTTTTCGGGGGCGAGTGATTGCTGCGCGGGTTGAGTGGCCCAGCACGCCGCTGCTAGCCAAAGTCTGAGCCTCAACGCAGTCACCACGGATGACATGGATTTACACGGATAAAACAATACAAAATCCCTGCAAGAGGCACCCTGCGAGAGTCCGTTAAACCATTTTTTGGGTGCTGATTGTCGGAAAACTCTTAGGACCAAACATCCGTGTTATCCGTGTCGTCCGTGGCCAAAGTTTTGGTGGCGGCCAACGGATGTTCTACGGCCTTCGTGGTAAATCTCTGTTTGCACCACGAAGAAACGAAGAACACGAAGAAGAAAGCCAGGAAAAGGCGAGTCTCAACGAGTCCTGCCGGGATCGTGCGTTGCCGTGGAGCAAGTTCCCTGAGATCAAGAACAGGGATGCGCCGCTCGCGTAAAGTTCCTTGGGGGTACCACGGCACAGTTGCTCCAAGCGCACGAACCCTCGTGCCTCGGGATCGTGCGGCACGCCCGATAGATTTGATACGGCACCAACGCCACGCCACGCACAATTCGTCCTCTTTCAAACTTCACTATTCTAAATTCTCAATTCACCATTCTACTCCTTCCGCTGTTCCTTCTCGGGCTTGGCGGTTGGGAAGGGGCGGTCGAGATCCTGGAGGCGGATGTTCTTCCAGCGAATCTGCATGGACTCCTTCTCTTTGGTGCTGTGGACCTGGAGGCCGATGAAGCCACGGGCGGTCATGCCGTCTTTGAGGTCGGCGGCGGGGGCACCGTTGAGCCAGGTCTTGATGCTGTCGCCCCTGGCCTCAATACGGATGTGGTTCCATTCGTTTTGTTTGAAGGCTTTTTGGGCTTTGGGGTTCTTTTCGAGGTTATTGAGCCAGCCGCGCCGGGCTTCGTCATAGATGCCTGCCGTCCACGCCCGGTCGGAGGGGTCAATTTCGACTTGGTAGCCATGGACACGGCCATTCTTGTATTCGGAAAAGCTGTTGGAGCGAATCTGGACGCCAGAGTTCATCTTCGGGTGAACCTTGAAGTCATATTCGAGGATGAAGTCGCCGTAGATCACGTCGGTACACAGAAAACTGTTGGGTTCGCCAACTTTGGTGGTGCCGACGACCTGGCCGTCTTCCACGCGGTAGGGGGCCTTGCCGTTTTTCTGGGTCCAGCCCTTGAGGGTCTTGCCATCGAATATGTTTTGCCAGATGGGTTCTGCCATGGTGTCTGTATCCTTTACGCGGTTGCGCGTGAGTTTTATAAGGTTCTTCTGAGAAAGTAGGACAGCCGTCCCGGCTGTTCTCTATGTAGGATAGGCGTCTCGCCTGTCTAGACAGCCCGTTTCGGCTGTCATATTTCTTAAAACGCCTATGTCACACCAAAAACACAGGCGGGACGCCTATGCTACATTCTGTCAACACTTCGGGGACAGCCTCGCCTGTTTGGGTGCGCTCTACGCACCTCCGTGCGACATGTTCGCCACCGAGCCTGATTCGTTGCGAAACGTGCGGTTGGGCGAGGCAGTCCCCTATGCTTCCAGCGACCAATCGCCGCGCATGTCGCGACCGAGGTATTGGTTGGCTTCGTCGTCGTTGACGAAACGTTCGGCCTTGGGATCCCAATCGAGCTTACGACCGAGGCGCATGGCGATGTTGCCGAGGTTGCAGACCGTGGAGGAACGGTGGCCCACTTCTTCGTCGCAGATGGCCTTTTCGCGGGACTTCACGCAGTCAATGAAATTCCGGTAGTGGTTGCTGCTTTCGTAGAGATGAATTTCGTCGTCGCCAATTTTCTCTTTCTTGAGTTCGTCGGGCAGGGTCACAATCTGTTTTCGGTCCACGTAGATGGTGCCCTCGGTGCCTTCAAAGGTCATGCCGAATCTCCCTGTCTTGCAGACAAGTTCGACGCCGTTGGCATAGCGGCACTCAAAGTAAACCTGGGTGGCCGTGGTAAAAAGTCCAGACTCCGGGAAGACGCCGTTGCCCGAAACTTCCACCGGGCCGGAAGCGTCCATGCCAAGGCCCCACTGGGCAATGTCGAGGTTGTGGGCACCGAAGTTGGTCACTTGGCCGCCGGAATAATCCAGCGAAAAACGGAACTCATAATGGCAGCGCTGGTGGTGGTATTCGGCCCAGGGCGCGGGTCCGAGCCAACGGTCATAGTCGAAGCCCTCGGGAACTGGCTCCGGGGACCACGTGGGCTCGCAAAACTTGTTGTTGCCTGGAATGCCAATGTTGACGTATTTCAACGTGCCTATGCGGCCATTGCGGACCAACTCGCAGGCAAAGCGGAATTGCCGGGCCGAGCGCTGCTGGCTGCCGGTCTGGAGGATGCGCTTGTGTTTCTGGACGGCATTGACCAAGGCACGGCCTTCTTCGATGGACCAGGCCAGGGGTTTCTGGACGTAGGTGTCCTTTCCCTTCTTCACGGCATCGATAGCCGTGAGCACGTGCCAGTGATCCGGGGTGGCAATGATGACCGCGTCGATATCATCGCGGTCATTTAACATTTCGAACTCGTTATGGAGGGCGCAGTCCTTGTTGCCGTATTTCTTGTTTACAATGGCGGCGGCCGCTTCACGGTGGCTCTTGTCCACATCGGCGACAGCGACCATCTGGACATCCTTGAAGCCCATAAAGCCCTGCATGTTGGACGTGCCCTGAAGGCCACTCCCAATGATGCCCATGGTGATGCGTTCACTGGGCGCGGTGGCACCGTCTTTGCCGAGGGCTGATGCCGGGATGATGGTCGGCGCGGCCATGGCGGCACCGAGGAGCGCCGTTTTCTTGAGAAACTGGCGACGGGTGGATTGATGTTGCTTCAAACTTGGTACCTCCAGTATTGCTTTGATGGTGTCGTCCCATGAGAGGGATGTTAGATGTCAGTGCCTTATCCACATGGTTGCGCTTTTTTACTGTCGAGGGAGTGTTCAGCATAAGAAATATTAGCCGCAAAAGAACGCAGAGAACTCAAAGAACAATTCTTCTTTGCGCTCCTTGCGTTCTTTTGTGGCTGAAAAAATTATTGGAGCCAACGGCGGCTCTAAGTCATCCACAATAAAATGTGCTATTTGTTCACCCTAAACACGAAAAAGTGTTGGGTGGGTAGGAATTCGTGGCGTTTTTCCAGCGTGAAGCCTGCGGGCAACCATTCCGCCAACACCTGCTCTACGGACATGCGGTGGTCTATCTTAATGTGCTCAGCCGTGTCACCGTGAAGCCGGTACTCCAGCAGGGCGACATGCCCGCCGGGTTTTAGGGCCTCGCGCATTTTGGCGAGCATGACCTCAGGCTGTTGGAACTCGTGATAGACATCCACCAAGAGCATCCAGTCAATGCTGTTGGGCGGTAATTTGGGGTCCGCCTCTTCACTGAGGATGATTTTGATGTTGTCAATGCCCTCTTTCTTGCAGTTCTCCGCGAGAATTTCGTTCATTTCGGGCTGGATATCAACGCCATAGACCGTTCCACCGGGCAGCACGGCCTTGGCCATTCGCCGGGTGAAATAGCCGGAACCCGAGCCAATATCCGCGACCACATCGCCGGACTTCAGCCCCATGGCAGCGATGACCTTGTCGGGTTGTTCCAAGGCATCGCGGTCCGCCCGCTCCAGCCAGTCGGCACCGAGGTAGCTCATGACGTGGGCGGGCTTGCGGTCGGTCTTCGGGTGGGTGCTCTCATCTGCCAGCGCAATGGTCGTGTTCAGGCAGAGCACGACCAATAGGGCGTGCGCGGTGAGTCGGGTGGGAAAACGCATGTGGGATGTCTCCGTGCTGCAAGGTCAAGGGATGTATTGTCCACTGCATATGGAGGAAATATCAAGGTGACGACGATTTGAATAAGAAAGACCGTGAGGGTGCCACCCTCACACGCAGCCGGTTTCCGGCTAAGTTTGCGGGTGTGGGTTCGCGGAAAACTGCTTGACCCCATCAGTCAGCAACCACCTCAAATCAGGTAACTTGAGGAGGACCCATGAAAGGAGCCGATTACGAAGCCATAGCAGTTAGTCCCGTAGGGACGACATATCGTAGCCCAGCGGTGAAGCGAGGTACGAGCGAAACCCTGGGTAAACCGGCCCACGAAGGGTTGAACTCCGAAGGAGTGGCATAGAAAAAATCAGGGCACATTCCCAACACCTCAATGCCACCCCTTCGGGGTTAAACATCGCTTAGATTCGATCTATCCCAGGGTTCGCTTCGCTCACGCCTGGGCTACGATATGACGCCCCTACGGGGCGAAAGGCCCGACCATGGTACTGCCCTCGCCGGTTCACGAAATCAGTTCTGAACCGCTTCGATTTCCTCTCAAGTCCTGTCAATTTCATGGTTCCGCTTTATGAAGTTCGCCAACCTGAAAGCCTCTCCCCGCAAGCGGTCCAAAGTATCGTTGTTTTCTCGGTAACCCGCCTTCCAACGAAATTCTCCCGCCACACTGGATTGCCCTATCACCAAATCACTAAAAGACCCCATGCCGCCATAGCCTCTAAGAACGTATTCGATACCGGAGAAATCTGCGCGTAGCAGTCGGCTTTTCGCGGTCGCGGCCCATTTGCGCCAATGGGTTTCGCCATCCTCCCGGAGAAGTTCAATCATCTGATCCAGAATCTGGATAAGTTCCTCCGTCTCAAGACCCATACCCTTCACCTATATGTTTTTGCCATTGAGCACGTCCCAAATAGGTCCGCGCGGCCACGTGAAATTCATAATTCACCGCAGCAATGCCCGTACCTTGCGCCGAACTTCTTCGGCCGGTATCGGTTGGCTGGTGCCATCGTCGAGTTCTCGCGCCCTGCGGCGTGCTTCTACGAGCCAATCCCTGGAAACCTCATCCGGTGACGGATTGTCGATACTGAGCAGAAGCTTTTGTGCCAGCGCGGCTCTCTCGTCCTCCGATAGATGAAGGGCTTCATTTTCAATCTGTTCCAGATTCATTGAGATGCAGTCTCCCTGAGCGAAGAATACGGACTACTCGTACCACGCTATCATAAGCGGCAGCCCCTTGAAACACCCCACTACTCCGTCGGTGAATCTTTCTTCGCCGGGCATGCCGATTCGGAGCCACAGCCGCACCCCGTCCGTTTTCCCTGGAGGGATGCCCGGATATAGCGCCACAGATAGATGGCGGCGTAGAGTACGATGGCCGCAACGATAACTTTTTGAACGTCCATGAATATCAGACTCCCGGAATGAGCAACGAGGCCACTTGATAGGTGATGGTAGACCCCGTATAGGCCAGCACCGTCATGTAAGCGAAGGCCAAGGCAGGCCAGCGCCATCGGCCCGTTTCCCGCTTGATGGTTATAAGCGTGGCCCCGCATTGGGCACAGAGCGCGAAAAACACCATAATAGAAAGGGCCACAGGTATATTGAAGAGTGGTCGTCCATCGGGCCAGGTGGCACCGCGCAAGGTGGCAATGAGTCCTTCGGATTCCACGTTTACATCGGCTCCCATATTGAATAGCGTACCCAGCGTGGCCACTATAATTTCACGCGCCGGAAAACTGGCAATGGTCGCGGTGGCAATACGCCAGTCCCAGCCCATGGGCCGGAAGACAGGTTCGATCCACTGGCCCGTGCGGCCCAGCACGCTATGGCGCAAGTAGTCCCCCGCTTCCAGATTGTCGAGCGCTGTAAGACGCTGATCAAGCGCCGCCTGGCTTAAACCAGCGGCCCGCGCCTCGGCCCGTTGGACGGCGTAGATTTCGTCGATACTCGCGGAGCGCGGAAAGTAGGCCAGAGCCCACACGACAATCGTGACCGCAAAAATAAGCGTACCCGCACGGCCCAGGAAGTCTTTGCCTTCACGATAAACCTTTTTGATGACTGTCTGAACCTGGGGCACCTTGTAAGAGGGCATCTCCAGGATAAGCGGCGGCTTCTCTCCCCGGAACACCGTTTTTTTCAAGACCCACGCCACTGGAACGGCCACGGCAATCCCAAGCCCGTACATGATAAACAAGACAACGGCGGGCAGGGTAAATGGAGTCCCGAGGATTTTGGTCTGAGGAATGAAGGCACCGATCATGATGATATAAACAGGCAAGCGTGCGGAGCAGCTCATGAGGGGGGCGACAAGTATGGTGGTAAAGCGATCCCGGCGATCATAGATGGTGCGCGTCGCCATCACGCCAGGAATGGCGCAGGCGAAGCTGGAAAGCATGGGGATGAATGATTGGCCGCTCAGCCCGCACCACCCAAGCAGCTTATCCATGAGGAAGGCGGCCCGCGCCATGTAGCCGCAGTCTTCGAGAAGGGCAACAAAGAGGCTCAGGAGAAGGATCTGGGGAAGGAATACCAGGACACTTCCCACACCCGCGACAATGCCATCAACCACCATGCTCTGGAGCATACCCTCGGGAAGCATCGCGCCCACCCAGGCTCCGAGTACACCCACCGTGCCATCAACCAAATCCATCACGGGGCCAGACCAGGAGTAGATGGCCTGAAACACGATCATCATGATGCCGATGAAGAAAACCGTGCCGTAGAGCTTGTGGGTAAGCACGTTGTCGATACGTTCTGAGCGACTGTGTTTGCGCGGGTCGGGCTGTGTCACGGAAGCAGCAAGTATTTCCTTGACCCAGCCATAGCGGACTTTAGCTTCCTGGGCGGGCAGGCTGGCACCGTTTTCCACGGCGGCTTCGCGGTATTCCGCCAGTGTCTTTACGAAGTCTGGGCCAAGACGCCGCACAATACGTTTTTCGGCGTAGCCGCCTGCGTCGATGAGAATGCGACCTACTTCAGGAAGAGGCACGGTGCGGCCCAGCTTGTCTTCGCAGGATTTGAGAAGCGCAGCGAGACCGGCAACCGCTTGAATCTGCGATTCAGGAAAGGTGCATCCGACCGATGACGAAACCTTGAGATCGCCCTGATAGAGGGCCAGGATGGCCTTGCACAGCGTGCTGAATCCCTGTTGCTTATGGGCGCGGACGGGAACTACTGGCGCGCCCAGCGCCTTGGACAGGGCCTCGCAGTTGATTTTAATTCCCCGCCGATCAGCAATATCCATCATGTTGAGGGCTACAATAAAGGGCTTTTTAAGCTCAATAAGCTGGGAAAGAAAATAAAGGTTGCGCTCCAGATTCGAGGCATCCATAACAACAATGATGCCCGTAATGGGCGCTTCGTCCGTCTGCTGATCGAGGAGCACATCCACGACAATAACTTCGTCGGGCGACCGGGCCGCCAAGCTGTAGGAGCCGGGCAAATCGGCCAGCTTGACCTTGATTTCACCCAAGTGGAGCGTGCCGTAAGTGCGTGAGACGGTAACACCCGCGTAGTTTCCGGTCGTTTGCGAGAGGCCCGTCAGCGCATTAAAAACAGCCGTTTTACCCACATTGGGATTGCCGACAAGGGCGAGGGTCGTTGCCATTTTCAGCCTTCGAGTTGGACCAGCGCCGCTTCGGATTTCCGAAGGGTCAGGTGAAATCCACGGACGAAGATCTCCATGGGATCGCCCATCGGCGCGAAACGCAACACTTCCACTTTCGCGCCATCGCTCACGCCCATTTCCAGCAGACGCTGCTGGGTGTCACCAACGCCGAACAGCGATGCGACAACGCCCGATTCTTTTGGTTTTAATTGGTCCAGTGTACGCATGATCATCATTTCTATTCAGGTTTCGGAGGTGCCAGCCTTGGCCAGACACTCCCCGGTAGTACCGCATATAGGGCATTCTGCCTCAGCGTGGGACCGACAGCTCCCATTGTATTCGGCCATGCATTCGCGCACTTTAACGGCGGGTTTATTGTCACTCAGGAGGTATTTCATCAGCCACAACAGGCGCTGTCCCGTCTCCATGCTCACCAAGTGTTCCATTTTGCAGGCATCGCCCATTGCGGTATCTTTTTCGACGCCCAGCACCACCTCAAAAAACTTAGACAGGATTACAAAGTTGTGCTCCACGAGGTCAGCGATCCGCTTTCCCTCATCGGTCAGGAGGAGGAAACGGTTGTGGTCTTCCCCGACCCAACCACGTTTTTTGAGCTGCGCCAGCGCCATGCTGGCCGCGCCACGGGACACTTCGAGGGTTTCTGCCACATCCGTGGCCCGCGCATAGCCATGCTCGGAGCGCAGACTATCGATGGCCATGAGGTAGTGGGCCATGGAATGGGACAGGGGATTCTTCTCAAACTCGCGCCAGTGGCTGGCATCGTTCATCTCTTTAGACATGGAATGGACTCCGTGTATGGCGAGCTAACGTGTCATTGAGACCTTGATGTAACGGGGATGGATATACCATTCAACACTCTCATGCGGGTAGACGGCATCTGTTGTCGTGGCGTACACTGCCTTTTCGGGCTTTATATTTGCTCATACAACAATATCCACGCACTCTTAGTGTAGCATACGTTTTTGGAGGAATGCAATGGTTAAGCATGTTGATCACATCAATATTGTCGTCGCCAATTTGGAACGATCCGTCCACTTCTACACCGAATTGCTGGGCCTCAAAGAAACCCGTCGTGCTCACCTGACGGGCGACTGGATCGAGGCCATCGTCGGTCTGCGGGGTGTATCGGCCGATGTCGTCTACGTGCAGCCCTGCGGCGGTGGCCCCCGCATCGAACTCATCAAGTATCTGGCCCCGGAGGGGGTATCAATCCCGGAAAACGCCCTGCCCAATACGCAGGGTCTTCGTCACATCGCCTTCCAGGTTGAGGACATGGATAGCCTTTATACCCGGCTCGTGGAGGCGGGCGTAAAATTCATCGGAGCGCCCGTTATAGTGCCGAAAAGCGTTATTGAGCACGATGATGGACAGAAGTCGCTCTGCTATTTCCATGACCCCGATGGCGTCGTGCTGGAACTGGCCGCCTATGTTTAGGCCCTTTTTGGAAAACCGCCACAAAAAATAAGAAGATTCTCGGGCGAAGGGTAACGAAGGCCATAGATCTTGGCTGTGGCCGGCCACTTTAGTGCCTTACATTTGAATAAGGGCAAAAAGCAACAAGAAGTTTCATGCGGCCATATTCATAAGTTGTTGTGTAGAAGCAGTTAAGAGTGCGTTCAATGTTGAGGTCA
>JAJRPE010000112.1 GCA_024280935.1 Candidatus Hydrogenedentota bacterium
AAAATGTCACCCGAAACCTATCGCAAGAACACAGAGGCGATTATGGCGGGTATTCGCGCCATCCACCCGGCGACAGAGTTCGTCCGCGGGGCCACCATGCGCGGCAACGACGACTGGATACACGCCGCGACTGATCGCTATCCCCAATACCGCGATGTCCTCGTGACGCTTCAGCAACCGGGGGTGGCGGTGGCGGATCTCACCGCCTTTTGGACCACGCTGTTGGCCCACAAGAAATTCGCTGATATCACGGGCAACGGCGTCAACCATCCCAATGACTTTGGCCATCGGATATACGCCCAAGTCATACTCTCTCTTTTTGGGAAAGGACCGACAGGGTAGGCCGTGCCGACACCAAACACAAAGAAAACGGACCTGGCGGGCATCGCCTTTCGTGCCCTCGGCACCCTGAGCATGGGCATTGTTATTACGCGGGCCGACACGGTGGTCTACTGCAACGAGGCCTTTGCTTCCATGACGGCCCTCGATCAGAATACGATAATTGGTATGAAGCATCCCTTCCTGGGGCCGCCTTTTGTCTCTGACGCAACCGGGAAATCGTTGTCCTCGTACTTGGAAAACCCAAGTCGCTCGACCTCCAAACGTATCGAATACACGCGGGCCGATGGCGTGCCTGCCTGGAATGAGATTCAATTGTGCCGGGAAAACAGCTACACAACCTGGATGCACCGGGATATCACCCAGCAGATGGGCACCCACGAGCTGTGGCAGCGTTATGAGTTTCTCCTGGACACATCCCAGCAGTACATGGCCCTGATAAACCGGGGCCATGCCTACGAATTGGTCAACCGCTCCTTTGCCGCCGCTTTTGATACGACACCCGAAGAGATCAACGGTTCGGGCGCGGCGACGGTTTGGGGCAATGCCATGTTTTCCACCGTGGTGGCACCCTACCTTGAACGGTGCTTTGAGGGCGAGCAAGTTCAGGTCATGCACTGGGTGGATCTTCCGGTGGGCGGGCATCGATGCCTTGACATGATCTATACGCCCTACCGGGACAAAGCACGCGCGGTAATTCACGTCGTATTCGTCGCCTGGGATGTCACCCGGGAAAAGCGTGCGACCGATGCCGTACACGATGTCAACCGACAATTGGAACAGCGCGTGGAAGAGAGAACGGCGGAGTTGCAGGACACCATGCAGGAGCTGGAAGCCTTTAACTACACCATCGCCCACGACCTGCGTTCTCCCCTCCGATTTCTCAAATCATTTGCACGCATGTTAGACGATAAACTCACGGGCCTTGACGAGGCCGGGCGCGACTACGTTTCGATGATCACCCAAGGCGTGGCGGAAATGCAGCACATGATTGATCGGCTGCTCGACTTTTCGAGACTGAGTAAAAAGCCCGTCTCCATGGAATGCTGCGATCTTAACGCGGTGCTTAACGCCGCCACACGCACGATATCAGCCGAGGTGGCCGCCATGGTCAAGGTGGCGCCACTGCCCGACTGCCAGGGCGATCAAACCTTGCTCAATCAAGTTTTTACCAACCTTTTGCAGAACGCGGAGAAGTTCAGCCGCACCGAGGATGCACCCCGAATAGAAGTCTTTTCGGAGGCGACGGATCCCGCCTTCGTGCGGATTTGCGTAAAGGACAACGGTATCGGATTCCACATGACCCATGCCGAGGCCATGTTCGCGCCCTTCAAGCAGGTCCACGACCATGCCAACATTCAAGGCAGTGGCCTGGGCCTGGCCATTGTCCGGCGTATTGTAGAGCGCCATGGCGGTCGCGTATGGGCCGAAAGCAACGAGGGCGAAGGCGCGTGTTTCCACGTCGAACTGCAAGCATGCAGGCTGGACGAGGGCGACCTCGAAGCCTGACATCGAAGCAATGACGAAACAGCCGACGGCTTCCGTGAAATACTTCGTGAAATTAGTAGATAGTCTGGGTATTTTTCTATACAATAGCGATGTGGACATGTTGTAACAGTGGGTCTTGTGGCGCAGTCGTGCGTGCCACAGAGCAACCGGAGGACCGAAACGCATCATCAAAGGATGATCGGATCGCAAACGTGTCCCGCAGGAAAAGATGATAGGCAGGCGGACCAAAGTTTCCTTCTCACATGGAAGGCTTGAGCCGTCTATACGTGACTTCAATTGCAGGAAATGGGGCCGCCCTATGGGAACCGAAAAGATTCTGGTCGTTGAGGATGAAGCCGACGCGCTGGAACGAACATGCCAAGTCCTGGAAGACGATGGCTACTCCGTGTCCACCGCCACCAATGGCCATGATGCGCTGACGCAAATCGCGGACGAGCAGCCCGATCTGGTGGTCTTGGATATCAATCTGGATGCTGGTGATGACGGTGGTCCTACGATGGACGGAATCGAAATCCTGCGTGAGATGCGCAAAGACTCGGATGCGTGCGTGCTCATGCTCACCACGACTTCCATCAGTTATGTAAAGGTTGCCGCGCTTACCATGGGCGCGGATGACTATCTGACGAAACCTTTCGACCCCAAAGAGCTTACCGCCCGCGTACAAGCCATTCTGCGACGGGCGAAGGGCGCATCGCGCAGTAGCGGCGGTGCCTTGGAATTCAAGGAACTCCGTATCGATCCCGGTGCCCGGGTTGTTATTAAGGATGGGGAGGAAGTAAAGCTCACCCCCATCGAATTTGATTTGCTGCTGGCGCTGGCGCGACGGCGCGGCCAGGTAATCGGGCGCAGCCAGCTCATCAGTCGCGCTTGGAATTTTAAGTACGCGGGGGACGAGCGCCTGGTGGACGTGCATATGGGGCGCCTTAGAAAAAAACTGGAAGATGATTCATCCAAGCCTCGCCTGATTCAGACGGTCTGGGGCAAAGGCTACCGCTTTGAAGGCGAGGAGGTCTGACCGTCTGCCAGGCAACAGACTTCCGGAGGGAAACACATCATGATGATTACCCGCCCCGAGGTGGAGAACGGTATCGCCGTTGTCGCCTTCACCCAGGACAGCCTCGACGCAAGCAATGCCAAATTATTCCGGGAAGATGTGCGGCCCGTTCTGGAGCAGCACAATTGCGTGTTGCTGGATCTGGGGGCGCTTCAATTTGTGGATAGTTCGGGGTTGGGTGCCTTGTTATCTTCCTTGCGAACCATGAGCGAAGGCAATGGATCCCTCGCCCTGTGCAACATGACGAAGCCCGTTCGGACCCTTTTTGAGCTGGTGCGCATGTTTCGGGTCTTCAACATCTACTCATCGCGCTACGAGGCGCTGAAAGCCATGGATTGTTCGGGCGCTACGCCAGAATAGGATGCACAACATTCCCGAACACGTCGGTAAGGCGATAATCGCGCCCTTGGAACCGATAGGTCAATTTCAGATGATCCACGCCCAGAAGGTGCAGCAAAGTGGCATGAAAATCATGCACATGCACCACATCTTCCACCGCATTATAGCCAAATTCATCGGTGGCACCGTGGGTGATCCCACCCTGAATACCACCACCCGCCATCCACATGGAAAAGCCCTTGATATGGTGGTCCCTGCCTGAACCCTGGGCCATGGGTGTACGGCCAAACTCCCCCCCCCAGATAACAAGGGTATCTTCAAGCATGCCCCGTTGGGCCAAATCCTTTACCAGCGCAGCAGATGCCTGGTCCACCAACTTGGCCGTGGTGACCGTTCCGCCTTTGACGCCCCCATGATGATCCCAGCCACGGTGATAGAGTTGGATAAAGCGTACCCCCCGCTCCGCCATGCGCCGGGCGAGGAGACAATTGGCCGCAAAACTTCCATCGGCACCCTCTGTGCCGTACATCTCCTTGATGTGCTGGGGTTCGTCAGAAAAGTCCACCAACTCAGGCACGCTGGTCTGCATCTTAAAGGCCATCTCGTATTGGCTGATGCGTGTCTGGATCTCAGGATCATCCGTGATACCGTCCTGATGCCGATTCAATGCCTGAATTGTATCGACCACATCACGCTGGCGTTTTGGCGATACACCCGCCGGATTGCTCAGGTAAAGCACGGGATCACCCTGGGAATGAAACTGAACGCCCTGGTGCTTGCTGGGCAGAAAGCCGCTGTGCCACTGGCGCGCCGCAATGGGCTGGGATTGGCCGCCGCCCACCGACGTGAGCACCACAAAGCCGGGCAGGTTGTCGGCCTCGCTGCCAAGACCATAGGTGACCCAACTGCCCATGCTGGGACGTCCCGAAATAGAGCTACCCGTGTTCATGAAGGTATGGGCCGGATCATGATTGATCTGTTCGGTCATCATGGAACGAACAATACAGATGTCGTCGGCTATCGTGCCTATGTGGGGAAAAATCGTCGATATTTCCTGCTGTGACTTCCCACAGCGCACGAAGGCATGCTGCGGCCCCAGGCAGCGCAATTCCTTCCCTTGAAGCTGGGCAATAGGCTGCCCCTCCGTAATGGAGGCCGGCATGACTTCACCGTCGAACTCGGCCAGCTTCGGCTTGTGGTCAAAAGTCTCCAGATGAGACGGGCCGCCGGCCATATACAGGTGGATAACACGCTTCGCTTTCGGCAGATGATGACGGGGCGAAACCAGCCCATAGCGCGATGCGTCCCCGCCAGGGGGAGAAGTCGCCGCAGAGGCCTCTTTCATCAAGCCCGCGAGAGCCAACGAGCCAATGCCCCGGGCCGTCTGCCCGAAAAACTGGCGGCGTGTCTGTTTCAGCAGTAGATCGTGGTAAGTCATGGCATCCGCCTCTGTAATTCAGTTGTAAACGTAGGACAGGCGTCCCGCCTGTCATGACAGCCGGGACGGCTGTCCTACATTCCCAGACGCACTAACCCTCGTACCTCGGGATCGCACGGCACGATTAAGTTTTCCTTATTTGTCCCAACCAACCAAGCGCTCAGCCCAACAGGGCCTCTACATCAGAAGCGACTTAAAAACTAACGTGGACTTCGTGGACAACCCAAGCATACCCTTGTCGGTGAAATGTTTCTTTTCTTTGCGTCTTAGCGCCTTTGCGTGCGATCTTTTTTTGGGGCACGCAAAGGCACTAACGGACTCAGCTTCGCGTTATGGTTTCATGGAGATTCAGGATAACCCGTGTTACCGAAGTCCACGCCGCAAGATCAACAACATCGACCCCCTCGGGAATCGGGGCCATCCCCGTTTCGAGCAATGCCTGGGCAGCCGCTGGGTCCTGGCTGTACTCCATCAAATGGGCGTGATACAAATTTCGGATGAGTTCCAATTCCTGGGTATCGGGCTCGCGGGAAAGGGCATAACGATAGGCCAGCCTGATGCGATCATCGCTGCGCTCGCCCCCCTCCGTCATGATTCGCTGAGCAAAAACGCGGGCCGCTTCCATATAGGAGGGGTCGTTGAGAAGCACCAGCGCCTGAAGGGGCGTGTTGGAAAGGGTGCGCTCCGCCGTGCATTCTTCGCGGCTGGGCGCATCAAAGGCAAGCAGGCTCGGATGGAGAAAGGAGCGTTTCCAGAAGGTATAGAGTCCCCGGCGGTATTGGTTCCCATCCTTTTCCGTGTCATAGGCCAACACGCCGCCAAAGGTATTGCAATTGGAATAATAACCCTCGGGTTGATAGGGAAACACAGAACGACCACCGATATCGGGCACCAGGAGGCCGCTCATGCTAAGAGCGCCATCGCGGACCAACTCGGCCTCAATGCGAAACCGAGACTGGCGGGCGTAAAACCGGTTGAAGGGATCCTTTGCGCGCAGTTTGTTTGTCGTCAAACTTGACCGGCGATAGGCTCGGGATGTCACCATGAGGCGCACCATATGCTTCAGGTCCCAGCCATTTTCGACGAATTCGAGGGCAAGCCAATCCAGCAATTCGGGGTGGGTAGGCCACTCGCCCTGGCCCCCCACATCATC
>JAJRPE010000113.1 GCA_024280935.1 Candidatus Hydrogenedentota bacterium
ACGAAGCAACGAGTGCTCTTCACTATGAAGCATGTGCCGGTCGTGTGTCAATTGCTCCCGTAGGCTTCGCGCCGATCCGTGCGGCGGGCGAGTTCGCTGGTGTAACGGTAGCCGAGGGTTTCGGCGTGGGCATCTATCCACTTGGTCAGGCGGGTGGTGCTACTCGGCGCTCTGTCGACATGGAGCAGGTTGTCCATGAGCCCCTGAATTTCTTCGCGGGTGATGATGACATCGCTAACCCACGTTCCCATGAGCGCACAGGCGGCATAGGCCACCATGGGTGGTAGAGAGACGATGGGACGGCGCTTTCCAATGCGCGCTCCAATGGCCTCGACGAGTTCGCGATAGGTGAAGGTTTCGGGGCCAATAGCGTTGATAATTTGATTCTCGCGCGATTCTCCCGCGTCGCTGGCAAGTTCGACCAGGTCCTCCACGTGGATCGGTTGCAGCTTGTAGCTTCCATCACCGAAAACGCCAAACACGGGAAAGCGGCGGAGCGCCCAGGCGATGTTGTTGATGAGAATGTCTTCCTTCCCGAAGAGTACCGTTGGCCGGAGAATGGCGTAGGAGAGACTGCTTTGTTTGAGGTCCTCTTCGAGTTGGGCTTTACCCCGGAAATACGCCAGGGGCGAGTCGAGATCGGGGTTGGTAATGCTGATATGGACGACCCGTTCAACCCCCGCTGCGGCCGCGCATTGAAAAAGCGTGCGGGTGTTCTGGACGGCCTCCGCATGGGAGAAGTTCTTGTGGTTAAAGCGCACCCAGTAGGTGTTGTAGAGTACGCTGACACCCAGCAAAGATTTGGTGAGGGCATCGGGGTCGTCGAAGTTGAACGGGTAGGCCTGGACTTGGTCCCCGAAGGGGTTTTCGCGATGGAGGGAGTTGGTGAGGGTAATAACCCGTTGGCCCTGCTCCAGCAATGTGCGGGCGATGTATTTTCCCGAGTAGCCGAAGGCTCCAGTGACGGCGCGTATAGATTTCATGAAATCGCTCCTGATCTGAGTTGCGCGGCGTCTCTTATGAACATGTTCAAAATAACACATGAGCCGACGCTGGTCAAGTAAAAAATGAACGAGTTCATATTTGTTTGCAAATGCGGTCGCTCAGGGCGTTGACCCACCCCCAGCCCCTCCTTGGAGGGGTTGGGGGTGGGTTCTTCTTTGCTGGATTCGTCGCTGCCGCACGTCGCCTGCCGCTCCCTCTTATCTGCCGTGGCCGACTGTCGGCACACGATTTTCGTAGGCCATGAAATCGATGGTAGTCCCCGCTACGCCGACGGCACCTCAATCCCGGCTTCCTGGTATTCCTTGAGCTTGTTCCTCAACGTGCGTACGCTGATGCCCAGGAGCTCGGAGGCGCGGGTGCGGTTCTGCTTGCAGTGCTCCAGGGTCTTGAAGATGAGTTGGCGCTCTATCTCGGAGACGGTGGTACCCGCCGTAAGGCCGGGTGCTTCTTCCTGCTTCAAGAGGCTCGCGGTGTTGAACTGAAAATCCCCTGGAGTCAGCTCGGGGCCGTCGGCGAGAACGACGGCCCGCTCGATGGCGTTCTGTAACTCGCGGACGTTGCCGGGCCAGCTATAAGCAATCAGCGCCTTGCGGGCCTCTTCGGAATACCCTTGGATACTCCGGCCATTTTCCCGGTTAAATGCGAAGAGGAAATGGTCCGCGAGGCGAGAAACATCGTCGGGTCGTTCGCGAAGTGGCGGCAGTTGAATCGTGATGACATTGAGACGAAAAAAAAGGTCTTCCCGAAACTTTCCCTCAGCGACAGCGTCCTCCAGGTTGCGGTTGGAGGTGGCCAGGATGCGCGTGTCCACCGGGATGGTCTGGGAGCCACCAACGCGCTCGATTTCTCGTTCCTGGAGGGCGCGCAGCAGCTTGGCCTGCAAGCCCACATCGATTTCACTGACTTCGTCAAGGAGGAGGGTGCCCCCGTCTGCGAGTTCAAAGCGACCGATTTTTCGGTCATGAGCACCGGTAAAGGCCCCTTTTTCATGGCCGAAGAGTTCGCTTTCGAGGATGCCTGCCGAGAGGGCGGCGCAATTGACCTTGATAAAGGGCTTGTTGGCCCGCATGCCGCCGTGGTGAATTGCACGGGCGACGAGTTCCTTGCCGGTGCCGCTGGCACCCCGAATGAGCACGGTGGCGCGGCTATCGACGACTTTTGCGATGTCGTTTTGCACCTGCTGCATGGCGGAACTACCGCCCACCATGGCGCCATTGTCGTAGCGGGTGTTGAGTTCTTCGCGCAGGTAGCGGTTTTCCTGGGTGAGCCGCGCCAACTCCAAGGCGCGGGTGACGGCCAGTTCCAGCGCGTCGGGTGCGAAGGGCTTGAGGATGTAGTCGGTTGCGCCTCCCTTGAGGGCGCTCACGGCGGTTTCAATCGTTCCATAGGCGGTCATGACGATGACTTGTGTCTCAGGATGGCGCTCCAGGACGTTTTTCAAAACACCCAAGCCATCCATAGGGGTCATCTTCAGGTCGGTGACGACCACATCGTGTTGGTAGGCCTCGAAAAGGGCCACGCCGTCTGCGCCGTTGCCTGCCGTGTCTACGAGGTAGCCCGCCCGAAGCAATGCTTCCTCGACATATTCCCGCATGAGCGGTTCGTCGTCCACCACGAGAATTCTATGTTTCGATTGTGCCGTTGTCATGGGGTGCCTTATTCCGCGCGGGGTAGTTGGATGGCGATTCGCGTGCCTTCACCCGGCACGCTGTGGGCTGAGAGGACGCCGCCGTGGCCTTCAACGATTTTTTGCGAGACGGCCATGCCGAGTCCGGTTCCTTTTTCCTTGGTGGTAAAGAAAGGAGAAAAGACCTGTTTCAGGGCCTCCTCGTCCATACCACTGCCCGTGTCTCGAACGGACAGATGGACAACATTGTCATCGGCCACTGCGCTGAGTCGAATCTCGCCTTTGTCTTCGATACTTTGAACCGCGTTGAGCAGGACATTCATTAATACCTGGCGAATCTTATCGCCATCGGCCAGAATACGCAAGTCGGGGTCAATTTCCGTGAAAATCGTAATGCGATTGGGGTCGTACTCCATGTAGCGCATAGCGGCGTGCGCGATACTGGCGCAGGAGGTGGGGGTGAGCCTTAATTCCACGGGCCGAGTGTATTCCAGGAGGCCATTGACGACCTTCTCCAGGCTGGTCGTGCCCGCGAGAATTTTCTGGACCAGGCGATGACGGGGGTCCTCTTCGGGCGTGTCCTGGGCGAGAAAGGTTGCGAAACCCCGAATGCCGCCGAGGGGATTCCTGATTTCGTGGGCCACGGTAGCGGCCATTTCGCCGATGGCCGCGAGGCGGTCGATCTGGCGTACCTGTTCCCGCAGCGCACTGAGTTCGCTGAGATCCTGAAAGGTCTTGACATAGCCCAATCGGTTGCCGTCCCGATCGGCGATGGCGGAATCTCGCTCGCTGACGGGTACAGTTCGACCGCTCTTTGCTTTGAGTTCCATACTGCCGGGGATGGACGACGTAGCGAAGGGGCGCTCAAAGACCTCGCGAAAGGGCTGTCCCACGACCTCGGTCGCATCGAAACCCAGCACGAGTCCCGCAGCGCGGTTGAATCGGGTGACATTTTCCTCCGTATCGACGGCGATTACACCATCGGAAATACTCTCCAGGAGACTGGATATGTAGTCTGTGGTGAGGGCTAGCTGAAGGTTCTTGGTGGCTAATTCCTGGTCCAGGTCCGTTACACGCTGCTGGAGGTGCCGATAGGCTTCTTCCATACTGGCGGTTGTCTTGGTGAAAAGGTCGAAGGCTTGGGCCAGCGCTTCTACATCGGTTTTGGGAGAATCCATGAATGATACCTGATGTCTTAGTCCGTACCGTGGCTATGCCACCTCAGGCCTTCTTGTCGATGAATCCGGGTGAAACGATCATCTCCGGTCGGTAAATAGTGACAGAGCGGCGCTCTCGGCGCAAGTCATCCAGGGCATTTCGTTTCTTTTGGGCGCGTTTGTCGGCGATTCTCTGAGCCTCCCCATAGCGTATGCGAAGGGTTTCCGATAGCTCTTGTGCCTGTTGTGACAAAAGGCGTATGGAATCCCGACCATCTTTTTCGATAGTCTCGGTTTGCTGCCATTCGTGGGAAAGCCCGTTATATTCCCGGGCCATGTTTTGAGCCTCTTGTTCGCGTTGCGATTGTCGAATGACCAGTGCGTCAAGTTCGTCATCCGTGGCCCACCCCATGGCATCCAGTTCCTTGAGAGCGCATTCTAACCATGCGATTTGGCGTTCCAGGAAACTGGTAATGCGATAAGGGAGGGTATAGGTCGGCATAATTAACCTGCCTGTGCGGCCCGCGTCGGGGATGCCCCACGCTGGCGTTGCTCCAAGCGGGCGAGATTTGCTTTTACCTCCGCTTCTTTGGCCCAGGGAGAGTCGGAGGCGGCGATGTCCTCATAGATGCTCAGGCAACCTTTATAGTCTGCGAGATGGAGCAAGGCGTTGGCTCGCTGATATTTCGCCCAATCGGGATGGGATCGAAGGCCCGCGACCGGAAGGGAAGAGCCAATGCTGGCCTCTTCAGCAATAGAAAAGGCAAAGATTGCGGTCCGGTAGTCTTCCTTGTCGTAGAGAAAGTCACCCCACGCGATAGCGGCATCGACAAGATAGGGCGTGTCAACCGGTTTGTCGGTCACATGGGCTTTAAGATCCATGACCATTCTGCGTGCTGCCGCCGCCCGTCCCGTGGCGAGGTAGGTGCGGAGGAGCGTTTGGTCCGATGCCTGCGTGCGGGCGTCGGGGTAGTTGAAATAGGCCTGCTCCATCTTTTCCAGGCCCCGTTGCGGCGCTATGGAAAGCAGGGCGTTGCCCTCCTTCATGAGCACATTAAAGGCGGTGGGTGGCCGGAGCCGATTCAAGTCGAGCTTGTTAATGGCGGCCTGGGCGTTTTCCAAGTCCCCCGTGTCGATGAGGTCAACGGCGGCCTCGGCGAGTACTTCGGGTTCGGTCGTCTCACCGATAATTTCCTGTGCCGTGTCGTTAATATAGCGGTCCAGGCCGAGATCTTTATAGATGGTCTGCATTGCCTCCAGTGTGGGGAGATAATGAGCGGTGCCCTGTGTGGCGGCCTTGAGGGCTTTGAGATCGTCCAGAGCGCCTTCGGCTCCCCCCTGCTTATAGCGGAGTTCGGCAGCCTCGATACCCCCGGAAAGGGACTCCGGCGAGCCAGCGAAGAAGGTTTTCAGGCGAGCATAGGTGTGGGCCGCTTCGTCGGGCATGTTGGCCGTGCGGTAGTACCGCGCCGCGTTGAGCAAGAGGCGGGGGTCGGCCGCTCCTGCTTTGTCGGCCGCCACGAATGCGACTGCTGCCGCCAGGGGGTTGCCGTGGAGTCCCTGGAGTTCCCCATTGTTTCGGAGCACACCTGGGTGGCTGGGATACTCCAGTGCGGCACGTTGCGCCGCCTTGATTGCCCGCTCCCGCTCCCCGAGGGCTTCCAGAACCTGCGCGTATTCGATGAAGGCATCGGGGCGGAAGGAACTATCCTCGAAGAACGATAATAAGTCGTTCAGCGTGTCTCGCGCATCCTCCAATTGGCCTGTTGCGCGGTAGTTTTTCGCGAGAAGGAGGTAGACTTCGTCGTTGCCATCCAAGGTGGTGGTGGTTTCAAGGCGGGTCTTCAGGTGTAATTTCGCGATGTCGTATTGGCCCATGTCGTGGGCCAGCTTGGCAAGCCGCACAAAGGCCCTCGCACCGAGGGCGGAATCGGGCGCTTCCTGTGCCAGGCGGATGAATATGGTCCGCGCATCGGAAAGGTTTCCGGCCTTGACATTCGCGTCGGCGCGGGCCAGTTTGGCTTCGCCCGCCCAAATCGATGCCGGATAATTGGTGAGGAGATTGTCTGCAAAAATCGCCGTCTCCAGAGGGTCATTGAGCACCAAGGCAAGTTGGGCGGCCTCAAGGAGTATCCGGTCACGATTTGGCGCGTCATCGTATTGTTCCAGGATTTCCTTGTAAATGTCTGAGGCTGCTTGGGGTTGGTCTGTGGCGAAGAGTTTCGCTTTCCAGTGCAGGGCTTCAGGGGCGCGCGGGTGGGAAGGGGCCGCCTTTAGCGTGTCATCTATTTCAGCGATCAATTTATCAAAGGGTGCCGTGCCCCAATCACCGCGAAAGCCCCGATACTGGGCTTCCAACCGAACATAGAGGGCATCGTTGCGTAACGTGCCGGGATATGCGCGGTCAATCGGTCCGTTCAGTTCATTGATAACTTCGGTATAGCCGCCGGCAGCAAGCAAATCCCGGGCGCGTTCCAGCGCGATTTCAAGGGCCGCGATATCCTTGCCGGAGCCGATTCCGGGCTGGATTTCCATGTGGAGCGCCATGAAGATCCCTGTGCCCATGGAGACGAGGAAGCCGACCAACAGGCAGGCGACCAGACGCATGAGATTTTCCCCAATAAATGCTCCGAGCACCGAGGGTTTGCGAAATCGGGTTCCGGGCTTGAAGGATTCGGGCGTTGATTCTGGCGGTGGCTCCTCGCCCTGGGCCTCGGTTTGGACAGAATCGACTGCTTCTTCCAAGGCCCGTTCTTTGGCATTGTCCCGTTCCTGATCCTGTTGTTTGGATGTCTCAATCAGTTTGTCCAGATCACTCTGCGACAGTAAATCGGGGCCAGCATCGGAGGCCGTTGCGGCAGCCGCAAGGTTTTCCGACCCGATCTCGCTCTGAGAAGCCGCCCCGCGCTCATCGGTGGCTTCCTGTTGGGCGCTTGCGATGAGGGAATCGATCATATCTTGCGATATGTCGCCCATCTCCTCGTCTTCCGAAGTTTCGGAAGGCGTGTCCGAGTCCTCAGAAATTTCGCCCGTAGTGTCAGGCTTGTCCAGGCTGGTCATGAGCGAATCGATGCTTGACTGGCTGAGCGAGACTTCGGATTCTTCATCTCCGCCCTCCGGTATGATCGGCGCATCCAATTGAGTGCCGTCCAAGACCTGTTCGTCGTCACTTCCGGCGATCAGGGCGTCAATGTCGGATTGGTCTACAGGGCCGTCATTCTGGCTGTCTTTGGGTTCCCCCGTTTTTTCGTCGAATAGCCCGTCCATTTTATTGTCGTCCAGCGACACGGCCTGGTTGCTATCGTTACCTTCCGTTGTTGCCAACAGGGCATCCAAATCTGCCTGCGAGAGTGTGCCTTCCGAATCGGCCGACGGATCAGCGGCTGTAGCCTCCTCTTCCAAGTTGTCACTTGACGGAGTGTCCGCCTGCTCCGTGATAAGGGCCTCTAAATCGTCTTGTGAAAGGGGGGTGTCTGGATCAGCGTTCTCGGCTTTCTCTTCGGGCGCGCTTTCTTCTTGCCCCGTGATCAGGGCATCAAGGTCGTCTTGCGACATAGGCGCATCGTCACCAACAGCCTCGGTCTTTTCTTCGGACACGCTTTCTTCTTGTCCCGCGATAAGGGCATCAAGGTCGTCTTGCGACATAGGCGCATCGTCGCCAACAGGCTCGGCTTTCTCTTCGGGCGCGCTTTCTTCTTGCCCCGTGATCAGGGCATCAAGGTCGTCTTGCGATATAGGAGCATCGTCGCCAACAGGCTCGACCTTTTCTTCGGGCGCGCTTTCTTCTTGCCCCGTGATCAGGGCATCAAGGTCGTCTTGCGATATAGGAGCATCGTCGCCAACAGCCTCGGCCTTCTCTTCGGGTGGGCTTTCTTCTTGTCCCGCGATAAGGGCATCAAGGTCGTCTTGCGATATAGGCGCATCGTCACCAACAGCCTCGGTCTTTTCTTCGGGTGGGCTTTCTTCTTGTCCCGCGATAAGAGCGTCAAGGTCGTCTTGCGACATGGCGGTATCGGCATTCTCGGATGGTGCCTCCGCAGGCGGGTGTGTCGAACCAGTTTTCGTGGAGGGATGTTCTTCGCCATCGCCAGAAATCGATTCGCTGGAATCCGTCCTGTCCGATGGCTGCTGGCGGCGGCGCTCTTCTGCGGCTACCATATTGTCCAGCAGGGATTG
>JAJRPE010000114.1 GCA_024280935.1 Candidatus Hydrogenedentota bacterium
AATAGGTCCATCGGCAATGGGCGCGGAAAAATTGACCTTTTCACCGGTCAGTTTCATTTCGTCGTCCAGAACGGAGCCATCGGTCGTTTTCCAACCCAGGCCCAGATGCCACTTGCCGACACAGGCGGTGCGGTAGCCCTGTTCCTTCAGGAAAGAAGCCACCGTGGGTCGGCCCTGCTCGATAAGGGGCGGCGAGTATCCCCAGAGCACGCCGGACTTGAGGCGCGTGCGCCAGGCATAGCGCCCGGTCAGGATGCCATAGCGCGTGGGCGTGCATACGGCGGAACCCGAGTGGGCATCGGTAAAGGTCAGGCCTTCCTCCGCCATGCGGTCCATGTGGGGCGTGGGAATTTTAGAATCGGCATTCAGGCAGCGCACGTCCCCGTAACCAAGATCGTCGGCGAGAATGTAGATGATGTTGGGGCGGCTTTCAGCGGCGGTACCATGAATACCTATCGCGGAGAGGAGCAGGGCAATCAGGTGAGAGTGAAGAAATCTTGGAAGCATCATCTATCCTTTTGCTAACGGGTTGTAAAATGGAGGCGTTGCAACGCAACGGGACTATTATTTGCCTTCGGCACAGGCCGGGTCAACGCATTTTTCTGCGGGAGTCCACCGCGTGATATTCTTGAAGTGCTTCCCCATGCCCGCGTACACTATGCGTCCGCAGTGTGGTGCCCCTCCGCACCCGAATTCCATCCCAATTCCGAGAGAAGTCCACCCATGCCCGTAGAAACCGCCCCTGCCAATCTCAGCAAGGAGATTGCGCGCCGCCGCACCTTCGCCATCGTCTCCCACCCTGATGCCGGGAAGACGACCATCACCGAGAAATTCTTGCTTTATGGCGGTGCTGTCCATTTGGCGGGGTCGGTGACCGCACGGCGCAATCAGCGGGCTTCGACCTCCGATTGGCTGGAGCTGGAGCAAAAACGTGGTATTTCCATCAGTTCCACCGTGCTTCAGTTCGATTACGATGGCTACCGTGTCAATCTCCTTGATACGCCGGGCCACCAGGATTTTTCGGAGGACACCTACCGCGTACTTACCGCCGTGGATGCGGCCATCATGGTCATCGACGCGGGCAAGGGCATCGAAGCCCAGACCCTGAAACTTTTCGAAGTGTGCCGTCACCGTGGCGTGCCTATTTTTACCTTCATCAACAAGGTGGATCGTCCTACGCTCGAACCTTTTGAATTGCTGGATCAGTTGGAGCAGAAACTCGGGCTGGCACCCTATGCCGTCAATTGGCCTCTGGGCAACGGGCCGGATTTTCGCGGGGTCTGGGATCGCCATACCAAGATGGCCCACCTCTTCGAGCGCACGACGGGCAATGCCCAGCGTGCTCCTGTGCAGACGGGCGGACTGGACGATGATTTCGTTCGGGAGCAGTTGACCCCCGAGACCTACGAAACGGTCTGCGAGGAAGTGGAGATGCTGGAGGGCGCGGGCACGGAGTTCGACCCGGCGGATGTCCTTGCCGCGAAAACCACACCGGTATATTTTGGCAGTGCCCTCAACAACTTCGGCGTGCAACTCCTCCTCGATGGTTTCTTGAAATACTCCGCGCCCCCGGAATCGCGCAAGACCACCTTGGGTATTGAGATTGAGCCGAGCAATCCCGCCTTTTCCGGGTTTGTGTTCAAAATACAGGCCAACATGGATCCCAAGCACCGGGACCGCATCGCCTTCATCCGCATTGTATCGGGAAAGTTCGAGCGTAATATGACCGTCATTCACGCCCGAACCGGAAGGAAAGTTCGCTTGGGCAACGCCAGTAAGATTTTTGGTTCCGAGCGCGAGACCGTCGAGGAAGCCTACGCGGGCGACGTGGTCGGTATCGTGGGAAATAATCTCTTTGCCATCGGCGACACACTAACCGAAGACGGTAAAATGGACTACGACGAGATTCCCTTTTTTGCGCCCGAGTGCTATACCTACATCGAAAACGCGCAGCCCGTGCAGGCGAAGCGTTTTCGCACGGGGCTATCGCAGTTGCTTCAGGAGGGCGTCATGCAGCAATATCGCCTGCCCGATGCCGTTCGCAACGTGCCCCTTCTCGGCGCGGCGGGTCCCTTGCAGTTTGAAATTGTGCAGTACCGTCTGGAGAGTGAATACGGCGCTGAAACCCGCCTTCAGGCCGCCCCCTGGATCGAAACCCGCTGGGTAAAGTCCGACACCGTCGATATTTCCAGAATGCCTTTGCCGCCCGGTGTTCGCCTGGCCTATGATGGACAAGATTGTGCCGTGCTACTCTTTGAAACAGCATGGGGCATGAACTATTTCGCGGAACGTAATCCCGAAATCACCTTGGGTACATTACCCTTTTAGTGGTTTACTCTCCGAGAAGAAAAAATGTGGTCACCGTCAATCAGGAGGGCGGGTTTTCTTACCCGCCACAAGGTGTGCCCTGTGCAAGCCGATCCGCGTGGGGAATGGAAAAGCGTGAGCTGCCTTTGTTGAGATCGCGTTGCCTTTGTTGCGGACTGGAAAGTCCGCACTCCTGCCCTCCGTGGTAAATGTAGTATTATGGGCAAAGCCCACGCTGGAAGGATCTTTATATGCTGTTCCGTAGTATTACCCGATTTCCATGCTTGGGGTCTATCTTTTGCATGAGTTTGTTCTTCCTGGCTTTTGCCAACACCGCTTCCGCAGCTCCCGTCCCTTTCAGCGTTGAAAACTTCATCGAAGTAGCTCAACCCCACTATTTCGTCCAAGGTGGCATCCCCTTGCCCCGAGGGCACGCCATGCCCGATGCCCCCTTCACCGTGACGGACGCAACCGGCGCTGTAGTGGAAGCCGAGGTCAAGGTCACGGCATTCTGGCCCGATGGCAGCGTGAAATGGGTGCTCGTGCGTATGCAGCCCGATGTGGCCGCGAAAGGCATGCTCCAGTACGAACTGCGGACGGGCGAGGGCACCGCGCCTGCCCGCGCTGGATTCGCCCGGCAGGATGAAAACGCGATTCACGTCGATACGGGCGCGTTGCGATTCAGCGTAAGCCGTACCCAGGCCAACCTCCTCTCTGATCTCTCGGTGAAGCGGGACGATGTCTGGCTTCCCATGATCACGGGCGGTACCGCAGCCGGATTGTTTGTCGACGTGGACCGGAAAGAAGGCGAGGCCACCACCGCGCTCCATTTCACCGCGAACGCCGACGAGCAAGCCTTTACCGCCGTGCTCGAAGAAGCCAGCCCGACCGTGGCGGTTATTCGTATCGACGGTGTCCACGTAGCCGACGACGGACAGACCTTCGCGCCCTATACCGTGCGCCTCTATGCCTATAAGAACGACACCCGCCTCCGTCTCTATCACACCTTCGTTTATGACGGTGATGCCCGCAAGGATTTTGTCCGTGCCATTGGCGTAAGAATCCAGGTGGCCCCTGAGACCGTCACGGGCTATACCCTCGCCGAGGAACGGGGCACGGGCTTCCCCACCACCTATGTGGTGGACCCGTCCCTGCCCGCATGGCGCAGGGGGATCCTCACGCAAAACAGCGCGGACGCCTTCACCATCAAGAAGGTGATCAACCCCGAAACGAACTCGCGCCTTCGTGCCACGGCGGGCACCCGCTCCCAGGGGTGGGGGTGTCTCGAAACATCAGCCGGACACCTCAGCGCGGCCATTCGGAATTTCTGGCAGGAATACCCCAAGGCCATCGAGATTGATGCGGTGGACAAGACCCTTACGGCCTATTTCTATTCGCCCTATGGCGAGCGACTGGATCTGCGGCGCTATTCCGACTGGGGCTATCATTCCCTCTACGAAGCCGGTTCGGCGGGGCCGAATACACCTGCGTCGCCCTTCGACCACGACAAATCCAATGCAACCGGCATTTCAAAATCCTCCGAGCTTCTCCTCGACTTTGGGTCGGTCGGCGCGCCCACCGCACGGAGCGCTTCCCAGGCCCTGCTCTTCCAGCGCACGCCCCTGCTCCGCGCCAGTCCCGAATGGATTGCATCCACCGGTGCCTTCGGCCACTTCGGTGCCATCCCAACATCCGGCCCCGGGGTGGATTACTATCACGTGGCCAGAAACCTCTACATTGATGAGCAGGAACGAAATCGCTGGTACTCCTTTATCGATTACGGCGATGTCATGCACAGTTTTAACCCCGTAAAAGATCTATGGCGCTTTGATGAAGGTGGCTACGCATGGCTCAACAACGAGGGTTCCATGAGCGAGGCGCAGTGGGTGGCCTATCTCGCGACCGGGAGCGAGCGGACCTACCGTTTTGCCGAGGCCATGACCCGCCACGTGCAGGACGTTGACATGTTTCAAATTGGCGATCTCGCCGGGCGCGGCATGCGCCACAACGTCAACCACTGGGGCGGCACCAATCGCGAACGCCGGATGACCATCGCTCAGAACAAACGGATTTACCACTTCCTTTCCGGCGACGAACACACCCGTGACCGCATCCGTTTCAGCTACGATAAATTGCCCAAGGGCAACGGCCCCGTCAACTACCCCGCCATGGACTTCGCCGTCGGCGCCACGGCCCTCCTCTATCTTTGGGAAAGCACGGGCGATCCGCACTACGGCGAGGTTTTGCAGCGTTGCGCCGAGACCTTTTGCTCCGATCCCATCGGGGGCTACGGTTTTCCCGCCCAGTTCAAGCTCGACCTTGCCACCGGCGAAGGCAGCATTCCCGACGGCACGCCCATGCTCGCCGACTATTTCCTCTCCTTCTTTGGCCCCCTGCGCGTGCTCATGGAAACGAGTAACCTCACGGGCAACAAGGTCATCACCGACCGCGTGTTGAAATGGGCAACCCTCATGTTGGAGTCCGAAGACTTCGCCAAGGAACACCAACTCCACTTCGGTACGGGGTTCCAGGGCGCTTACAGCCATCTGCACGTGGCGGCTTTCGCCTACCGCCACACGGGCGACGCACGCTACCTAGACATCATTCGTCTCGCCTTCGAAAACCCCGCGCTAATCATCACCGAAGTCGGCGGCGACGGCCCATTGGAACGGCCAAGGCACCACGCCATACAAGCCGAAAACAGTTTCCAAACCAACAGCAACTCGATTGCGCTGTACAACTTCCCCTATGCCTTTCCCTTTGCTGCGGCGTTGGAGAGTGGCAATGAATAGCCCGTGCGTCCCATCAGGGACTGACGCGGACTAAGCCCCTCCGATATACGGAAAGAGCTTGATTTCACAGGTTGTATCTTTTGAAACAAGGGCCACTTCAAGGTCCGTGTCCCGGCGGGCTTTGGGAAGGACTCGTCTTGTCAGGCCGCCAGCCAACACCCTGTTCCACTGGGACATGCCCCCGCGTTGCAGTGGGTCGCGCTTCCCAAAGCAATCAGCACGGGCCACGTGGCGCATACTTCTACCGCGCCGCGCCTGGTGCGGGGGTACGTCCCTCGGAGGCCGCCTGTGCTTTGAGACGCCTTTTATCACCCCTATCCCCCGCCCAAATCCAACTGCATGGTCACCACGAAGTTCTGCTATACTCCGTCCCATAGCAACTCCTTCAGTCTTTGCGTTCAAAACAAGGAATTCACCCCATGTCCCCCGTCTCCCGTCGTTTCGGCCTCTTATTGACCCTTATCGTCATCCTGGCAGGCTACAGCAGCACCGCCCTTGCGGCCCAAGGCTTTCGGATTA
>JAJRPE010000115.1 GCA_024280935.1 Candidatus Hydrogenedentota bacterium
CTTACACTCAGCATGAGTGCCAACAAAGCAGTTCAAAAAGACCTCTGCCACCTTCTTGAACGAATAATGGACGCCGCTTAGAATTCAGTCCCGCGTTTCGGTACCAAATTTATGCAACGTTGGGGTCTATTCTGTTCAGCAAACAACCGATGGAGGATATATACTTGCTGGACTGACTGAAAGCTTTAGCTTTGGTGATGGTGAAAGTGATTTCTATCTAATCAAAGTTGATTCTTCTGGTGAGGAGGAATGGAGTGGGGTATATGGTGGAAGAAACTATGATTATGCTTCTTCTGTTCAGCAAACAACCGATGGTGGATATATAGTTGTTGGAAGAACTGTAAGCTTTGGTATTAGTAGGTTTGATTTCTATCTAATCAAAGTTGATTCTTCTGGTGAGGAGGAATGGAGCAAGGTATATGATGGAACAAGCGCTCATTCTGCTTGGTCTATTCAGCAAACAACCGATGGAGGATATATACTTGCCGGATCAACTGATAACTTTGGGAATGGTGGTACTGATGCTTATCTAATCAAAGTTGATTCTTCTGGTGATGAAGCGTGGAGTAGGGCATATGGTGGAACCGAATATGATTCTTTCCATTCTGTTCAACAAACAACTGATGGAGGATATGTACTTGCTGGATTAACTAAAAGCTTTGGAAATGGTAACAATGATGCCTATCTTGTCAAAGTTGATTCTTCTGGTGATGAAGAATGGAGTAAGACATATGGTGGAATCGAATATGATTCTGTCTATTCTGTTCAGCAAACAACCGATGGAGGATATATTATTGCTGGAGATAGCGATAGCTTTGGGAATGGTAGAGATGATGCCTATCTAGTTAAAGTTAATTCTTCTGGTGATGAAGAGTGGAGTAAGACGTATGGTGGAACAGGTAATGATTATGCTTGGTCTGTTCAGCAAACAACCGATGGAGGATATATTCTTGCTGGATCGACTGAAAGCTTTGGAAGTGGTGGTGGTGATTTCTACCTCATCAAAACCGACGCTAACGGCAACACCGGACCCTATCCATCAAACTAACCCTACCACCTAGTACTACACCGCTACGTTAAGCCGTTTCGTTATAATACAAAGCTTTGTAACACGTTGCCAGACGGTATTTATGGGCTTTCTCGACCTGAGATTCCATATGTTGTGCCGGGCGGCTCTCGATGCTGCCATATACTGTATCGTGGTGCCAGCCGTTGCAACGCATAGGAGCAAGACATCCGTGGAGATTTTCACGCAAATCCGATTCCTCAAACGCATTTCTGGTTCTTCTTCAGGTTGGATATGACATTAGCGATTCTTCTGTCTGCTTGGAGAAAATATTACCCATTGCCGGGCTGGCAATAATGCTACTTTAGTGCTGGCTGTGTTATTTTCTGAGAATAGCATACAGTCAGCCATTAGGGAATTGGGAAGATGATAGGGGAAGTGGCGGAGAATTGAGAATAGGGAATTTTACCTGCAATAACTTGAGGGGATGTTATGTGCGCGGCGGCGGCCAAGGATGGCGACTGCTTTCGGCATGACATCCCGCGAAATATTCATGTACAATCGAGACGTGATGGTCTCTAAGCCGTGCTTAGAGATTGTGTATTCCGAAGAACTGCAAGCAGTGCTTGCCGAGAGGTACTCATGAAACGTGATACCGCATATTCTGAGCGCGTGGTTCTTAAACTGGCGCAACTCCCGCCCGAACGCGTCGCGGAAGTTGCCGATTTTGTCGACTTCCTTGCCCAGCGAGAGCAAGAGAAGCACGGTGCCGCCGTGATCGCACAAATGTCCGGTCCCGCCCTGGAGAAAATCTGGGACAACCAGGATGACGCGGAATATGACAATTTGTAAATTTGGCGATGTGGTTCTCGTGCCCTTTCCCTTTACGGATCTGGAGGGCATCAAGAAACGTCCCGCCGTGGTCGTCAGCCCCCAGGCGTATCAACAGAATCGCCATGACATCATCTTGCTGGCCATCACTAGCCGCATGCGCACTCCCCCCGACTATGGGGAGAACAGTATCCTCCACTGGAAAGAAGCCGGCCTGCTGAAGCCGTCCTCCCTCAAACCCGTCCTCTTTACCCTGGAGCAGCGGAGAATCCTGAAACAACTGGGAACCCTAAGCACGGAGGACCAGGACCGCTTACAAAATACGCTGGGCCAGATCGTGCAACAGGAAGTGGGAAAAGAATAGGGAAGGTGAACCACATTGTTCCCCTCCTTGGAGGGGTTAGGGGTGGGTTGCGTGTGCGGGTGAGAATTAACCCACCCCCAGCCCCTCCGAGGAGGGGCGCCTTGTTGGCCCTGTGAACGGTTACGTGTCATCATTATTCGTGTTCATTGGTGTCCATTCGTGGTTGAAAAATATTTGGTTGCGACCAATGACCTTCTTTCGGCACGTGCCCCGCCATCGGGCATCCCCCGCTCGTGCTATTCACCCGTTGCCTTGAGCGGATGCAGCCGCACCGGGCCGAGGAGGCCTGAATCCATCAGGGGCCATTCCGAAGCATCGAAGGGCTTGTAGCGGATGTTCACGAGGTTGGTATTCTTGAAAATCTTCCATTCCACCTTGCGGCGGTCCATGTCGGCGATACGGTTTGCCGCGAGATTGGTCACCTCAATGGACAACACGTTCCCGGTGGGCTTGAGCGGCTGCTCCAGGACAAGCTCGAAGGGTATGCTCCACGCGCAACCGACGAAGGTGCCATTCAGGGTTACACGGGCACTTTCGTGTACCGCGCCCAAATCCAGTCGCCAGCCCTTGGCCTTTGCTGCGGGCGCATCGAAGGTGAGTTCGTAGCGGGCCGTGCCGCCAAAGCGCTTTGCCTCTTCATCGGGGGCCTTGGTCCATGAAGCCAATTCCGTCGTTGTGTAGGGCTGGGGAAGCACGGGACCGCCCTTGCTAAAGGTCACGTGCCACTCCCCCGAAAGAGTCACGGCAGGTCCCGCCTCCTGCCAGTAGGGCCACGCATCCCCCACCACTTCCTGATCCGTATAGGTCCGCAGGAAACAGGATTCCCCCGGCTTGAGCGCAATACGCACCTGCGTAACACCTTCGGAGAGCGCCTTGGTCTCGGCGACACCCGCCCGCTCGTTGAGGGGATCGAGCCACACGACGCTCTTCGCCGGTGTACCCAGCGGCCAGAAGGCATCCACCGACTCCGCCGTCAGATTGGCGACAAAGTAGAGATGCCCCTCGTCGTGCTTTCTCCGTATCATGGAGAGGTCCGACGTTGCCAGTGCCTCGGGGATCACATGGAGTTCTTCCAACACCTCCGCCAGGGGCTGTCGCGCGTGAATTGTTCCCTGTCCCATGGGGACGGCACGATTTCCCGCGCTGCTTTGGACCGCGCTCTCCCAGGCCGTGTTCAGCGATTTTATGTTTTCCCGACGCGCCGCCAGCTTTCCAAAGCCGGGAACGTCTTCTGGAATATCTCCAAGAAATACGATATTGGCGCCCTCCCTGGCCAGTTCAAAGAGGCGATTCAGCGTTGCATCGGGCATCCGGGGCGTATTTGGAACAACCACGACCTTGAAGCTGTTACCTCCCAGAACAATCTGCCCCTTGTCTACCTTTGCTTTGTCCAGGAAGGCATCCGATATGTAGTCGAAGGCGTAGCCCTGCTCGGTAAGGGCTTGGGCGGTTTCGTAAAAAGGCGTGCCGATCAACCAGTCGTCAATATTGTGTACCGTAAGTTGCTTCCGCAGCCCTTTGGCATCGTGCCAGATATCGTGGAGGGGAAAATAGAGGAGCACATCGTTGGCCAAGGCGCTGTCCTGAAGCAAGGCCTGGGAGCGCCCGATGTAGCCGTTGAGATACTGAAAGTCATCCCACCAGGTATTGGTGGGACCGAAGTGGACGGACGCATAAAACAGCCACCCAGGCCACGCTGCGTCGGCGGGAGAATAGGGTATGCCATGGTAGAAAATATGGTTGATGCCTGCGGCGAACAATTGATCCACTTCAGGCTTCGCCTGGGAAAGGGCCACCTGGAAGTGTTCGCCAAGCCACGTGCAGGTTTCGGAAGAGACCAGCTCCCTCCCCGCCACGTGGGCTGCCGAAGACGAAAACTTGAGCATGAGCAGGTCGGGCGGCTCATTCTCGAAACTCCGATCCTTCCGCAGCCCCGGAATGGGAAAGCCGGACGGCCCGAAGATCTCCGTCTCCGGCGTATCGGCCGTGGCGTAGAGATCGATGAGATTGCCTGTCGAACCATGGGCCTGGTAGCGCGTCAGGGCACCTTGTTGATGGGACCAATCCACCCACTGTCGGGCGAATCCGTTCAGCAGCAGATCCGCCAGCGTCTCCCGGTAGTCCGACTTAATACGCGCCACCGTGTCGGGGTCCCCCTCCCCCATCATCTCGGGCAGGTGATGGCGCAGGTCATAGCCATGCTGCGCTTCAAAAGCCGCCCATAGCTCCGGCGCCCAGTCGCCACCATACTCAAAGGAATCGTGGTACTGCCCCCGGAGCTGCTTTCCGCTGAAATCCGCCATGGCCTGGGCAAAGTGGTCCAGGTAATTTTCCACAGCGGCCTTGGAGAAGGGATTGATCGAAAAACCGGCACCACCCGGCGCTGCGCGCTTCACCCGCCTGCCGGAGAAACGGTAATACACCACGTAATAGGTCGCTTCGCCCGCTGCAAGGGTACCGGTCAGCACGCCGCCCGTCACCCGATCCGTAAGGTCCACCACAGCACCGTCCGCCTTGTAGGCCATGAGCGACAGTAGGATCGCGCCCTCGGGCAAACCCAGCGAATCCCCGGCCTGTTTAATGTCCACCCGGGCGATGCTGACTTTGGCATCGGCATCTTCCAGCGTTACCGTCGGCCCCCCAAAAGGCCAGCCGGTCCCGGTGGACATGTCCACGCCAAGGCCGAGCCGGGCGGCCTCGTTTGTCGTGTGTGCCAGCATCGCGAGCCAGCGCGGCGAGAGATACTCAATCTCCCGATCCTCCTGCCCCTTCACACCGTAAATAGGGGTTATCTGCACGCCCCCCAGACCCGCCTCGGAGAATTCTTCAAGGATACGGGTCAGGTTGGTCTCGTCCACCGCATTGCCCATCCACCACCACCACGTCCAGGGTTTTGCCTCACGGGTCAGCTCGGGGAAATCCAAGGGACCTGGGGCCGGGGCGGCAGTCGCCGAAACGGCAGCGATGGAAAGGACAAGGCAGAGGATTCGTGATGGGACTCGAAACTGTTTCATGACGATGTACTTTCTTTTTGTATAGCCCTTCACAGCTATCTTTCTTTTCTTGTAAACCTTCACCGCTCGTTCCAAGTGCTGCGGGCAAGGGGGTTGGGCTTTCCAGCCCGACATAACGCGCACGGCGGGCATCGAAAAAGCACGTAGTGTTCGTGGTGATGCGTTGATTTTCCATAACGGTAGTATAGTGTCCTGTTGCCCGAACCCAAAGCGACTACAGACGCCGATAGTGGACCCAATTATCCGACGCGCCCTTTGTGTCGGGCTGGAAAGCCCAACCCCCTTTGCCGTGAACGCCTACGCCCCCTGGCTAACTCGGGCGCGTTGGCGCGTCGCACAGTGGCCGGACATAGTGAATCATATCATGCCATTTACCATGACAACATTGCCCCAGCGGCTGATGCCGCCCCTCAACAAAGCCGCAAGCCGACAGTACCCCTCGACTCGCCAAGTTGGTTGAAGAAACCCATGCCGAAAGTCTTGCAAATTTTCCTGCGCGCTGGCAAGCGTCAACCATACCACGAAGGGCATCCTGGGCAACGCCCTGCCCCGTTTCTGAGCTGCGAACCCAGTAGCCGATTTCGCCCACGGGTGTGAAGGGGTCACAAATATTGAGGGCCATCATTCCCAGAAAACGGCCATCCCCTTTGCGGATCACGGCAAACTCAAAGCGTGTCCCCCCCGCTCGGGCCGCGTTTGCCTCCTCCAAAAACGCCAGGGTTTCCGCAGAGGTCCAGCAATCCCACGGCATGAATGGCACCAAGGCCGACTTGGACTCCAGGCAGGCCGCAAGGAACTCGTTGGTCATGCTAAGACCCACGGGACGAAGGCACACCAAGTCACCCTCAATATCCGTCGGCTCCAACGTCCTGCCATCGTATTTCATGCCCGCTCCTTTGCCACCATGATAGCAGGTCGTAGCATCGGAAAAACTGGAATCCAAAAGGAAGTGGTACCCTACGGTGATACGCGAGTTGCACCCCGCTCCAAATCCACGTATCATAAAAGTCGATGGTCGCCGAACGTAAGCAGGGGAGTTGACCCATGGAAGCATTAACCCTATTGGGCACCATACTGGGACTTGGTTTCGTCTCGGGACTGAACCTCTACGCCACGGTGATCACCGTGGGGCTGATCGTAAACCTCAACCTGGCGACCCTGCCCGAATCCATGCAGGGCCTTGACGTGTTGGGCCATCCCACCGTCATGATCGTAGCCGGGGTGCTTTTCGCCATCGAATTTGTCGCGGACAAAATTCCCTGGGTCGATTCCTCGTGGGACAGTGTCCACACCCTCATTCGGCCCGTGGGCGCGGCGGTTATGGGGGGCTATGCCCTCACCGGGGCCGACCCCGCAGTGGAGACGGCGCTCGCCCTCGTTTGCGGCGGCGTGGCCCTTACCAGCCATACCGCGAAGGCCAGCACCCGCGTGATGGTCAACGCCAGTCCCGAACCTTTTTCCAACGCCTTCCTCAGCGTCTTTGAGGATGTCGTCGTGGTCGTCGGTATTGGGCTGACCTTCCTCCTTCCCCTGATGATGCTGGGCCTGGTCATCGTTTTTCTCTTGGTCTTCATCTGGCTTGCCCCCAAGTTTTACCGTATTCTCAAAGGGAGTGCGGGCAAAATCCGGGGGCTGTTTCGCAGGCGCAAGGGGGAGACGGCGTAGGGACTGACGCGCCCAAAGTAATTTGGTGTAGGCTCTTCACATGGAATTTCAAGCATCCTCTTGATTCAACGGTGGCACCTTGGATGGGCGTGGCTGTCCTGTCGTTGATGAAAGCACCGGCGCTCCATTCGCAAACGACAGGACAGCCACGGACCTTAAAGTAGCCCTTGTTTTCGCGAGATTCCGCTTGGGAAACCACGCTTTTTTCGCATACCGGAGAGGCTTGGTCCGCGTCAGTCCCTGTTTTCAACCAATCCCCCCAAACCATCTTCTCAACACACAGTATAGGCAGTCGGGGCAACAGGGTAAGACAAGGCCAAATCTGTTGCGTCCCGATTTTGAAATCAGGGGAGAAGGAGCCCTTCGTCCGGCTTGGTTCTGACTTCCGCTTCGGAGTGATCGGCGTAGATGCTCTCGCTTATTACACGGGAGGTAATATCGTCCAGATAGGACTGAAGTGTTTTGTCCAGTTCATTGAATTCCGGCCACAATGTTTCATCGACGAAAGAAACCGGGACACGTGCCATGACCGTGGTGTGGCGCTGTCGGTGATATCGGTATGGTTTGATGTCGTAACGGCGCATCAGCGCGACCAGTAACCGCCTGGACCAGGCGTTTCGCAGCGTAAATTTGTATTCTATGGGGGGATCGCTCTCCTCCATACTACGCAGCCGTTCCCGAATGCGGTCCATCGCATTGGCAGCAGCGACGCGTTCACCGTCAAAGGTGGTCCGCGAAAACAAGGCTTCCACACGTCGTAGTTTCTCGATAAGTTCCTGTTCTTTTGTCAAAGCGGTCTCCATCCGGGATATACATTGGGCTGCTTTCATGTAGTGGGGCAGCTTTCTGGAAAAAAAATTTCGGTAGTGAAAGAGTCGGGCCAATTCCACATCCGGGAAGAATTGGATGGCGGGTTGGGCATCGTCCGCCCTGTCCACCAAGCCAAAGGGACTGACGCGCCCAACGTAGCGTGGTGTATGATCAATCTCAAGCATCCTCTTGGTTCAACGGTGGCACCTTGGATGGGCGTGTCCCGCCGTTCGCGAATGAAGCGCCGCGACCTTCGCAAACCACGTGACAGTTCAAAGGTGCGACAACGTAGCATAGGCATCCCGCCTGTGTTTATAGACGTGAAAGAACGCTTCAATCTCCCCCTGACTCGGTGGCCCAGCACGTTGACAACTTTCGGACATGATACCATTCAGACGCTCCCGGCAAAAGCCCAAGCGGGTGACTGTCAGGTTGGAAGCCCAACCCACGTTAGCGCTTTGCAAGTCGTCCAGGACACTTTCCAAACAATACGGCATTGCCAAGCCGGGGACTGACACGGACCAATCACCCCAGGCATGCTGAAAAAACGCCGCGTCACACACGGAACCCCACGAAAACAAAGGGCACTCAACGGTCCGTGGCTGTCCCAAAAGCAAAACTCGGGGACGTCACCTGTTTCTGCCCCCCCATCGACACCCAATCCACCCCAAAATGTGCAACGCCCCAACCTATAGAATAGGTGGTCGGCGGTGAATCTCCGATCAGAAATTCATTCCTCATTCGCATTTCACCTCCGGCGCGGGCGCTGGGCTGGCGGATTCCACGGGGAGGTATGCTAGTTACCCTCTCCCGACACTGCCAGGCAACTCGTGTCTCGTGATTCTGCTTGAGGAAAGCTGCCAGCCACCAGAATAGTCCGGCGCCGGACAACCCAATAGCGCCCCCGCTGCCCCCCGCAAAAGGGGACTGACGCAAGCGAAGCGAGGTACGAGCGTAGACGGGTCTGTCCCCTTTTGCTAGCTTCTGGCTTCGTGCCGTGCGATCCCCAAAAGGCGAGTATCAACGAGTCCTGACGGGTTCGTGCGTAAGTGCTTTGGGAATATCACGGTGCTGTTGCGCCAAGCGCACGAAGCTTGGTTCCTCAGGATCGTGCGGCACGTCCGACAGGATTGCAGCGCGACATAGCCCTCCTGCACGGCGCGTCTTCAGACTGCGCTCCCAGCTGGTCACTGCGTGACCAACACCGGCGGGACGCCCGTGCTACCCTGTTCAGCTTCTCGCTTCCAACGCTTCCCATCGGGCGAAGAGCGACTCAACACGCTCCTGGGCCACTGTGAGTGACGTTAGCGCACCCTGAACGGTCTCATGGTCGTTTTCATAAAAACCTGGGGCTTGAATCGTGGCCTCCAACGCTTCGATGTCGGCCTCCGCCGAGGCAATGGCCGCCTCCATCCCCTCCAACTCGCGCTTTTCCTTGTAGGACAACTTGGCCGAGACCCCGTTGCTTCCCCCGGCTGACTTGGCCACCGATTTCGTCTTTTCGCGGGCCTCCGCTTTTTCTTCGGCGACACGGCGCTGGCGATAGAGAAGATAATCCTCGTAGTTGCCGGGGATGAGCACCAGTTTTCCCGCCGGCTCGAAAACCAGGATGTGGGTGCAAACCCGATTCAAGAAGTAGCGGTCGTGGCTTACAATCATGGCGCAACCGTCGAAGTTATCGATGGTCTCTTCCAGAACCCGCAGCGTATAGAGATCCAGATCGTTCGTCGGTTCATCAAGAATAAGAAAATTGCCGCCGCGCAAAAGTTTCTTCACCATATCAACGCGGTTAAATTCGCCGCCGGACAAGCGCCCGATGGGCATTTCGAGGCCATTGCTATCGAAGAGAAAATTACCCAGGTAGGTCGGAATATGAAGACGGCGCTTGTTTACTTCCAGAAAGCGGGCCCCCTCGGAAACGTGCTCGATAATACTGATCGACCGGTCCACGTCTTCGTGATTCTGATCGACATAGAGAAAGTCCGTATTCTCACCAATCACCACCGTGCCCTTTTGCGGACGCCCCTCCCCCATGAGCACCTTGAGCAGGGTCGTCTTTCCGCAACCATTGGGTCCTACGATGCCTATTCGCATTTCGGGCTGCATAATCAGAGAAAAGCCCTTGATCAGCGTTTGGCCACCAATGGCATAGGTGATGTCCCGCGCTTCGAGGATGGTCTTGCCCAAGCGCTGCGGCTCGGGAATCTCAAAGACAAACTCCCGGTGCCGCTGGGGCGGGCCTTGTTCCTGGGTACCTTTCAGGCGGTCAATACGGGCCTTTTGCTTGGTGCTTCGCGCCTTGGCGCCCCGCTTGTACCAGGCAAGTTCCCGCCGAATAAGGGCCAGGCGATTGGACTCTGTCCGCCCTTCGCTGAGTTCCACCTGGGCCTTGTATTCGAGAAAGCGGGCGTAGGATCCTGCGAAGGAATAAAGTTTATTAAACTCGATCTCGACAATGCGATTTACGATGCGGTCGAGGAAGAAACGGTCGTGCGTCACCAACACACAACTACCCTCGTATTGCTCCAGAAATTGCTCGATCCACTCCACGCTTCGGGTGTCAATATGGTTGGTCGGCTCATCGAGAATAAGAACATTGGGGCGATGAAGAAGCTTATTCGCCAAATCAACACGCCGCAGTTCGCCGCCGGAAAGATCTGCAAGTTGGCGATCTCCATCCACCAAATCCAACGACACACGAACCCGATTAATCTCCTGTTCAAGGCCCCAGCCATTCGAGACATCGATCATATGCTGTAGCTCATGCACTGAATCGGCCAGCGCATCGTGCTGCGGATCGCCCACGGGATGGTCCCCCAGCGCCGTCAATTGGCGGTGGTACTCATCCACCTGGGCCTGTCGCGCTTCCACTGCGGAGGCCAGAGCTTGGTCGACGCTCCAGTCCATCGGGAGGGGGCACCGTTGTTGCAGCAGGGCCACGCTCACCCCCTCGCGCACGATAACCTTGCCGCCATCCGAGTCCAACAGTCCGGCCATGATCTTGAGGAGTGTCGATTTTCCACAACCGTTTCGTCCGATAAGGCCAACCCGATCGCCCTCATGGATGGTAAGGGAAATATCCTCCAGCACGGGCTGGGAACCGTAGCTGTGGGTGACTTCCTGGGCGCTCAGAACGGCCTTGGGGACTTGGGACATGGGCACTACTCTCTTCGGTGGGAACAGGGGAAGGCGCTACGATACCGCGTTCGGGGCTACGGAAGCAATAGAAGGGACGTACCGCCGCAGAAAACATCCGAACGGGAAACTCCTGGCTGGCTAAAAAATACAGCTTGGTGTGCGTAAACACCAACACTGCGGCGGCATGTCCCGGTCGCGAGACGATGTCCCCTTCGTGGTTCTCCCCCCAAACTCGCCGGGACAGGCCCGCGCATCTGGGAGAATCTGCCTGAGTGACAACATCTGGCTCGCCAGGAATCGCACGACGTTGAAGCAGAGGTTCCGGGCGCGGGTCCGTCCCTTAAGGGCGCTCCATTACCCACGCGCCAATGCGGCCCACCACATCCTTCGGAATTTCGTGGTCGCCATCAAAATAGAGCCGCTCCGGTTCGTGCCCCGCTTCCCGAAGGCACGCCTCGGCTTCCTCCGCCTTCGAGAACGGAATAATGCCATCGTCCCGACCGTGAACAAGGAAAACATCCAGTGCATCCTTGCTGCACACCTGCTCCCGAACATCCGGGGGCAGGTCACCGCCACACGCAACGATGCCGCGCACTTCTCTGTCTGCCAGGAGGTGGTAACGATAGGCAATGGAAGCCCCCTGGCTAAAGCCGAGCATAAACGGGGCCGTCTTCACAGCAAACTCATTGCGAACTTCCGACAGAACATCATCGATGAGGCCAACGATGTCGCTCATAGAGCGATTTCGGTCGTAGGTCGTCAGCCAGGAGAAGCCAACCTTTTTTGTTCCCATCTCAAGATAAAACTGGTTGGGTGCCTGAGGGGCCACAATGAGTATATTCATCTCCCGGAGAGATACAAATCGTCGCAGAAATGAACGGCCATTCTGTCCCCAGCCGTGAAGCACGCACAGGAGCCGGGTATCGCCGTCCACACCACTTTCGGGAATTTGAACGGCGTAGTAGGCCGTTGTCTTGACGGACAGTGCGGAGAGTCCCTCCGGCTGCGCCCAATCCGCTACGTACGTTGGCGACATGGTGTATTCCTTAGTTCAAAAAAAAGCCGCCCGGCACTCCAGGCGACTTTCGATTCACGATGTATCATACTTTTATCAATGCATGCGGCGCGGCCACCTAGTCTTCCTTGTGTTTCCGCCATTTCCACGCGGGGTCGCGCATCTCGCCGGGGTGGACGGTATCATAGATAAGAGCAGTCTCCACATTCACCTCAGCCCGCGCGCCCTTGATTTTCTGCACACGCTCTTCCTGATACGATGTCAGCGGCGTGGAATCCTCAAGCACCGTGCAGGTCAGAAAAATGAGCAACTCGTTCACCGTCTCGGCCCGCTGATTTGAACGGAAAAGAAAATTCATAACCGGTATGTCCCCCAACACCGGAATCTTCCGAACGTTGATGATATCCGTGTTTTTTCGGAGTCCGCCGATATAGATAGTCTGTCCACTGGCGAGATGGGGTGTTGTTTGAATTTCACGTTTTTCCTCTACGGGGACACCATTCACGACCTGGGAAGAGGTGCTTTCCTTCGCAAGAATCTCTGCGATAATGTGATCATCGTGGGTCACCTTGGGGGTCACGGTGAGGGTTGTGCCAATCGGCTTGAACTTGGTGGTCGTTTGGCTACCACCCGCTTGGCTGGTTATCAAATCGACATAGGGGACTTCCGACGCGATGGTAATGGTTGCAGGTTGATTCTCGACGGTAATAAGCTTGGGATTGGAAAGGAGGGTGGAATTGTTGTTGCGAACTTCCGCCTGAATTACACCACGCCAATTGATGTCGCCAGAGAGTAAGCCAAAGCTCAACATACTGGCCACGTTGTTGCCAACGCTCAGGTTACCATCCAAGCCCAATTCCTGCAATGTGCCCGTAAAGATCCCTGTATTGCCCGCCGCATCACGCCGACTCTGACTCTGTACCGCACTAATCAACCAATCTACCCCGGTGTCCGCCGCATCAGAAAGAGTAATATCCACGATCATGGCATCAATGGCCACCTGCTTGACGGGAATATCCAATTGCTCAAGCAGATCCGTTATCTGCTCGACGATGATAGGTATATCCGTAACCACCAGAATACGGGCACGCTCATCCACCGTAACCTGGCCTATCTCCTTGGTGAGGATCCCTTGAATAATCTGCACCATATCCGCCGGATTCGCGTAGTTCAACTTGATCGGCATCGTCACCGTAGGAAGCACGCTCTGCTCCACATCGAGGCGCCTGGCCATCGTAAGGAGGGGAAGTATATGGTCGGTCGGCCCCGATACGATGATAGTGTTTGCAGCCTTATTTGAAGAAATACTAATGTAGGATTCAAATTCCGAGCCGCCGATGACATCCTTCAATGTGCTGGCAATATCCTCCGCCTCGGCAAATTCAATATCAACCACTTCGGTGATTCTATCCGCAGCGATGGCATCGCGGTAATCCTTGATGTGATAGATGCCCTCTTCTTCCACCATCCCCAAACCGTTCAAACGAAGGGCGGTCTCAATGGCCTGTTCAAGAGGAACGTTTTTGAGGTTCAGCGACACCGTGCCGACGAGATCGGCACCGGCAACCACATTGATGCCCGCCATGCTGGCAAGAATCTGAACCGCATTCACCAATTCCATGTCGCGAAAATCGATCGTGACAGGCTGACGAAGGGGATTGCCTTTCCACACCTTATGGGTCGCTGGTCCCGCCGAGCCTTCCAGTGAAGGTGCCGAAGCCTCGATCATTTGTTTGGTAAGTGCTTTATTCGCCTCCGTGCTTTTTGTCACCTTGAGTTCCCGCTTCGCGGGCGGCTCAGGTTCTTCTGCTGCTTCGGCCTCCTCCACAACAGGTGTCTCCGAATCAGCGGTGCCTTCGGCGCTCTCATCATCCTGTGCTGCCAATGCGATCGTTTCATACGTCGCTGTACGCACATCGGCATCCCGTACCGAGCGCAGCATTGCATTCATCGCATCCCGCGAAGAGTCTCCCCACCAAGCCGCACTCTCGGTCGTATCTGAGAGGTTGGACAATGCCAAAAGTTCTGCTTTCAGATCACCCGAAGTGACATCGCTATCCTTCTGAAGTGGATAGGGCGTTTCCACAACGTTAATAGAAAAACTCTGGTCTCCCCGACGCAGGCGCAATTCCATCACACCGTCGCTCTCATGAGTCTCCACCGTTACACCTGGAGCCAGTGAGAGATTAATTCGGGCCTCAGCCTCGTGCCCCCAACTGGATTCGACAAGTTCCAGTGACTTGAGCAAAGGATGGTTCACGGCGATCTGCCCGGCAAGGTCTGCTGGAATGCGGCTGTTCATGAGAAGCACGCGGCAGCCCTGGTCGGCTTCGTTTTCCGCAACGAGAACACCCCGAAGTGCTTCCACGTGCAGCTCCAAATGATTCTCACCTACCCCTTGCGCATCGACACGATGGAGCGTTGCGCATTGTGGCACATGAGTTGTCGTGGCAATCTCCGTATTAGCGGCCCCAAACGCGGTGCCGAAACGGAGCGTCGGTGTCATGATGAGAAGCATTGCCAGTACGACAATAACTCCAGCATTCCATCGCTTCCTGATCATAATTTATAGCTCCTTCAGCTCTACGGGAATTTCAGCATCGCCCCATTTGAACCAAACCCGTTTCGGTTCAATCTTGGTTAGGACGACACCGTCCGCATACTGATGTCCTTCTGATACAACTTCATCATCAACAATAGCAACCGGTGCATATTCACTGTATAGAATGCCCGTTACGTTCTTCTGAGCGACATCGTAGACCGTCGTTCCAATCGGCGCGCCGAGCAGACCCTCAGATGAAACTCGGATTCGGCCAACCAGCGGCGTCATGGGACTCCGACTGATTCTTTCCTCTTCATACCGAAAGGTGACCACCTCAATATTTCTAAGGAGCTTATCGAGATCCACATCCACCTTCTTGAGGCGTGTCGGCCCCTTGGAGGGTGCGCTCGGAGCATGGGCCGTTGCGACCTTCTGGACTCCGCCTGAGCTACCACCGCCACCAGGCGGTGCGCCCGACCCCCCTGCGATGAAGATCTGATAGACGAGAACAAGGACCAGGACGGTGCCCAGAACCCCAGCGACTATGATTTCTTTTTTATTTTCCTGGTTCATTGCTTGCTACGCTCGCAGTGGGTGCCTGAATGAATCGAAAAGTGCTGAGATGAAACTGCGCCTCGGAAATTCCGGCAATTTCCTCTCCAATATCCAAGTTTGAGACCTTTAAGTAGCGCTTGTCACGCTCCAAGAGATTGATAAACTGCACGATATCGTGAAAACCGCCCCGCGCTATAATCTCATAGGGGATAGTTTCCTTATTCGTGTCCGTCTTGGTGGGCAGCTGAATCAGTTCAACACCCAAGCCGAGGCTGTTGGCATCGGCCTCGAATTGCTCAAGCAGCTTGGGAATGTCCCGCTCTTCGGGCAAGCGCTCTTCGAAGAGTTCCACAAGACGCTGCGCCTTGACGGCCTCCTCCTTAAACTCTTTGAATTTTGCCTTGGTTTCCCGCGCCGCCTTCAACTCCTTAGTGGCCTCCTTGAGGTCGTTCTGAACAACGACAAGCCGCTCTTGCTGCTTTTTGGCGATCCCAAAATAGAAGCCTCCGCAAAGCAGCGCTGTAACCGCAAGAACCCCGGCCACGAACGCCCAGTCTTTGGGAGTGACCGTGCCTTTGAAGAAATCAAACATCAGTTTCCGCCTCCCGCTTCAATTTCGTACTCCAACACGAAACCGCGAACCGCGTAGCCGTTGTACTCCGCGTCAAGAATTTGCGGACGGTCCAAGGTAAATATGCTCGCAAACTCAGGATCCTCCGTTGTGTTGAAGGTAAGGGGGTTGATCTTGTTTGAACCCTCTTCGTTGTTGATGACGTAGCCCGATATCTCAAGCATGGGCCGCTTTACATTGACCGTCTTTACCTTCTCTTTCTTGGTCCGCTTGTCGATCTCGGGCTTGCCTGTTTTCTCATCAATGACCACATGTTCTTCTCGAACCGTCTTGTAAGTCACCCATATACGCTTGTACCAGAAATTCTCGGGCGTAAGCGAGGCCAAACCGTGCAGCTGCTTTGACCAAATAATACGGTCACTCAGGATTTCCTGAATCACATTAATCTTGTTTTCCAATTGCAGCTTTTTTTCGCTGAGCGCGTTGTACTCGTCGACGACATCCTTCAGCTCGTCCAAACCTTTTTTCGCCTGCACCAATTCTTGTGTCCTGTCGCTGATTTCCCCCAGCTTGCCGAAGAACATGAGGCCCATGCCCGCAACCGCGAACGCAAGAAGCATCAAACTCAAGAGATGGGGCAAAGGCGTCCGCTTAATGGGCCGCAGTTCCTCTGGGAGCAGATTTACAACAATCATAGGTCAGCCATCCCGCGTGCTGCGAGTCCGACGGCAACCATGAATTGCGCCGGCTGTTCGAGCATTCTGCCCATTGACATATCGTCGGCCACGAATAGCGCACTATTGGTTGGATCCGCCACGTCGACCGACTCAACCCCCAACTCATCAAGCAGGGTGGTACATACAAGGGAGGAATGGGCGATGCCTCCGCTTATCACCAGCCGATCCACAGGGCGCTCGTAAAGTTGGTGTTCATAATAATCGAAGGAACGACGAATTTCAGTAACCATCTTCGCAAGTGACACAAGGACCGTCTCCCTTATGTCCGGCTCAACTTCCTCCGCCATCCCCATTGGCGAAGCCGCTTGGAGACCGGAAAAGGAATCATCAAAGCCACCCCCGAGTTCATCGTCAAGAGGATCCAACAGGGAACTGCCTCCAGGCGCGCTGATAGGTGCTACCGGTGCCGCTTCTCCAAAAGGATCGTCACCAAAATCGGTAATAGAATCGGGTGTCTGTATACCTTCACCAGCATCGCTGAAGGTATCATCAAGATTCTCCACGATGGGAACCGCCGATGCCTCCACCTCTTCCATCTCTTCCATCAGGGCATTCGCACCGAGAGCCTCGGCACCAGCCTCCTCCTTGAACAAAAACTCTTGCAGACGGCTTTCCGCCTCCTCGTACTCGCAACGAAGATCTTTCGCGATAGCGTGAATCAACTCACGGGAACCCCAGTTTACATCGCGAATGAAGTTTGATATACCATCTTTCACAAAGTGTATGCTTGCCGAAGTCAAACCAATATTGACCAGGGCCACCGTTTCGCCGACACGCAAAAAGTCGCATGCCTCGGCAGCATCCGCCAAAGCAAGGGAGTCTATCCCGAGGATGGCATACTCAAGATCAGCCGCATCCATAATCTGAACGCGGGAATCGATAATCTCGTGTTTGGCCGCCACCAGCAGCACTTTCAACTGTCGCTGACCACCCTCTTCCACCTCATCAAGCAACGCCCAATCCAACGACACTTCAGCCAAGTCGTAGGGAATGTTCTGACCTGCCTCGCGACTCACAATTTCGCCGAGCTGATCACGGCTTGACTCGGCATAACGCGGGTAGCGAATTACTGCTGTCTGACCAGGCAAGGCCCCCACAATCTGGCTGGAATTCAGGTTCATATTGACCAACGCCTCGCTCACGGCAGCAGCGTGGGCGACAACCGGATCGGCGTTCACCTGATTTCGGTCCACCTCAGCATAGCCCACCTCGTCAATACAGAGGCGACCACCCCGACGAGACATCTGAACCGCCTTGACAGCGTAGGTGCCGATATCGAGGCCTATCGATTTCTTTGCCTTAAAGAACAGCAATAAACCCAAGCTCCTCTGTGAACCGCGCAAGACGATGCCAGGTCGGGCCACAATGCTCCAAGGCAAACGCTCTTCGCGAAACGCCAACGACGGGCCGAACCCTTGTTTTGCGCAGTATTACCACAACACCTGTTCCGAACGTTGCGACCACGCCATTTTGTGGTCATCACCAATTATTCACCAAACTTGGTCTGGTATTGACCAAGTCGGCCAGCGGCACGGGCTGTACCAAGCCATCTGCGTCATCTACTGTAGTAATCAGTTGACTAACGCGATCACCAGGACCAGCCTGCATATTTAGTTTACGCACTCCTCGCTAGTTTGTCAAGTATTTACTTTATAAAAAAAATGGGCCGCCATCTCTGGCGACCCATCCACCATCTATATATTCAATTCCCCGCTCATGCCGTCCGACAATGAGCGCATAATACCTTTCCCTCAAAAGGGGGGCGTCTTCACGGCAGCCTTTCGCCTTCCACTCAAAAACTGGAGGCTTGGCGTTGGCTACTCAAATATCAAACACCCAGTACATGCGAAAGGTGCGGCGCACAGTTGCCATAACGCACACAGCAGGGAAAAATGGTGTCAAATCTTGGTTTTTCAGCAAACACTGGAAATGATTGTCACGCTTCACGCCGTCTTGCTACACGTGGCGCAACGGGATCATTATAGCACGTGATCGCCCCGAAGCGGCAAGAGGGGTCGCTCTTTCTGGGATTGAAATGGGGAAAGCGGAATTAAATTTGCTCGTCGAGGTGTTTCCTACAACGTTGAGCGGTCTCTGTCGCACGCTCCACGGTTGGATTGGTGCGAGCAGCTCGACTACAATGAGGCACGAGTGCAAAAGCACCGTCATCCAGGAGTTTGATTCCCCGTGAATATCTCATCTAATCCAGCACCGGACGCATCCGATCCACTGGAGTATTTCGTGCTGCCTCGGACCGTCCGGCGCCAAGTTTTGGCCTGTTCCGCTCTATCCGACAAAAAATCGGCTGGTGACGTATTTTACCTGTGGATACAACTGGATCCCGATGGTGAATCCCCTGCTATCGCGCCCGACAACTGGCTGAACGTGATCGACGAGGCTGCCGCCATTGGCGCAAACTGGCTGGTCATCACACTGGGCGATCAGGAAAGGCCGCCTGAACACGTGGATGCCATGTGTCATTGGGCGCAGGACACGCATAAGATGACGGTGTGTCTGCATAGTCTGGAATCAAAACTCCACCCAATGGTCGAATCGCTGGTTGTGTCCTTGGCCCAGGAGCTTACCTATCTGCTCGTGGAACCGAAACATACGCACGCATTTGAGTCACTACGCGAACGCGGCGTGCGCGTCGGTCTGGCCAATCCAGCCCCCCACGACAGCGACACGGCGTGTGAATTCCCCTACAAGATGGTGTTCGTCGATGCTGGCGGCAACCTGTACACCTGTGGATTGGTTGCAGGCGAACAGGAGTTCTTTCTTGGTTCCGTATTCAACGGCAGCCTCGAACAAATCACGCACAACCCCCAACTCCCCCATTCCGTTGCCGCATCAAAAGAGCGCACCGAGGACGGGTGCAGCGGATGTCCACCTTTGGTAGCAAAATACCTCTGTAAGGAACAGCACGGGGTCACTGATTAAGCCCAACCTCGCGAAGCACCTCGTCCAGGGATTCATCCGACAGGGCACCATCGGCCAGCTCGACGACGGCCGCCCGATAGTCTTCCTCGGTAAAATAGAAGCCACATTCGGCCCCCAGCTTAACCACATGGGCCAGCCCCCCCTTCCCTTGAAAACCGTTGACCGCTTCCTGCAATGCCGGGCTTTCACCGATTCGGCTTATAAATGCTGTGGCGTTGGATTGCGACATCAGTCCTTCTCCGAAGCGTCTGCCAGGGATGCGCGTGCGCCGTTAACGACGCGCATCGCGGTATTCGCATCCAGTTTCAGCGCTGCCAACGAACTTTTCTGGTCTGCAAACAGGGCCTTCCTGGCGTCGTCTCCCGTGTAAGACAGGGCAAGCGAAAGGTTCAAGAGGCGCGCCAGGGCTTCGGCCTCCTCTGCCTCCTCAGGCTCAATATAGTGTCGAAGCGCTTTGGACAGGGGCTTTGGAAAGCGCCACCTCTCCGCAATAACACCTGCCGCAACCGCATGGTCCATACTGAAAAGTTTCTGCTCCGCAGCCAATAGTTCGGCACCGTAGAGATGGGATTTCACACGCTTATATTTGGTCGGGGATATACTCAACAGCGCAAGGCGCCCCAGCTCTCCAAGCATGCCGAGACTACAGGCTGCATGCTCACCCACGACCCCGCCCTCGCGGGCCAAGCCTTGGGCAACTGTGGCCGTAAGACGACTCCGCTGAAACAACGCCCCAAGCGGCTCCAGGACCTTGGGAGAAACGGGCTCAACAAGCTCTCCGAGCACCCCCAACACGCCTGCCTTTCCAAGGAGCACAACCGCCATGGGGATGCTCTCGATTTGACCTGGCACACCATAGATATCACTGTTGGCCACGCGCATGAGAAAGGCACCTAAGCTCGGCTCTTCGAGAACCAGGCGCGCAACCCCACTCAACGAGGACTCCGAAGCCACGGCCTCCCTCAACACGTTCAGGCGCTCCTTGCCCAAAAATACCCCGTCCCACGCCGCGACCTTCTCATTCACCCGCTCTTTGGAATCTTTGGTGGTGTCCAGCATGTTGTCAAAGCTGGACAATGTCAACTCAAATTGGCTTCGATCAGGATAGTACCTCTGCACCGCAGCATGGATATCTTCCAATTTACAGAGCATCGCCTTGACGCGGAGACCGGTCGTCCGCTCCAGCAACGTAATGGTGGCGGTGTCCAGCGGACAAGCCATGGCCACCGTGAGCAACTTACCCAGGCGATCAATCGGCAGGACCAGACTCTCCACAGCCAACTTCTTGGGCACAAGCTCGATCAGATCCGGCGCGATTTCGAAACGAGCCAAATCGATGGTCGCGATACCCGGCTGGCGCGACAGCACATCGTGGAGTTTGTCTTTATCCAGATGCCCCAGGGCGATGAGCAGTTCAAAGGTCTTCCCCCCTTGGGTCCTCTGCTTGTTGAGCGCGTCCTGAAGTTGGACCTCCGTTATTATCCCGGCATCAATCAGCAATTGGCCGATAGGGGCGTGGGCGGGCGGCGTGTCGCTCTGCTCGGAAAAACCGGGCTGTCCTTCGGGCGGCTCTGACGGTAGTGGAACGGCGTTTTCTTCGCTGCTTTTAATGTGGGCGGCACATCGAACACACTTGAAGGTTCTCCCGGTGGCATCCACCGGGATCTTCATCTTTTGACCGCACGTACACGTAAGAACGAGCATTGATGGACTCTCAGACATCAAACACCTCCTGGACCCCGTCGTAAAACCTGGCGTGCGATCCTGGCGGACCGGTCCGCCCATATTCCAGATCGAGTATTGCCGAACTGCTGCCACAAGAGTGTGAATAGCACACATGGTTGACAACAGTTTCCGCTCAGTATGTTACACTAGATGGCACGCAAAGCGAAACCAAGCACCTGCGCATCTGCGTTCACACAAGGCACGACAAACAAAATCTTCCATGGCACGAAGCAGTCGGATCCACAGACACCGGCTGTGCCCCTGCCACCTTGGAGTCCGGTATGCAATTCACCATCCTCGAAGAGAAACTCACCGCGTCAAACGAGCATTTTCGGGAGCGCAAGCACGACAAATCGCTCGATTTGCTTTCCGATACTTGTTCCATATTCTCTGAGAGTCCCGTGCTCTGCTACTTCCAGGCGCGTAATTTCGCTGCTCTAAATCGTGTGGACGATGCTCAGGGACTGTGTGAGAATGCCCTCCGTTCAGTCGAAGCTCTTCGGGAGCGCGCCGATGAATTGGGCGCGCTGCTCGACCCGATACAGCGGAAGCGACTGCTGGGTGCCTCCACAGTACAGCAAGAGGCCCTCGATTCACTGAAGTCCACCTTGGACAACCGCCTGGCAGATGCCTTAAACAAGTCGGAACTCCAAAAAACGGTGGCGGCGCTCCAGGCAGAACTGGGTCAACTAAAGTCTGAAGCCGGCAGCGTGTCTGAATCGGAACTCGCCCTGCGGGAAGAGGTGGAGGCGCTCCGTTCTGCGGAAGAGCGGAAAACCGCCGCGCTTCTTCAATCTCAGGATGCTATGGAAAACCTCAAGCTCTTACTTGAGGAGCGGGAATCGGCGGTGCGCCAGGTTGTCGAGGACTCCGAGGAAAAAGAGAATCGCATGGTGGCCCTTCAGGGCCAGTTGGAAGCACTGAATCAAGAGGCCCAGGCCGCGACTGCCTCCGAAGAGGAATTACTGGCGGAAGTCGAACGGCTGCGAAGCGAAGAAACCGCGAAGGCGCAGGCCCTGAAGGATGCGCGAGGCACCATGACTTTGCTGCAAGACAAGCTGGCCGAACGTGAGGCCGCTGTAGCCCAGGCGGAGAAAAACACGGCGGACCGCGAAGCGGCAATCGGGCAATTGCAGCACGACATGAAGAGCATCCAGCAAAACGCGGCGGCAAGCTCCGAATCCGAAAAAGCGCTCCAAGCCGAACTGGGCCAACTGCGCGCAAACGAGAAAAACAAGTCGGATGCCCTCGCTATTGCCCGGGAAGAGTTGCTTTCCCTCCAGGGCAATCTGAAGGATCGGGAATCGGCCGTGGCAGCCGCTGAATCTCGAACCAAAGAAAGCGAAGCGGCCATGGCGGCGCTCCAACAGGAAATGGAGACAATTCAATCCCAGGCCGCCGAAGCTTCTTCCTCCGAACAGGCGCTCCAAACTGAACTCGAACAACTGCGTGTCAATGAGCGGAAGAAAACGGAAGCCTTGGAAACTGCACGGGGCGAACTCTCGCAACTACGAGACACCTTGGACGAGCGGGAGGGCGCCGTTGCCGAGGCCGAGGCCCGGAGCCGGGACAGCGAAGCCGCCATCGCAGCACTGAACCAGGAACTGTCCAACATCCAGGAGCAAGCCACGCAGGCATCCTCTTCGGAAGAAGCCCTGCAACAGGAACTAGCCCAACTACGAAACAACGAAAAGGAAAAATCCGAGGCACTCGCAACGGCACGAGGCGCGCTTTCCCAATTGCAAGAGACCCTGGACGACCGAGAGAGCGCCATTGCCGAGGCCGAAGCCCGCAGTAAGGAAAAAGAGGACGCAATCGCGGCGCTCCACGGCGAATTGAAGCAGATTCAGCAGCAGGCGGAGACGGCTTCCAGCTCCGAGCAGGCCCTCGCGCAGGAATTGGAACAACTGCGCAAAAATGAGCTGGAAAAATCCGATTCGCTGAAAAAGACACGGGGCGACCTCGAAAAACTTCAAGAAGAACTCGCAAAGCGCGAGGCCACCATTCAGGAGGCGACGGCCAAGAGCAGCATGAGCGATGATGCGCTCAACACGCTCCGGGAAGAACTGGTGGGCCTCCATGGGCAAGTTCAGGAGCGGGCCGAATCGGAACGTGTCCTGACGGAGGAAGTATCCCAACTACGTACGGACAGTTCCTCAAAGTCCGAGTCCCTGGATGGTGCCAGAGGCGAACTCGAAAACCTTCGCAAACAGCTGGACCAGCGCGAGAGCGCCGTCGATGAAGCACGTCAGAGCAGCGCGGAACAAGAAGCCCAAGTGGCCACGATGCAAGAGGAACTGGCAAAGCTGCGGGCCCAGGCTCAATCAGCATCGAATTCAGAGTCGAAAATCGCAAACGAATTGGAAGCCCTCCGCAACAGCGAAGCGCAGAAATCACAGACCCTGGATGATGCCCGCGCTGAACTGGAATCATTAAAAGGGCAATTGGGCGCTCGGGAAGATGCCGTGGAGCAGGCCCGAAAAACCAGCAGCGAACAGGAAATACTCCTGGCAACCATGCAGGAAGAGCTGACCGGCCTTCGGGAGCACGCGAACAAGGCATCCTCGTCCGAAGCCAGCTTGGCAGCGGAGCTCGATTCCTTGCGCTCCAGCGAATCTGACAAATCAAAGTCGCTGGATGAGGCCCGTGCAGAACTGGAAGCGCTGCGGGGGGATCTCACCGCACGCGAAGAGGCCACCAAGGATGCCAAGGCCGCGAATGCGGAGCAGGAAGCGCTCATGCTGGCCATGCAGAAGGAATTGGAAGGACTCCGCGACGAAGCGGCCAGCGTCACTTCCTCGGAAGAGGCCCTGGCCCGGGAAGTGGAAGAACTCCGCGCAAATGAATCCAAAAAATCGCAAGCGGTGGAAACCGCAAAAGTCGAGATGGAGGCGCTTCGCAAGGCGCTCGCAGATAGGGAGCAGGAAATTCAGCGGGCGGCGGAGAGTGATGATGCCAGTGAAGCGCAGATGGAGCAGCTCAACGAAGAACTGAAAGCGCTTCAGGCCAAAGCGCAGGAAGCCGCCTCTTCCGAACAGGAGCTGGAAAACGAGCTTTCCCAGCTTCGGGACAACGAGCAGGAGAAGAATGCGGCGCTGCAAGAGTCCCGTGCCGCGCTCGAAGAACTGCAACAAACGCTCGCCAGCCACGAAGAAGCCACGCAGCAAACTATCGAGGAAAAGGAAAGGAACGAAAAGGCCGTCAAACTGCTTCAGGAAGAGCTATCCCAACTCGAAGGGCAGAAAGCGGCGGCCAACGCCTCCCAAGCTTCACTGTCGAGTGAATTGGAGCTCCTGAAGCAAGAGGAAAAACAACAGCTTTCCAACCTCGAAAAAGCGCGGACCGATGTGGAAGCCCTGCGTCAAACCGTGGACAAGCAAGACGATGTTCTTGCCCGCACCGAATTCATGCTCAACCGGGCGCGCAAGGGTGGCCCCTCAGGAAGCCTCCTCCCCGCATTCGTCGTATTCGGAGTCTTTCTGCTGGGCCTGGTCGGTGTAATGGCCTATAAAGCCCTGACCCCGGAACCGGACCCGGTCGAAACTGCGCCCCAAGTCGTCTCTCTGGAGTTTCCAGCGGATCGATCTATCGGGACCCTGCTTGTTACGCCTCTGAAAAAACTTGCTCGCGACGATTGGCAACCTTTTGCGGAAAAAGCACAGGGCACCTTTGAGGTATCGACAGACCAGGCCCTTCGCTTAGAACTTAACGAGGAGGCTGCCAGCGATCTATCTGCGCTCAGCGACTTGGACCCGCAATTCATTCGCTCGCTGGTCTTGCCCGCGCTGCCCCAGGACATCGCCAGTCTTGAACGCCTCAGCCACCTGACAGCGTTGGCCACGCTGACAACCAAGTTTCCCATCACCGAGAAAGAACGGGCCGCATTGGCCGAGCGCCTGCCTGCCTCCTGCGCCATCGTGGATCCTGGCAAGGCCGCCCCAACCATATCCCTCGCCGAGCTGAACACGCCACCGACCGCACGCACGTTGGAATTCCCGGCCAACACATCACTTGGGAAGCTATTCGTGCGCCCGTGGCAGACAGAAGATGAGGGGCCGTGGCAGGAACGCGGTGCCGCACAGGGTTCCATTTCTGTGGCCGAGGGGGTGGAGGCAAAACTCGAAGTCGCCTACGATTTAGGGGGTACCCTGAGCGCTCTATCTACCTTGGACAAGAATGACCTCCAGGCGATTGGACTCGTGGGGGAAAAGGTAAACAACGACAGCATGGAGCACGTGGGACTGCTGACAGGCCTCCGGCACGTCACCCTGACGAGAACAGGCGTGACCGACGAAGGACTCCGCCACCTCTGGGAATTGTCCTTTCTCCATGATCTAAACATTCACACGCCGAAAGAAATGACGGACACAGGTTTGGCGTATCTGACCGCTCACCGCTATCTCTCCCGCCTGTCGCTCACCAATACCAACTTAACTTTCGAGAGCGTCAATACACTGGGAACCTTTTCCTATCTTCGGGAACTTCATCTAAGCGATTCGGGCATCTCCGAGGAAGGCATCATTTCGCTCGAAGGCGACCTGCCCAACTGTAAGATAAGCTACTGAAAAGTTGCCCATTTGAAAGACAAGTACCCTCCATCCACATAAGCCGTTCAGGAGGACTGTGGAACCCAAGGCAATCCGTAGATGCTTGCCTGCATCTTTTATGAACCCCCGCCAATCTGCTTGACGATAGCCTCGTAAACGGCGCGTGGTGTTCGCACGCGCCCCAACAGGGCTTTCCCCTTGATGGTGCCGTGGCAATCGCTGCCGCCACTCACGAGCAATCCGCGATCTCCAGCGAGGACGAGGAACTCGTCCACGCGCCCGGGCGTATGGCTGATGTGGTAGGCCTCAATGCCATCGAAAGGCAGCAGCAACAATTCGGGGAGAAGCTTGCGCACCGTCTTACCCAACCCCGGATGGGCCACAAAGGCCAGTCCCCCCGCCCCATGAATGCAATCAACCGCTTCCGCAACAGGCAAGGTTTTCTTAGGCACAAAAGCGGCCTTGCCGCCATTGAGGTAGCGGTCAAAGGCCTCTTGGGGCTTCTTTACGTACCCGGCGTCGGTCATGGCCCGTGCAATGTGCATGCGGCCAAAGGCCTCGCCGCCGTCGGCCACCAGGGACTCAGGCAGATGGATATCCAATTCCGCGAGCCGCTCCAGGATATCTCGTCCCCGTCGCTGCCTGGCATGACAAAGCGCACCCAACGCTGCGCAGAGCGCCTCGTTCTCAATGTCAATACCGAGGCCAAGCACATGAACCTCGCGCCCCTTGAACCCCGTGCTGATCTCCGTACCCGAAAGAAAGCCAAGACCCGCGTTGCGGGCAGCGACACGCCCCGCCGCCACGCCAGCGACCGTGTCATGGTCGGTCAGCGCAATGGCCGAGGCCCCCGCAGCCACCGCACGGGCCACCACCACCGCCGGCGAATCGGAGCCATCGGAGTGGCGGGTGTGCAGGTGCAAGTCAACGAAAGTATCAGTGTTCACAAAAAGCAACCCGCCTCCAGGGACTGACGCGGACCAATCATCTGGGGTATGAGGAAAAAGCGTGGCTTCACAGGCTGTATCTCTTGAAACAAGGGCCACTTCAAGGTCCGTGGCTGTCCCGTCGTTGGCGAGAAGAGCGACGATTCTTTCGCAAACGACGGGACAGCTACGCCCGATAAGAGTGTCTGCCGTTGCACCAAGAGGACTCGCAAGATTCCAAGCAAACAAAAATAGACCACGCCGTTTTGGGCGCGTCAGTCCCTGAACTCCCTCCCAAAACCGTCATCCTCGCAAACGCGGGGAGCCAGTGGTGACTTAATGCAAAGCTGACGTATTCTGCACGCGGGATACTGTCCACCGCCCGCTCAGGCGGAGTTCTTTTTCGCGTTGCTCTTGAGACGGTCCAAGACCCCGTTCACGAACTTGGGGGCATCGTCGGAGCCAAAGGTCTTCACCACTTCGATGGCCTCGTTTATTGCGACGGCCTCGGGGACATCCTTAAAATGACGCATCTCAAAGAGGGCAATACGTATTGCGGAGCGCTCAACATGACCAATGCGGTCCGGTGTCCAATTATCCAATGCGGATAGAATCTCTTCGTCCAGCTCCTCACGATGGTTGGATACCCCGTGAATGAGCTTTTCGGCATATTGGCGGGCACCGGGCCGTGCGGGATTGATATTCCAGAAGTCCTCCAGCTTATCTTCCACCGTGTACTCGGTAAAATCCAAACTGAACAAGAACTGAAGTGCGCGTTCACGGCCACGCCGCCGTACTTTGGGGTTAACCACGGTCGATCTGCTCCATCAGGCTCATCATTTCGAGGGCGGCCATGGCGGCATCCGCGCCCTTGTTTCCCGCTTTGGTACCGGCGCGTTCGATGGCCTGCTCAATGCTGTCGGTGGTCAATACGCCAAAAAGCACGGGGATATCGGCCTGCAGCGCCAATTGACCAATTCCCTTGGCGGCCTCACCGGCCACATAGTCGAAATGAGGCGTTGCGCCACGAATGACCGCACCAAGGGCGATGATGGCATCAAAGCCTCCCTTGTCGATCAATTTCTTGACCACCAGGGGAATCTCAAAGGCACCGGGTGCCCATACTTGCGTGATGGCGCTGTCTTCGATTCCGTGGCGCACGAGGGTATCCACCGCGCCCTCGGCAAGGTTCTTGGTGATAAAGGCATTAAAACGCCCAACCACCAGGGCCACCTTCTTCCCCGACACCTGAAAATTTCCTTCTATTATATTAGGCATGTACGACTCCTTGTCGCGCTATTCCCTACGCCTGGGCGTCGGTTGCGTCTTCACTTTTTTTCAGCTGATCCGCGATGAGCTTTCGCGCGGCATCGGCGTCATCTTCGTGTACGTAGATTTCACAGTCGGAACTGACCGGTAATACGCTGTGGGGCAGGTCGGTCTCCAACCGTGCGGTAATTCCATTTTCCGAAAGGAACGCGATCACAACGTTGGCCTCCTCGTCATGTCCGCACGCGTGAATGGAAACGAGTCCGTGGTGTTCTTCTTGTTCACTCATCGTTGCTACCCTTTCTACCGGGGCCGAATTCTGCCTGGCCGCCATCCGACCAGCTATGTATTCATTGTACGGGTATCCGAGGGCTGATGCGAGTCATTTCAGCAAATGTCCCATCTTTTCCTGCTTCGTCTTCAGATAACGGGCGTTCACCACATTGGGCGGTATCACAATGGGGACGAGTTCCGTCACTTCAAGCCCATAGCCCTCCAAGCCCGTCTGCTTCACCGGATTGTTGGTCAAGAGCCGCATTTTCGATATCCCCAAGTTATCCAGAATTTGCGCACCCAATCCATATTCACGCGGGTCGGGGTCGAATCCAAGATGGACATTCGCTTCGACGGTGTCCATTCCCTGATCCTGAAGTTCGTAGGCCTTAATCTTGTTCACCAAACCAATACCCCGCCCTTCCTGACGCATGTAAACAAGGACACCACAGCCTGACTCGGCGATCTGGGCCATCGCCTGGTGCAACTGCTCGCCGCAATCGCAGCGAAGCGAATGAAGCACATCGCCCGTGAGGCATTCGGAATGCACCCGAACGAGGGGCGCATCCGCCTTCTCAACATCCCCCATTATCAGCGCAAGGTGTTCGTAGTCATCCACATCTGTTTCGTAGACAATAAGCTGAAAGGTCCCATGCTCCGTGGGCAAAATCGTCTCCGCAGCACGATGCACAAGGGTTTCGTTCAGCCTGCGGTATTCAATCAGCGCCTGTATGGAGCAAATCTTCAATTGGTGCTCTTCGGCAAATACTTCGAGTTCGGGCAGGCGGGCCATGGTGCCGTCGTCGTTCATGATTTCGCAGATCACCGACGCAGGGTGCAAGCCCGCGAGGCGCATCAAGTCCACCGAACCTTCGGTCTGGCCCGCACGGACAAGGACGCCGCCCTCCCGCGCCATGAGGGGAAACATGTGGCCGGGCCGCACCAGATCTTCGGGCCGCGTATCGGGGTTGGCGGCGACCTGTACACTGCGCGAACGGTCGGCGGCGCTGATGCCCGTGGTGACACCGGCACTGGCCTCGAAAGAGAGGTGAAAGGCCGTGTTGAAGGGGGAGGTATTCCGCTGGGTCATGGGCGGCAGATCCAGCCGGTCCAACGCCGCTTCGGTCATCGGCATGCAGATAAGGCCACGGCCAAATCGGGCCATGAAGTTAATAGCTTCGGGCGTCACCTTGTCGGCTGCGATAACGAGATCGCCTTCATTTTCCCGATCTTCATCGTCAATCAGGATAATCTGGCGCCCGGCGCGGAGTTCTTCGATTATTTCAGGTATGGGACTCAGCACTTACTTCTCCTGGGCAAAGCCATGCGCACGCAGGAAGTCCATGGATAAGGTCTCCTGCTTGTCATGGTGCATGAAATGATAGATATGTTTGCCGATCATGTCAGCTTCCATATTTACCTTGGCCCCAGTATTCCGCTGGGGCAACACGGTTTTTTCCAAGGTGGCGGGAATGATCGCCACACTGAAGGTATCTTCTATGGGGTTAACAACGGTGAGACTGATTCCGTCAATCGCGACAGAACCTTTCGGAATTAGATAACGGGCAACCTCGGCAGGCGCACGAAAATGCCAGAGTTGAAACTCGCCCTGCTCCTCCATGCCGACCACTTCACCCATGCCATCCACATGGCCCTGAACAAAATGGCCGCCCAAACGCTGATTGGCCGCCATGGCGCGCTCCAGGTTCACGGTATCGCCCGGCGCGAGGCTGCCCAGCGTCGTCTTCTCGAAACTCTCGGGAGACACCTGCACCCGAAAGGTGGTGGCATCGAAAGCAATCGCTGTCATGCAGGCCCCGTTGATGGCGATACTGTCGCCCTCGGCCAGTCCCTCCAGCACGGTGGTAGCCTCGACACACAACTCGGGACCGCGCAGGGAAGCGATACGACCAATCTCTTCAATAATTCCGGTAAACAATTTCTTCTCCGCTAGCGTGGACGTTGCCCACAACCCAGAACCGTCATCCCCGCGAACGCGGGGATCCAGTGCTGTTACGATGTGCACCTGCCGCGTTCTGGATTCCCACGTTCGTGGGAATGACATCGGCTTATTGTCTTTTTTGTTGCGGTTCTCCCAGAGTAATACACTAATCTCAGGGACGAACATACGCCTCTATCAATAAATCCTGGCTGATGGGCGTGGCCGTCATATGTTCCAGTTGAATAGCCTCGTCAACGGTGTCAAAGCCCGACCCTTCGACCGGAGACACGGCATCGCGCCCGCCAAGTATCTTGGGAGCCACGAAGAACATTACCTTGTCCACGATGCCCGCCTTAAAGGCCGCTGCGTGGGTCGTGCCGCCGCCCTCGATCAGGAGTGACGTGATGCCCCGCTCGCCCAACGCGTCCATCAACGCGGCCAGATCTACACCGCCATCATGTTGGGGCACCCGAATCACTTCATCGGCTTCGGGATAGTCCCGGTCCGTACACACCGCAATCCACGTTTCGGCCTCGCTGTTGAGGTGAAAAACACGACGATTACTGTCGAGGTAGTCGCCCGCGTCCAGAATGATACGAGTCGGGTCCTTGGAAAACCCGTTCGTGAGGCGGCAGGTCAAGCTGGGGTCATCCAGCATCACCGTCCGGCTGCCTACGAGGATGCCGTCCACGTGGGACCGAATCTCGTGAACCCTGGTGCGGGACGCTTCGCAGGTAATCCATTTCGAGTGGCCCGTATGGGATGCTATTTTTCCGTCCAACGTCATGCCACACTTCGCGATAACAAAAGGGCGACCGGTGGTGATGAATTTTATAAATACTTCATTAAGTCGCCGGGCTTCTGCCTCGCAGCACCCCACATCCACCTGAATACCGGCATCGCGAAGCTTGGCGACGCTCTTCCCCGCCGTCAAGGGGTTGGGATCTTCCATGGCCACCACAACGCGGGCAATGTCCTCCTGAAGAAGAAAATCGACGCAGGGCGGGGTCTTTCCGTGGTGCGCGCACGGCTCCAGCGTGACGTAGACGGTCAACTGTTTGCGCTGGGGCTGGGCAATATCCTGGAAGGCGTTGACCTCCGCGTGGGGTCCCCCAGCGTACTCGTGATAGCCCTCCCCCACCATCTGATTGTCGGACACCACCACACAACCGACCATGGGATTGGGCGAGGTACGGCCCAGTCCCTTCGCAGCCAGTGCGAGGGCCTGCTCCATATAGGTTGTGTCCGAGGGCATAAAAAAAACCTGCTGGTAGAGACCAACAGGGCGAACGCATCGGAAACGTGATGCACGGTAAGCGTACACGGGTTGCGCACGCACGGAGACCACCGGCCAACGCACACACACCTCCTGCAATACGTTTTCACGTACTCGGACGTATCCCAGCCTTCTCCCATCCGGACTTTAACCGTCGGCCCCGGAATTACACCGGTGTCTGCGCCGAAGCGCTCGCGGGCTTTCACCGCCGGTCAGGAATTGCACCATGCCCTGAAGGTCAGGTATGTTTCAGTTCTGGTTGTATTCTACCAAGCGGTAGGTTGTTCGGTCAATAAATTGGGCTTTGGGTTGTTGAAAAGATGGGCCATATGGGTCGTATGATTTTGCGAAACCAAGCCTCCATCGTTGCGCCGACACACCCTCTCTGAAACGCAGCCCTGAGTCCCCCCTTGTCGCACACAAGGGCATACGACTCATAAGCCCCATACGCCCCATCGCCCTCCTACCCCCACTGATTCCTGTTCCGTTGCTGTAATCGCGCCCTGGTCATCCGCTCTCTGATTCCGCCCTCGTTCATGAAGTCACGCTCAAGCTGTCGTATCTGTTGGTCAAGGAGGTAGTTGGCCTGATGTATGAGACAGATCGCGATATTGGCAATGACTTCGGACGAGCGGGTCTCTACAAATTCGCGGTAGGTTTCGTAATTTATCGGGGCGGTCTTGCCAAGCTTCCGAACATAAAGCGCTTCCTTCGATTCCTTAGGCCAAGTCCGCAACTCTCGGACACGCAAAAAGTCGCGGTAGTCAGCCAGCAACTCTTCTTGGCTGGCCCGTGCAACATTGCGTAATTTCACCTCCATTTCCTTGGAGGTGCCGGAAGCCTTGGTGCCCTCAAGGATGTTCTGCTTACCGGACCCGCGCCGCCTGTACCATTTGATCAACGGTGCGATCTCCGCGACGCAAAAACCTATCGCAGAACCGGAACGTGATGTCGTAGATTACCTCGGTCTTTTGATAGGAGAGAAGTTCTTCGTAGTTTCCGTGAGGTGGAATAAAACCAGCGTGATCGGCCATTGCAAGTTGACCTTATGGGTCGTATGGGGCTTATGAGTCGTATACAAAACAGAATCACCCGTTGCTATCGACAATAACCCTACACAGCGGACTAACTCAAAATCAAAAGCATATTCCAAAAAAACATAAGACCCATTCGCCCCATATGACCCATCTTACCTACACCGACACGTCAAGCCGCCCTACACCCGCAGCGCCACCATTTCCACTCCCCCCACCACGCTGAGGCGTGTATTCTGAAAAATCGCGTCGTGCAATCGGCGGGGACACTTGGATACCCCCTGCCCCGCTCGCAGAGGTCGCCTCCACCGCGCCACCGTCCTCCTCGTCACCCGCAGCTTTTTCCTGCTGGGCCCCCTGGAGCTGACGACGCGCTTCCGACTCCAGTTTGCTCGCCTGGTTGGCGACGGAGCGGTCTTGTCCCGACGGTTCGGCAGGGGCCAAGGCAGCGCGGCGAATCACCTGCGCCTTCTGGATGGTGGCCTCCGGGCTGGAAGCAGGACTTACGTCGATGCTGACCTCGCCGCCCGAAGCATACTGGCGCCCGTCGGGCCCGGTGGTGAACTCGAACTGGGGTCCGCCGTTGGCATAGCGCCCGGCGGCGGCCACGTGGGCCTGTTCGTGGCGACGCACTTCGGCATCGCGACGCTTGAGATCCACGACCTCTTTTTTAGCGTCTTCCGAGAGTTCTTCGGAAGCCCCTGCGATACCCGACGACCCTTCCGAGTCCTCGCTGCGCACCGGGTTTACAGAAGAAAACTCCCCCAAGCCCGACTTCTTTCCCAATGCGCCCGCAAGACCGTCTCCCGAAGTCTCAGCAGCACGAGTCGGTGGCATCACCAGATAGGGTGAGAATCCACCGCCTATGGATCCTATTCCGACCATTAAACTCAATCCTTTGAGTTCTGCTCATTGCGCCCAAGCGCAATTCTTCCTTGATTCGTCCTGCAGTGTACCACAAATCAGAACGATGGGCGGTCTATTTCTCCTCCATATTTCGGTTGCATAGGGCACGCTGCCCTCCTACAATGGGTGCCTTGGTCAACCACAAGGAATCTCCCGTGCAATTTTCTACTCACCCCCCTACAACCCACCGCTTGGTCTATCCCGTTGCGGCGCTGTTGCTCGTCCTTGCCTTCTCCTTTACCGCGACCGCAGCAGACCGGTACCCGAAAATCAACCTCATTGCGGGCTATGCGGTGGACCCGGACTGGCCGAAGGTTCCCATCGACATTCACTTGGACCAAATTGCCGGGGTGACGGTGGACTCGAAAGGGCGCGTGTGGCTCTTCAACCGTGCGGATCCACCCGTGCAAGTGTACAGCCCTGCGGGCGACTTTCTGTTCTCCTGGGGCGACGGTTTGTTCAAAGGACCACACTACCTCCGCATTGACCACGAGGGCAACGTCTGGACGACGGATTTTCGGCGACACCTGGTACGGAAGTTCACACAAGAAGGCAAACTACTGCTGACACTGGGTACGCCGGACGAAGCAGGGGACGACGAAAGCCATCTCAGCGGCCCCACGGACGTGGCGGTGTCGCCCACGGGCGACGTGTTTGTCAGTGATGGCTACGGCAACAACCGGGTCGTTCATTTTGACCGCGACGGCAACTTCGTAAAATCCTTTGGCGGCTTGGGCGTAGACGCGGGGCAACTAAGCCAGCCCCACAGTATCGCCATGGACTCGAAAGGGTTACTCTATGTTTGTGAGCGCAACAACGGGCGGATTCAGATATTCAACCAAGCGGGAAAATCCCTCGGACAATGGCGCAACCTGATCAATCCCTGGGGAATCCATATAACGCCGACCGATGACATTTTCGTCTGTGGATCCACACCGGCCCGCTGGACGGAGCGGGGCAACCTTGGCAATCCGCCCCACGACCAGATTCTGATGCGCTTTGATGTCACCGGGCGTGCACTGGAACTGTGGGGATTCCCGCTGGCCAAAGACGGCGAACTGGAACCGGGCCATCTGGATTGGATGCATGGCATGGGCTTTGACAACGAGGGCAACCTGTATGTCGGAGACGTGGATGAAAACAGCCCGGTGCATCGGGTACAAAAGTTCGTTCGGCTCCCTGCGGAACGATAAAATTATCCCGATGCTGGATGCCCTATCAGGCCTATTCGCAATACAGAAACGCCACATAAGTGACTTGGCATAAAACACGGATAAAACGCCCCGAAGGGCCGAAAATAATCCCCTCCTCAAAGGAGAATATAAATGCATTGGTGCCACCAACAACAACGTGCAGTGAACGATTCCGAAGCTACCTTGAGCAACCAGCCCCGCCCGTGCTACCGTGATTACGTCACGGGGGCACCCGCCATTCCGGGGCTGCCCGCCAAGCCTATTTTTGATGTTTCAGCAGCAGGACCAGAATGCCCATGGATCCCAAGGAAAAACAGCTTCGCGCCTTGCGTGAGTCCCTGAACGTCTCTCCCGAGAACGTGCCCCTCCGGCGGATGGTGGCGGAAAGTCTGCTCGAACTCAAGCAGTATGACGATGCCGAGCAGGATGCGAAGACGGCCCTCCAATACGACAATGACGACGCGGGCCGCAAGGCCGTGTTGGCCCGGGTTCTTTTCCGACGACCACGACTGACCTCAAAGAACGCAGAGAGCACAAAGAAAACAAAAAGAACGGTAGATAATAGTATCGAGAGGAATTGAACCATGCGCCCCATAATAAACGCACTTTTAATGTTCAGCCTACTGGTCATCATGGGCCTGAAAGCCAACGCCGCAGATGAATCACCCACCGTGAACGTCGTTCCCTACGCGGTGGAACTCAGCACGATTATGGAGTACAAGGGCGGCGACTACCTGTGGTTTCATCCACGGGTATCTCCTCTTCCCGGCCAAGGCAAAGACGGCCAGTCCGCCGCTATTATGACCTTTCAAAAGCATCTCTTTCTCTCCGACTACTATTCTGGACTCAGCTACAAGACGACCTATGACGGCGGAAAGACGTGGTCAGCAATCAACACGCCCGCCGAATTGGCTTGGGTGGACGCTGGAAAGGGCATCAAGGTATCGCCAGCCGACATGACGCCCGGTTGGCATGCCGCAACGGAAACGGTGCTGAATGTTGGTGCGGAGGTGCGCTACTCCTCAGAGGGCAAACAACTGGCGGACATCAAACGTGCCCACCAGACCACCTATTCCGTATACGATCCCAAAACGGAAATGTGGTCAAAACTGAAGCGGGTGGAAATGCCCCTTGATGACAAGTTCGATGTCGCCCGTTCCGCCTGCGCACAGTGGGTCGCCCTGGACGATGGCACGGTGCTGTTGCCTTTTTACTACGCCACCTCGCAGGAAGTCCCCCACTCCGTTACGGTGGCCCAGTTTTCTTTCGATGGCAAGGATCTAACCTACCTGCGCCATGGCAACGAGATGGATCTCGATGTTGTGCGGGGGCTTGTCGAACCCTCCCTCATCAAGTTTCAAGACACCTTCTACCTCACCATCCGCAACGATGAACGGGCCTACGTGACATCCAGTAAAGACGGGCTCAATTTTGCGCCCTTCAAGCCCTGGACCTTTGAGGATGGTGAGGATTTGGGCAGTTACAACACCCAGCAGCACTGGGCTGTTTCCCCGGCGGGCGGCCTTTTTCTTTGCTACACGCGGCGCGGTGCCAACAACGACCACCTGTTTCGGCACCGGGCACCCCTGTTTATTGCCCAAGTGAATCCCCACACCCTTCAAGTCATTCGGAAGACCGAGAAGGTGCTCGTACCCGAACGGGGCGCCACCCTGGGCAACTTTGGCGTGGTCCGCGTGGGCGGCGAAACCTGGGTGACCGTGTCAGAAGGCATATTCACCGATGCCGCTCGGGCATCTCAAGCGACGGGTGCGACCTTCCTGGCACGCATCATCTGGGGCCAACTGTAGCGCAGAACACGCCCAATGATTGTGCGCTGGCGTAACGCTCATATTTCGTGCTTGACTGCAATTCGGTATCCTTGTTACTGTTCAATACTGCAAATTCAATAAAACTTGGAGAGAACCATGGATCCAGCAGGCGCTGCTGAGGCAGCACAGGTAACCGTTCGCGGGTTGGACATATTCGTCATTCTGCTCTATTTTGGTGCCATCACGGCGGCAGGCATCTATTTTGCCATGAAGAAAAACAAGACCACGGAGGACTATTTCCTCGGTGGCCGGAATTTCCCCGCCTGGGCCATCGGCCTGTCCATGGTAGGCACCTCCATCAGTTCCGTGTCCTTCCTCGCCTATCCTGCGGATGCCTATAAGACCGCCTACCTCCGGCTCTTGCTGACCTTTACTCTGCCGGTGGGCGTGCTGGTCGCCTCTATATTCTTCCTGCCCTTTTTTCGCCGGGGCAGAGTCACCACGGCCTATGAATACCTGGAAGGCCGTTTTGGTTCTGGAACACGTCTTTATGCGGCCATCGCCTTCCTGATTACGCAGGTTATCCGTCTCGGCATGATTCTCTACCTTCTGTCGGTGCTGGTGAGCCACCTCACCGGTTTGAACACGTATACATGCATTGTGTTGGGTGGCCTCTTTGTGGCCCTTTACACCGTGCTGGGCGGAATCGAGGCGGTGGTGTGGACCGATGTGGCCCAGACCTTTGTGCTGCTCTTCGGTGGCTTCGTCTGCCTCTATTTCATCGTGGATGCCTTGCCTGGGGGGTTCGGTGACATTATCCGCGTGGGCATGGCCGATAACAAGTTCAGTTTCTCTGAAGTCGAAATCGGGACCGGCGGCGCAATAACCGTGCTGCCGATGGACTGGGATCTGAGCTTCTACAAAAAGACAGGCACGATGTTACTGTTGGTGGGCCTGACGAACTGGCTTTTTGAATACAGCACCAACCAGAATATCGTACAGCGCTACTGTGCGTCTCGCTCGGCAAAAGACGCGCGCAAGGCCATGTGGATCTGCTGCGTTGCCAGTATTCCGATCTGGGGTTACTTTATGTTCCTCGGCACGGCCCTCTATGTTTTCTATCAGGCGTTTCCGACCCAGGAATCGCTCGACATGCTGGTCGGCGCAAATGGCAAAGCCGCCGAGGGCATCCTCCCCTATTTCATCTTAAACGTGCTGCCTCCAGGCATATCCGGGCTTGTGATCGCTGCTGTGATGGCTGCAGCCATGTCCTCCTTGGACTCCAGCATCAGTTCGGTATCCACTGTGGGGGTGGTGGACATTTATCGTCGCCATATTAAGACGGATGCCGATGATGCTCACTATCTGAAGGCGGCCCGTTACTTCGCTGCTGCTGCGGGCGTAACCATGATTCTTTCGGCTATTCTATTCAAAATGTATGAGGGAAAAACCCTTCAGGACACCGCCACGACGCTGACCGCGCTGGCTGCGGGGGGCTTGTTGGGACTCTACCTCCTTGGTTTCTTCACCAAACTTGGTGATGGCCGGGCCATCTTTTCGGGCATCGTATGCACGGTCGCTTTCAGCCTCTTTTGTTCCTTGATGAAGGTTGGTGTTATCTCCCCCGATACCGTGGCCGCTATCGAGAATCTTGAGTGGGGTTTTCTGACCCAGGCGCTAAAGTATCCCTTGGAGAAAATGCTAGAATTTGAGCTTTACTACACGGGCATCATCGGTCACATCATTATGTTCTCCGTGGGCTTCATCGCCGCCTTGTTTATCCCCGCCGACAAAAAACGCGATCTGACCAATCTGACCGTATGGACCCAAGACGGGTCGCCGTTGGACTGATAAAATCGCAAACACAGGCGAAAGACGATAGAATTACCCGAAAACAGCTTGCATCACGACAGGGAAATTTTATATGATTACGCCTCTTCCCGAACGGCGCTTGCGCATCAGCGAGGTCAGTGAAATGACCGGCGTCGCCATCCACCTGCTCCGGCAGTGGGAAGAAAAAATACCACAGTTGAAACCCAGACGGAATCGGGCGAATCGACGCTACTATCTTGAAAAAGATGTAGCCATCGTACGCCGAATCAAACACCTCGTGCGCCATGAGAAAATGGGGCTGGACGGTGTAAAGATTCGGATAGCTCAGGAGCTTCACGGCGAAGGTCGCCCCCGAACACAGCAAGAAGCAATTGACTTGGTTGATCGCATCGAAAGCGAAGTTCGGAGCATGTTGACCCTCCTCGATTCCAACGAATAACCGACCACTTTCGGTCGGGGTGTGGCCTAGCCCGGCTTAAGGCGCTCGCCTGGGGGGCGAGAGATCGGAGGTTCGAATCCTCTCACCCCGACCATTTTTTGTATCACTTCCACCCGCTTCAGCATTGCGCTGTAGCGGGTGTTCTTGTTTTTGGGGGGCGCCTCATAGACTCGCTACGGTCCGGTTAGTCCTAACCAGATGCGGAAAAAAGATATGTCCGCTCGCCCCCTCCTGCATCGTTTCATCGGGCAATAGCTGAGGCGCGGTTTTGGGGACCGCGTAGTCATCACTCCCCCCTCGCCGGAAAAGAGGAAAATAAAATTGCGCTGGGGCAAGCCATGGCATCAAGTCAAGAGCTGGGCGGAAACTTGCCAATATAAGTGACTGTCCCTATTTCCTTAGAAAAGTACGGGCAAAAAATCCCAGAAATTTTATGAGGCAGGTGCTTTTTATGCCTGTGAGTGAAGCGAAGTCCCCCCTGGGGGGTACCTTGCCTTTAGTCCGCTTAGTTTTTGAAAATCCCCATGTATGTTTGTGCTGGTACTCGTGCTCTCTGTCTTGCTTATGCCTCGAAGGGCGAAAGGAGGGCGGGGCGGGAACCAGACATACCAACGGCCCTACGCCTCTGTTTCGTTGCATCATGGGAGGCTTCCGAAGCATTGACCATCGCTACACAGGCCATCACAAGGGTTCATCGCTTCAAATACCCCTCGTAACAGGCGCAAGAAGAGCCGGGAAGGCCAACCTACGCCCATAACACAGGCGCGATGATGTTGGTTTGTGTCGGCTAATGCGCCGTCCCATCCAGCATTAGGCACGGGGAGGACCGCATCCAATGGGCTGATAGGGCTGGTCGGCCTGGATCGTCGCAACTACAGGGAAAATACTGCACGCGGGACCTGAAAACAGGGCTATTGTGCCATTTCTGGAAGCGGTGGCAATCGGATACGTACATCGCTCGCTTGACCTGCTATACCATATTTGGTATACTTCTCTCCGTAACAGCAAGACGCAGGGAAAGGCCCGTCATGGTCAAGGAAAACGAAGGCAATCTTCCCATCAGGCGGCTTGTTTTTATGGGCGGTACGGCGAAGCAACTCCAGCGCTTTCCCGCAAGCGTCCGCGATGTCGTCGCCCAGGCGCTGTACAATGCCCGATACGGCACCAAGCACGAAAAGGCCAAGCCCCTGAAAGGCTTTGGCGGTGCAGGTGTCATTGAAATTGTGAGCCGGGCCGCCGATGGGACCTACCGCGTTGTCTATACCACCGTGATTGCCGGGCACGTGATCGTGCTCCATGCCTTTCAGAAGAAATCCACCAAGGGCATCGCAACTCCAAAAAAGGAAATTGACTTGGTTAAGTCCCGGCTGAAACAGGCACGGAAGGATTTCGGGAAATAGCCCCGAACGTGCCACCACGCGCAGAAAGGAGAACGTGTGCTATGGATTCCCCCACGGAATACACCGAAAGTTGCGGCAACGTCTTTGCTGATCTTGGGCTGCCCAACCCAGAGCTGAGACAACTCAAGGCCGATGCCGCCCGCCAGATTCAGGAGGCCATCGAGCGCCATGGGATTACCCAGAAGGAAGCGGCGAAGCGCATGGGCATCGATAAGCAGAAGGTGTCCAACATCGTGTGCGGTCGTCTCAGCGGCTACACCCTGGACCGTCTCTTCCGCTGCCTGACCGCCATGGATGTGGACGTGGCCTTCAAGATGCGCCCCAAGCCCAAGAAACGCGCCCACGCGGAACTACGGGCCGTGTAGCCCCCTTCTACCTTCCGGTTAGACTAACCGAACTGGGCGATATGAGCGGCCCGCCACAAAGCACGCTTCGTGTCAGACGATGCATGTCGATCATGAAAAAACACGGGCAGCCTTTGCTCACATCACGCTGCCTTTGGTGCGGACTGGAAAGTCTGCACGTCTACCGCTACAAATCGAGCTGCTGCTGGAAATACGCCTCCAGGGAATCGTCTGGCGGACACTTCAGGTATTTTCCTAACAGGAGTTGACCATACTCCCGGGTTTCGTCCTGGCCATTCCTGCAGAGCCAGACCAAGGTTTTCACGGCCTGCCCGTTGGACTGGGAATCTGCCAGGCTCTTCTCGAATTGTGCCCGAGCCTCATCGTCACCCAAGGCCACTAAGGCCCGTTGGGTATAGGATTTAACACGTTTATTACCCCCATTACCCTCGTAAAGCGCCAAGGACTTCCGTAGCGCGGGCACGGCGGATCGCACATTTTGCCGCGCCAGGGTGTTCGCCAGGTAGCTCCCGACGTAAAAATAGTAACGACGCTCCAGTGCGGACAGCGAATCCGGTTTTTCCTGCGCACCCGCCAACTGGCTTTGCAGGAGGGCCTCAAAGGCCTCGCGGTCGCCAAGGTGCTCGACCACCAACGGTCCCAGATTGGGATCCTCGCTCCAGCGGTCATACAAAGGCCCCAGAATCAAGCAGGCATGGCTTGGGCCGTGGAAGGCCGTTCCCGGCTTGGGTTTGGCCGTGAAGAGACTCTTGAGAGCGGGCAGGACGAGCATCATGGCCTCGCGGGTCCGCTGTTTATCGCCGACAGAACCCATGCTGAGGGGCTTGCACACGGCATCTATGACGTGAATATAGGTGGGATACCGGGGCGCCTTTTCCTTGTCGGACAGGGATGCCCATCGGGACAACACTTTTTCAATCGCTTCCGGGTCCACATCGCGGTTGAAAAAACCATAGGCATAAATGAGCGGCTCCCAGTGGGTATCCCGGTCGATATCCTCAAAATCAAACAGTCCTTCCAGTGCCGCGTCCACCCCTTCGATGGTTTCGGGGGCCAGGGTGGCGTAGATTTCTGGGTCGCACTGAAGCAGCAGGGCATATTGAAAATCCCCTTGCAGTTCATGAACACGCGCCTTCGGCAGGGTCTCCATCCCCTCCGAAAGTTGACGAAGAATGGCATCCCGATTGACCCCATCCAATCGCGCCTCCAACCCCAGCTTGCGAATCTGCGTGCCCGACCATTCCCGGTCCGCAGCGTGGACAGGCGCTGCAACGAGCCCCCCCGACGCAATCAGTGTCAGCATAGCGACAAAATTATGGCGTATCTTCATGGTGAAGCTCCCGAGTTTGAAGGTCGTTCCTTATCCATTCACAGGCCGCAACTTTCAGGGTCACTGGAACACTGCCATCAGAATAGCGATACGTTTTCATCGGACCGCTGCGTTGCAAAATGCACGTGTTTATGGTTGTATATAAAAGATGTGAGATAATGCAAACGAGTACGATATGAGAAAAAAGGTTCTTCCGGTTCAAGGGTACGGTGTAGTTCAGAGCGACTTTCTTTGACTGTGTTTTTTCCTCGTCGTTGAGCGCCGAAGGTGCGTTTTATATCAGCCTGGGGCAACGCCCCAGGTCTCAAATCAGACAGAATTCAGGGCTGAAGGCCCGGCCCATAATCCAGCGGAAAATGGGCCTCTTGATTGGTATGAAACGGGCTTTCAGCCCTGTGGAATAGCTACATCCAGAAACCTGGGGCGTTGCCCCAGGCTGGTATGAACCCGGACCTTCGGCCCTGTAAAGCAACAAATACAAATAACATTGAACCGGATGAACCAAAAAAAAGCCGTCGGGTGCCACGGCCAAGGGGATTGGGCTTTCCAGCCCGACATAACGCGCACGGTGGGTGTCGAAAACGTACGTCGTGTTTGTGGTGATACATTGATTGTCCAAGACGGTGTATGGTGTGCAAGCGTTCAGGGGCCGCTACGGGTGCCACGAACAAGGGGCGATAGCCCTTGTCCGTGCTTGGAAAGCATATCCACAGACAAGAAGCGAGTTTCCGGTCGAACTCTCATGGTCCGCACGGGCAAGCCCCACGGGGCTTGTCCGTGGCACCCGGAGATTCCTTTTTAACCGGGAAGGATGTTGGAATTGGGTTGAGGCTGGGACTGCACCTCATCCAGGTAGCCTTGCCCAAACAAAGGCCACCGACGGGTGCCAAGCCCAATGCAGCACAACCCGTTGTCGGTGTGCGGGAGGGGTGTCAAATAGTTGTTACCCGTGACTATACGGTGCTAAAAAAGGGCGCTTGCCGACACCTTCCGCCCCTGCCCGCGCCGGGAGAAGCCGCTGTATAAGGGCTATCCTGTAGCGTGGCGACTCTGGCTCGATTCTTGTACCATAATGTCAGCAGACGAGCCTCAGACATTTTGGTGCGGCCGGACAAGGAACGCTGAGCCTTGGGAGCGCACAGCCCTGTTTCTCCAAGCGCACGAACCCTCGTACCTCGTGATCGTGCGGCACGTCCGACAGGATTGAGGCTTAACCAGCGCCTGCCAATTTTCAACTATACGTCATTCGCACAGATATGATAGGAGTCCCAAAAAACGACACTGGATCCCCGTGTTCGCGAGCCGCGCCAACGGAAGCTAAGCCCGCGCCAATCAGCGAGTTAAGCCTGCCTGGGGTTTGACATGTCGGCAACCAGTTTGCTAAAATCCTTGCTCCGTTACATTTCTGCGCGCTGTCCCCCCCACAACTGCGTGCAAACTAGACGCTAGAGGAGCAAGTCTGTGAAGACTTATGTGCCCACAGAGGGCGAAGTTAAGAAAGATTGGCATATTATTGATGCCGAAGGAAAAGTCCTTGGACGGGTTGCCGTCGAGGCTGCCAAGCTGCTTCGTGGCAAACACAAGCCCCAATATACGCCTTCCATGGACTGCGGCGATCATGTCATCATCATCAACGCCCAAAAGGCCCGGGTCACCGGCAAGAAAATGACGGATAAGATGTACTACCGTCACTCCGGTTACCCCGGCGGTCTTACGGAAATCAGCTACGGCGAAATGCTGGAGCGTTTTCCCGAGCGTGCCATGTCCTTGGCGATCAAGGGCATGCTGCCCCACAATCGCCTGGGCCGCAAGCTGGCCACGAACTTCCGGGTCTATCCAGGCACGGAACACCCCCACGTAGCCCAGAACCCCAAACCTTACGACGTTAAGTAAGCCGGAGACCGCGAATCGTGATTGATAAGAACACCAACGAAATTGTTGCCGTCGGTCGCCGGAAGCGGGCCACAGCCCGTGTCCGCATCAAGCCCGGCACCGGAAAGTTTGTCGTCAACGGCAAAGAAGTGCGGGACTACCTTGAGCGCGACGTGCTTGTAACCCTTGCCAACCTGCCCTTCGAAGCCACCGGCACGTCCGGCACCTTCGATGTTCGTGCGCTCTGCGCAGGCGGCGGTATCTCCGGCCAGGCCGGCGCCCTCCGTCTCGGCATTGCCCGTGCGTTGCTGGAAAATGACAAGAACGTTCAGGCCGCCCTGCGTTCCGCTGGCCTCCTTACCCGGGATGCCCGCGAGGTGGAACGCAAGAAGTACGGACAGCCCGGTGCCCGCAAACGCTTCCAGTTCTCGAAGCGCTAGGCCAACGCCCATTCATTGTTTTACAATCACCCCCCGGAGTTTTCTCCGGGGGATTTTTTTGTGTGAACGTGGCTTATTACCCAATGAGTCGTATGGGGCTTATGGGTCGTATGAAAACTCTGACTTCCTGATCCCGCCAAGGTTTGGGGTGATTTTGAGGAAATGGATTCGGCACTTTTTGATTGGGGAAGGTTTTTCTGGCTGGTGCGTGTCCATCACAGGCGAGACACCTGTGCAGAACGAAAAACGAAAAATCTCCTCCATCAAATCCAGGCTCCTCTCATCATAAAACAACGCTACGGGTGCCACGGGTAGGCCCGCCAGGGCTTACCCGTGTAGAACCGCCGGGGAGGCCCCTGAAGCTGGATAGTTTGCTCTTGGAATTTACACGGGTAAGCCCTGAGAGGCCTACCCGTGGCACCCGACGTGGATCTCTACAAAAAAGTGCAAAACCCAATTCCACCGGGAACAGGGTGTCTGAAACTGAGGCAGCACGAGCAAAGCCACCCCGTACAGTCCCAGCATCCCCTACTCTTCCCCGCCCCCCGGCTTAAAGATACTGAGCTCATGTTTCTTCAGAAAGACCCGGCGTTCCAGCAACACCTCCGGTGCAGGCGGGTAGAGCGTGCGCAGACGGTCGAGGTTGTTGCCGATTAGAAGCTCGGTGCGGAGGGCGCTGTAGGCATTGTAGCGTTCGGTCCAGCGGTAAGCCCCCACGAGGGACGCGAAAAACAGGGCGATACAGATAAGCGTCACCTTCGCGGGAAGCAGTCGACGAATGAGCCGTCCCTCGCATATCTGGGCAACCCAGTAGAGCTGAATGACCACGGGCAGCCAGAGCAGGTTTGCCATGGTGACGTAGCGCGAACTCAGGGCCTGTTCGAGTCCTTCGTCGACCCGACCCAAAGCCGTTATGGTGGCCGTGCCGAGCGCGTAGAGGGCCATGCCCACCCAGGGCAGCATGGCTGAAGTCGGTACGCGATAGGCCAGGAGCTGAAACAAGGTCACCGCCCAGACCAACAGGCCCAGGCCACCCATGCAAATGGCCAACACGACATCAATGTTGCCCAGAGGCTGCCCCAGGTACGCCAGCAGATAGAGCACGCAATGAAGGGGCTGGGCCAGGGCGTCGGACAAGGGAGCGTGATAGGACGGGGTCTGATAGCCGTTGAGGTAGGAGGCGATCACCATGACCCCCATCATCACCCAAGCCGCCATCTCGCGGAACAAAAGGCCTGTCCGGTCTTTGCGCTGCAGGACCAGCAAAACAACGCCGATGGGCCACAGGAGGATTCCGTTCGCGAAGGAGTAGGTCGCCACGATAGCCGACGCCATGGCCACGGCCACGCCGAAGGTCGTGTAGCGCTGCCACGTGAGGCAGCCCAGTGTGATGACCACAGCGAGCACGTTCATGAACTCCTGAAGCTGCCAGCCGAGGAACCAGTTCTGCCACTGGCTCAGGGAAAACACGAGCAACGTCATGACCATGTAGACGGGGCCGTTCTCCCCCTCGTGGACCCGTGCGCTACTGCGCCGAATGAGCACACAAAGACACAGCCAGGTCGCCACGGCGAGGATGAAATTCGCAGCAAGCTCCCAATAGATGTTCCAATCACTGAGGTGTGCAAGGAATAGCATGAGGAGCCGTGGAAAAATCAGCCGGTGCTCATTGTGCTGCGCCCACAGGTCACTCAACCGCAATGAGCCGTCCGATAACTTCTCCAGAAGGGGCACCAACTCCCACTGGTCATAATAGGGCATATCCAGTGCGTAGCGCCCATACATGGCAAGGAGAAACAGGAAGGCAACCCATGCGGGAAGCATATAAATCACGCGCCGGGCGCGGGGTGTGAGATCATCAAACAACGTGCAGGCCCTTAACGCCGAAGCGAGGTTTTAAGTAGGCCTCCAGGCCTTGAAGACGGTGCCGGTGGGTATGTTCGGAAAGCACACGCGCACGCGCGCGCTCAACGATGGCCGCCCGTTCTTCGGGCCGCTTGAGGTAGTACTGTATCTTCTCTCCAAGCTCGGGCAGGGAATCGTAGGTGACGACCTCCTTCTCCACATCGAACAAGTCATGAAGATCCGGCTGATTGTCCGTGATCAGGAAGCCCCCCGCTGCGGGACAGTCAAAAACCCGCTGATTCACGGCATCGCGCATTTGGAGGCTGGTGTTGTTCAAATTGATGGCTGTGGAACGATAAAAGGGCGCCAGGTCGTCAAAATAACCCAGATTCGACTCATAACCGCTCAGTATCCTTTGCCAACTGCCATCCCCCCGTGCCTCAATGCCCATGGGGAGCAGATAGTTCACCAAATTCACGCGCTGCTGGGAGGTCGCTTCGTAATTCATCAGCAGTTCCGCGTTGCGCCGCTGCGACTCATTCAGGGAGTCGTACAGGGCCTCGCCGATTATGCTCGAAATACCCTCGGTGTAGGCCGCCTTGGTGACGCGACCCTCGTTTAAGGCGGCTTCCACGGCGGCCACCACCTGGGGAAGATCGCGGTGCGCTTCCAGGGCCTCTGCAAGCTGAACCAGCATGGAGTTACCGACAAAGGCCAGGTCCCTGTCAAAATCGCTGGGCGGCGATCCATCAAAAATCGCAGGGTCGGTGGCCAAGGGCATGTAATGCACATGAGAAAAACCGTAGGCCTCCAGATGGGGGGCGTAGGCCTTCTCCCACGTGGCCGCCACCGCATACTCCGAGACATACATGGTCCGATTAAAAAGGATCATCCGGGGCGTATCGGTAAACCAGCTTACATAGGGCATTTTCGCGTCGTTAAAGAAGCGGGCGAACAAGCCGACGGCATCCATCCCCGCGTAGTTGGAAGTCAACACGAAGTCGGGCTTGAACTCGGCCAGCGTGCGAAACAACGCGGCAACATCGTCCCGCGTCAAACTGCCCGCGATAACGGAGGGTACCGTAGCAACCTCCCAGCCCAGTTCCTCGGCGGCACGCCACCAGCTCTTGTCAAAAAAATAGCCCGTGTCCAAAATCAACATGCGCGTGGCATCAGTAAACTTGGGGTAGTCCAAGAATCGGCGCATGCCTTCGGTCAGATGGAGTCGGGGGGCAGTCATCGGCCCATGGTATCGCATTGTGGCGCGGAGGTTCACGTCCCATGATGGTTTTTGCTGGAGTTAAGCATTCACAAGGGAAGCGGCGAGGGTGTCACCTGCACAGACGTGAGGAACGAGCGGCTTTGTGGGTGCGAATCCCCCAGAGAAACTTAGGGGTGCAAGGAACTTAGTGCGAGGAACTACTTCGAGGGTGTTGGCGATACGCGTTTCGGTACCGACGGTCAATTTTCGCAAACCCGCACCCACAAGCTTAGCCGGGAACCGGCTGCGCGTGTAGGTGGCACCCTTGGGGTGTTCTTTATGAAGTTTGGCGCCTTCCGAGGTAAGTGCATGCAACACGGCTCCACATACTCAACGGCTACCCCACGCCTTGAAGGAATGGAACGGGTGTCGTACACTGCCCGCACGAAGGAGGAAGTACCCATGCCCACCCCCCAGTTTTCTGCCCAGACCGTCGCCACCCATCTGGAACCCGTTCTGGCCGATGCCGTGGAGCGCAATTCCACCACCCACCTCAAGGCGGCACGGGACTATGCAACCCTCTTCACCGATGCCGACCTCGAACTATACCACCCCGAAAATATCTTCCAGACTTTCGTCGCCCACTTTCCGCCAAGCAGTTTTACCATTCATGTCGAACATGTGCGGGATGAACGGGTGGGTGATCCCGCCCGCATGTCGGCCTGTGTCGCCGCGCTACTGAAGGCCATTGAGCGGGACCCAAAAACGACTCTCGTGGTGGAGATCTACGAGGCGGAAGAACACGGCGATATGATTCCCCGCATGAGCATTTCCTTTGCCGGGCCGGGCCAGGTACCCGAACATTTTCGCTATGCGGAGCGATTCCCCATGTCCCTGGAAGAGCTGAGCGACTGCTGGACCCTGGCCACCTCTGGGGGCCGCATTGACCGCACGGAAAATGGCGTGGAGATGCGCCTCCATGGCATGCGCATGCCGCCAGAGCCCTTGGAACTGGCCGCCCAAGTCGCAGCCTGTATCGGCCGGGATACTTCCCTCGAAGGAGCGGAGGAGTCGTTGGCCCTGTTGGAAGACACCGCGCCATCGGCCATGATGGACTTGGAGCGCGTCTACACCGAGGGCCTTGGGGAGCACGAAAAGGCGTTGGGCCAGGGCGGCGTGGTCCACAGCTACAGTTTCGGCGAGGTTTTTCCCCAATTGCCGCTGAATCGTGTCCGAATGCAGGGATTTTTTTCCAACCTCTTCGCGTGGGCCATTGAAGCCATGCCGGATGGTGGCACCTTGGAGGCCCTGGTGGAATACGACGGATCAACGCGGGAAGCCACAGGCATGGTCAGCCTGAGTTCCGCAGCGGGTTCTATTGTTGACTCCTTTCACACGTCGCTGCTGAAACGGGCCATCAAACACCATAAAGGCACCATCGAAATAGAAATCGCGGAGGCCGAGGCTTCCGTCACCTTTAGCCTGGCCGATACGGTCGGCCAGTGCCTCGACGACTGGCTCCCCGACTGGGAGGCCTTCGGCGCAGAATCCAAAAAATTCCTTCGCCTCCTCAAGAGCGGAACCCAGGCCCCGCCAGAAGAATTTATCCTCGGCGGCATCCTGGAGCAGGAACTGGAAAGCTGGCTCCTCCCCCGGCTCAAGGACCCCGTGACCGTTCACATGGCAAACGAAGGCACCTTCAGAAACGAGGGCCTCAAAGGCAGTATCAAGGAACGCCTGAAAAAAGCGCTGGACCAAGTCGGGCGCGGCAAGCCCAAAAAGGAAATATGCGAACCCCAGTACGCGGGGGAACTCTTGGGCGCATTTCGGCAGGACATGCGCCACCGCAGCGCCCTCGGAACCCAAGTGCTGACGGACGAGGAGTTGCAAGAACTCTGCGAGGGTTTGCTGGCGAAACCGGTGGATGGAAGAGCCTGTTTGCTACGCTTGGCGCAGATGCTGCGCAGAAGTTAGAAATCAGTAACCACCGGCAGAGCCGGGGGTATGAGGAGGGCCCCTAAAAGGGGCCGATTCGTCAAACTCAGGTACGAAGCCAAAGCAGTTAGTCCCGTAGGGACGACATATCGTAGCCCAGCGGTGAAGCGAGGTACGAGCGGAACCCTGGGTAGACCGGTGCGCAAAGGGCTGAACTCCGAAGGAGTGGCATAAAAAATCAGGACACATTCCCAACACCTCTATGCCACCCCTTCGGGGTTAAACATCTATTGCATTCGAGCTATCCCAGGGTTCGCTTCACTCACGCCTAGGCTACGATATGTCGTCCCTACGGGACTAAAAGAACATGGCACACACCGCCCAGTGTATGAATGCCAACAACTATCGCCGGAACGGCAGAGCCTGATGAATTCTCACCGGCAGAGCCGGTGGATTAACTATGATTTAGAATGATGAATGTAGAATTGGAACCTCTTGCCGCAATTCACTATTCGCCATTCTAAATTCACTATTCACTATTCTCAATTCTCCTCCCCCTCCAGCTCTTCGATTAAATCCGAGGCATCGGCCTTGGACTTCGTGCGGGCGATTTGGGCACCCGTGGCGCCGAGCTTCTGGAGCAACTCAATTTGCATCCGAGTTGGGTTGAGGTGCATGGTCTCAATCAGCGCTGAGGCATCTGCTTGGCTGATGACCTTTTCGATACGGGCGGGCGGCGCACCGAGGCGCGCCAGGTGAGCCAGTTGTTTCTCCGTAGGCGGCGCTTGCTTGCGGTGCTCTGCCTTGAGGACATCGATACGGTCCGAGGCGGTGTCTTTGTCCAAGCCGAGGAGCTGGGACTCTTTGGCCCCCAAACGGCGCAAATACTCCAATTGGGCTTCGGAAGCGGGTTCGTCGGATTTTGCGGCGGGCATGTCTTCGACCAGACTCGCGGCCTGGGGCGCGGGGTCATTGGGCGAACCGATAAGGGCAATCTTGGTGCCACATTTATTACAGCTTCCCCGTTGACCCAGATATTTTGGGGCAATAGGGAGCACCTGTTTGCACGTTGGACATATAAATTGGAGCATGTTGTTTTGTTGTCTCCGAGGGGGTTGCCCCACCCGAGCCTCTTTGCTAACTATAGTACTTCGGCTCAAGGGATTTCAGATAGGCCAATCCATCACGCAGGAGTTGGTCGCTCGATTCCGCGAGAGAGCGCCACATGCACGTGGCCGCGGCCATGGCCGGTGAAACGCTCTCGAAGGATTCCATCCCAACGATGCCCTGATAATTCGCCTCGCCAAGGGCCTTGTAGATGCCATCCCAATCCACGACACCGGTCCCAGGCGTTCCTCGGTGGCTTTCGCTCAGGTGAAAATGGCAAAGATGGGGAATGGCCTTCTTCGTCGGCGCGTAGAAATCACATTCCTCAATATTCATGTGGTAGGCGTCGAGGTGTACCCGCACATTGGGTTCGTCGATGCGCTCCATCAGGGCTAAGGCCTGGTCCGTCGTGTTGACGAGAAAGGTCTCGTAACGATTGATGGCCTCGATCCCCAGCGTGACGCCATGATCCTGGGCATAGCGGGCCGCTTCCTTCATCACCGACGCGGCGCGTTCCCAATACGCCTCGCCGGGCCTTCCCGTAATCTTTCGTCCGATGGCGGAATAGGTCACGCCCGTAAAGACCGAGCCGCCCATATCGACCGTCGCCTTGATACACTGCTTGAGATAGTCCAAGCCCGCCGCACGCACGGCCTCGTCTTCTCCGGTGGGATCGGTGGTCTCGGAACAAGCCGTGGAGGTGCATAGCCCGATGCCCACCGCCCCGGCACGTTCCTTGATGGCGGCAGCGTCCACCTTCTCGATCTCCATCAAGGGCACTTCGACAAGATCAAAGCCCAGGGCCTTCGCCTTGTCAATAATGTCGAGCGTGTCGTTGCTCCAACTGTTGGTCCACGCATAGGCATGCACCGCGTATTTCAATCCTGCCATGTTTTTCTCCCTTTGGGTTCAGGCGCACGGTTTCAACGGGCGCGTTCTGAGATTACCAACGTTAATCAGTAACCACCGGCAGAGCCGGTGGTATGAGGAAGGCCCCTGAAAGGGGCCGATGTCACCGGTAAAACAAAAAAGCACAAGTGCGCTTTTAGTCCACGAAGTGGACGACGGAACTTAGCCCAGTGTGGAGCGAGGTACGAGCGCAACGCTGGGTACCTGTATCATACACGGCCCAAACCCGCGTAGCGGGTGACGGAAGTTGTTCCGTTATTTCCGTCGACCGCTTCGCGGGCTTTTTCATCGTTCGTCCTTTATTCCCAGGGTTCCGCTGCGCTCCACCCTGGGCTAAGTTCCTGTGCCCCGCTGGGGCACCTTCGTAAACTCATAGGCTGATACATGTCGAAAAAACAAGGCGCACCCACGTCATTCCCACGCACGTGGGAATCCAGAACGCGGCAGATACATATCGTAACACCACTGGATCCCTGCGTTCGCGGGGATGACAATCTTGGGTTGTGGGCAAAACTCACCTTGGGGCACTAATACTCGCTTTCGTATTCTGTACAACCGCTATCGGACTCGTATTCTTCAATCATCGCCTGGGCTACCCCCTCGGTCGTGAGAAAGGACAGTTCCTCTTCGGTCACACCGTAGGTGCGCAGGAGCGAAAACTGTTCCTCGGTCGGGGGAGGCTGCAATACCTCAATGAGTCGAATCGCATCGCTCCTGGTCTTGAGGTGACTCAACTGCCCCTCAGTCGCACCCAGTTCTTTCAAGCGGGTGATTTGTTCCGGCGTGGGCGGTGCTCCATCATGAAGGGGCATGCCGATTTCTTCGGCAATCTCATCATCCCACGCGCCAATATCGTCCAGCGCCTCGTCCAGCCGCGACTCGAAGCCCTTCGCCCGCGCCACGGGAACAACCGAATTTGACGAAGGTGCGGGCAATTTCCTCGGGGGAAGGACCTGCGCGCGCTGGGCATTGAGCATGTTTCGCTCCCCGATTAGGGCGATACGCCCCCCACATTTCTTGCAATAACCCCGAAACCCCATAAATTGGGGGCGTATCTGGAGATTCTCTTCACAATGGGGACATATGAAAATCATGAAAATGCTCGCTTGGTTTATCTTAGGTTATAGCGTACTGTACCGCAGGACGGGGCGTAAAATAAAAATACCCAAAGCGCTCACGGCCCGCGCAGGGAGCCGCAGGCAAGGAGGTTGGGCACCCCTGCCCGACACAAGGTGCATGGCGAGTATCGAAAACGGATGTAGTATTCGAGGTGGCACGTTGATTGCTCAAGACAGTCTATCGTGCTATGCCATTCGAATCCGACGCGCCTACTGGTGCCGATGGTCGACTTTATGCCCGACGCGCCCTTTGTGTCGGGCAGGGATGCCCAACCTCCTCGCTTGACGTGACCGCGATAGTCCCTATAGAGTGGTGGCACTTATTGTCCCAATCTTTGGCAGGTATGCGCAGCTCCAATGGGAAACCTATGAATCTCTTGACGACCGCACTTCGTGGCAATTCGCCCTATATCCCGTGCATCCTCATTGCGCTGACGGCGCTTCTCTTTCCCGCCCTGTCCCACTGCGATCAAGAGCAACCGCCCCACGTTTATTCGTCCGTCGCGTTGGATGACGGGCAGTTCCTGAACACATGGGTTGTCTGCGGGCCTTTTCCCAATGCCAAGGTCACGGACAACCCGGCGGGAGGGTGGATTCATGACGCACGCTGCACGGGGTTCTACACGGACTACCTCGGCAGCGTCGGCGGCGAAGGGCAGGTTGTCCCGCTGCCGGGCGACAAGGTGGAAGGCCCCGATGGTGAATCCCGCCGCTGGACTGCCGTGTCAACGCGAACAGGCCGCCTCTTTCTGGGCGACTTCATGTCTCCCACGACCAACCAAGTCGCCTATGCGGTGTGCTGGATTGACTGCGATGCACCCAAGGACCGCTTGGTTGGTCTCGGCAGCAGCGATGGGGTACGGGTCTGGGTCAATGGCGCGGAAGTTTTTCGCGTCCACAAAGACCGCGCCCTCCAAGTCGATGAGAACTACTTTCGACTGCCCCTGACGACCGGACGGAACCAGGTTCTGCTGAAGGTGGAAAACGGCGAAGGGCGCTGGGGCTTTTCGTTGCGGCCGGTGGACAACCGTGATGCCCTCAAGTCCCTCATCCCCCGCCTCAAGGAAGCGCTGCGCTTCGACTATCAGACAGCCGACGATGGCTACACCGTGACCTGGGGCGATCCAACCATTGTCGGCAACCTGGAAGGGCTGCCGGATGGGCGCATTACGCTCCAGACCCAGGACGGCGAAACAGCAGGCCACCTGGAAGTACCCTTGGGCCGTCCCTTCTTCATTCCCTTCTCGGAATACACCGAGAAGACCTACCGCCTGAGCGGCGAAGTGCTCTGGCCCTATCGAGGAAAGGTGCGTGGGACGGGGCTGCTCTATCGCGGCGACCTCCAGCAAGAACTTCGGGGGCTGCTTGCCGCAAGCCGACCGGCCATGGCCTCGTCTCGTGCCGCCGATGCCTACACCAGCGTACTCGATACCGTCGCCAGGGCAGTGCGCCTCCATTTCTTCGACAACGAGCCCCGCGCCTACCTTCGCCTGAAGGAGGGCATCACACGCGCCTTGGAAGGTGCCCTTGTGCTCCAGAACAGCCAGAGTCCCTACGAGCACCTCTTTCCGAAGCCAAAGCACGTCGGCACAAGTTCCAATGAGATGGCCGTCCTGACAGGAAACTGGATACTCTCCACTGCCGATTCTATCTTTGACGATTCGCTGGACGATGCCCTCTTCACACGGTGGAGCAAGCACACGGCGGCCATTACGGGGACGAATACCGGCCATGTCTATGTTCTGGCCCTGGAAACGGATCTCCTCGCGACCCCTATCCCCGAACTGCGGGGCGATGATTCCGAATTCAAAGAAGCTGCCGAGTCTATTCGGGACCGGGTGCCCGAGGATCCGGAGGGCTACGCCATTCAAATCACAGCGGAACAGATCGTGGTTGCGGGCCGAACAGCGGAGGGTGCCCATTATGGGATGGATACGCTGCTCCAGTTGATCGCGCAGAATACAACGCTGGCAACGGCCACCATCATCGACGCCCCGGAACACCCGACCCGGGCCGCCATCCTGCCCCTGGAGAGCTTTGACGCGGATTTTCGCGACACCATCGACGAACTCGCCCATCTGCGCTTCAACACGGTGTTTCTGCCCTCGTCACTTTATCCAGACTTGGAAGACGAGGAAATACAACCCCTCCTCAAAGGGGCCTTCGCGTACTGCCGCGCCCGATTTGTGGAACCCATACCCCTTGTCGAGACCTTTGGCGCGCACACCCTTGCTGCGGAAATCGATCCCAACCTCCTGGAAGGCGTCTACATTGAGGAGGTGCCTATTGTCGTGGATGACCTTCGACGCCTCCATTTGCCCTATGACCGCATACTCGTCAACGAAAGCACAACACCGGGATTGCGGACGAGCAAGGGCTACAAGATACTGCGAAAGGACCGGGACTTCGTCTTTGAATCCCTCGCGCCGCCCATCATCCAACTGAAAGGCAAAGCACCGGTTCAGACGGGCGCGACCCTGCTGGTGACGGCGGATGTCGTGGACCGCTCCCTGGCCTCAACGGGAGCGAGTTGCCCGTCAGACACCGAAGCCTGGATTCTCACGGAGCAGGTGCTGGACAGGATCTATGCCCACCTCTCCCCTGTGGGCATACACATCGGCCAGACGGGCGCAGGTTACCTCAATCGCGACAGCCGGTGCCTGGCGCGGGAGATGCCCAATGCCCTGCTGCTCGCCGACGCGGTCCAGAAAAGCTACGACATCGTTCGGAATTTTGACAAGAAAGCGCGCATCTATATGTGGGGCGACCACTTCAGTCCCCTCCAGCAAGCCCGATCCCTGGATGCCATGCGTGCGGCGGAATACCTTCCCAAGGATATTACCGTACTTGACGGGTGGCACCATGGCGCTTCCGACTACGACACCTGGCGCGTAGAACAAGGGATTCGTTTTTTCGACCAGTACGGATTAAAGACCTTGGGTGTCGTCCAGGATGATCCCCTGAATACCCAACAGGTTGCCACGTTGAAGCGCCGCTTCCCCCGACGATTCCGGGGCATTGTCCATCGCTTCGGAAACGCGCCTGATGATGGCCGCTATCTGGCCGCCGAAGCGGGTTGGCAAGGGGTAACGGCCTTGGGCACACCGTCGGCAGATTAATGCTTCAATCTGGAAAAGCCGCTACAAAAGCAAGATAGGCCTACGTCATTCCCACGAAAGTGGGAATCCAGAACGCGGCAGGAGCACATCGAAACACCACTGGATCCCCGCATTCGCGAGGATGACGGTCTTGTTGCGACCAGCCACTTTGGAAGGTAGCTGCCAACTCACAGATGTCACGTCCCGGAGAAACGCCTCCGATTCGTAGTTTCTCCTCGGCAGGTGGTACCATGGAATCCTGCGGGCTGCCTGTATTCAGGCTCCATCCCTATTGAAAGAGACGTTTTGCATCCATGACCGATCATGAACATCCGAACAACTCCGAAGGCAAGGCTGCACCCAATCGTCTGGCCGTCATGCTGGTCCAGCACGGGCTGCTAAGCACCGCCCAGATTCAGGCGGCACAAGCCCTTGAGGAAGACCTTGCCACAACGCTCGTCGACTTGGGCTTCCTCACGGAAGATCAACTTACCGCCTTTTTCGTCAAGGCGATGAAGATTCCCCGCCTGGGTCTGCAGGATTATCAAATCGACCTCGAAACCCTGAAAATAGTACCCCAGGAATTGTGCCTCCAGCACCGCCTCCTCCCCATCGATCTTCTGGGCAAGAATTTGACCTTGGCCATGGTAAATCCGCTGGATGACGAGGCGCTGGATCGAGTCCGCACGGTCTGTTCGAACTATCGCATCAAGGCCTTCCATTGCACGCGCACCGATTTCGAGTTGGTCTCGGGGCGGCTGTTCCAGGAGAAAAAAAACTCCGAAAACGGAGCCGGAGACATGAGCCTGGGCAGTCTCGGTCTCAAGCCGAGCACCGCCCCCAAAAAGCAGGCGGCAGAGTCGATTTCACCGCCAGGGAATGGCGGCGATGCACAAGCGACTATGCTCTTTGACAGTAAGATTCCCGCTCCTAAACGCCCCGCCGCCCCCATGCGCTCCTGCCTGATCTGCCTGGACGGCTGGGAGCTTGGCAAGGAAGTAGAGATCACGGCAGACACGCACATCATCGGGCGTTCGCCGAAGGCGGACACAACCATCAATTCGCCCTTAATTTCTCGGGAACACGCACGCATAACCCGGGACACCGGTCACGGGCAAGAGACCTTTGTGATCAACGACATGAAGTCGAGCAATGGGACTTTTGTTAACAACGTCCCCCTCACGACAACCATTCTGCGCCACGGGGATCGCATCCTCGTTGGCGATGTCCTGTTCAAGTTTGTCCTCCTGGACGAAATCGAAGCGCGTTTTCACCAGGATGTTCATCGCCTCTATAGCATCCACAAAGATACCGGCCTGTTGCCAGCCGATGCATGGCGCAAGGAACTGGCCCGCGCACTGGCCGCCGCGCCGACGACACCGCTGACCACCTGCCTTATCGAGATCGACGGCTTGGAACGCATCAGACAGGCCCATGGTCACATTGCGGGTGTCATCGTCCTGAATGACATCAGCGACATGCTCGGCATGCATCTGGAGAAGACGGATCTCCCCGGGGACTACGGCCCGGGTCGAATTGCGGTTCTCCTGGAAGGAAAACCCATCGAGGCGGCTTTCCCGATACTGGAAGATCTGCGGCGGACCGTAGAAGCCCACGCCTTCCATCACAAGGACACGCAGTTTCAATGCACCATCAGCATTGGCATCGGCGTGGTTACGGTGGCTGGAACACAGCCCGAAGCGATTATCACCCAGTTGGAAGCAGCCTTGGCATCGGCCATCGAAGGCGGACACAACCAGACCTGCGTCGCCCAGTAGGCGGGCGACGGATACGCGACGGGTGCCACCTACACAGACGCGAGGGACGAGCGGCTTTGTGGGTGCGGTCTTGCCGGAAAAACCAGATTTCCGACGAAGACATCTTGGGACACTGAGGGTTTAGGTTCACTGCCCCAATAATCGTACTGGTCACTTTCCATAACCCCACACCCACAAACTTCGCCGGGAACCGGCTGCGTGTGTAGGTGGCACCCTCGTAGCAGCCTGTGAATGCTTTCTGTATTCGCCCTATTCGGTTACCTTGCGGCGATGTAATCCAACAACCGCCCGATATTCGCATTAAAATCCCGGAGCAATACCATGGGCACTTCGGGGTCTACGCCCTTTTTCTCATAAAAACCGAGCTGCTTGCTGTCGGGCTTCCGGGTCCAGTGTCCGGCCTCGCTAAGCTGGTCGCAGATCCCCGCAACCGTCTCCTTCGACGGCCTGTTCTCCTTCGGCTCCTTTGGCGCAGCGTGGGCCGTGCGATAGGCGTCCCCACCCTCGGACTGTATGGCATCGTAGGCTTTCTTCGCACCCTGCGGATACCACGCCCCCTGCCAGGCATAACCGCTGCAGGCGTTGGCGAAGTCATAGACCTTTTCCGCTTTGTCCCGCCGACCATAGACCGGACGCTGGGTGCCGGGTTCGTAAAGGCGAGCATACTTCCCGTTTTCGAGCTTGTGGGCCTCGTACCATTCCAGCGCACGCCCCAGCGACGTGATATAGCGCTCATCGCCCGTCTCAACGAACAACGTCACGAGGGTGTCGCAGACCGCCGCCGATTCTGCCGGGGTATAGCCGGGCGGCTCAAACTTCCGCGCCCAGGCCGGTTCCAGGCTGTCGGGATCATATTGTTGCGCCCAGATGGACTCGCCGACTCCCCCCTGCAACTTCAGGATGCATTCGCCGCCGCGAAGGGCCGCCGCACGATACCGGTGGTCGCCTGTTTCGCGTTCCAGCTTGAAGAGGGCCGAAACGATATTGCTGAAGTTCCCGTCATTGAACGTAATATAGCGGCTGTAGCCTTTCCCTAATGGATAGGCCTGGGGCCAGCCCCCGGAATCGGCGTACTGGGACGTGAGAATAAACGCGCCAATCCGATCAACGGCGGCCCGGTCCGCCGCCGCACCCGTATGATGCCACCAGTCGATAAAAAAATTGAGGGTGTTGGTCGTTACGCCGTCATCGAAGGAAGCCCGTTTTGAAGGACCCGCAGCGGGCGAACCTTCGTGATAAAATCCCCCTTCGGCCGATTGAAGACGGCACAGGGCCGCGTGGGCCTCCCCCGCCACGGCGATCCAGCGCGCATCATTCAGCACCCGCCCGGCGCGAAGATAGATCCCGCCAGTTGTCGGTGTCGCCGGTGCCTGCACCGTAATCCAATCGTCGGGTATCGGGCGCCATTCTCCCCAGACGACTTTCTCATCCCGACTCCACGCCGTGCCCCAGCCACCCTGTCGCTGAAACTGCGCCATGCCGGTCAGCGCCTTGTCGAGGGTATCCAGCACACGCGCACGCAGGTCTTGTCCCTGAGCGGATGCCGTCGAAAGGCCAAGGAGCAATAAGACAAAGAATCGAAGACAATAGCGGGACATAGCAGGTTTCCTGACGACAAATTCGAGGCCAGCCGAAAATCGGCGATTGCCATGGAAGAACCCTAGCACGTAGCCGCAGGAACGGGCAACGGGGACTCCAAGCGGGGACTGCCTCGCCCAAGGTCGCGTTACTTGGTGAAGTGATCTTCGTGGCGAACACGTTCACTGAGGTATGGGATTACCCCTTCAGCAGGCGGGGCTGTCCCCAGACAAATAGCGCCCACGTCTCTCGTTTTGAGACAGCACGCCGGGGACTGCCTCGCCCAAGGTCGCAGCACGCAGGGGTAGTAAACTTCGGGGCCAGCAAATCCACCAAGGTATGCAACGCCCACTTCAAAAGGCGGGGCTGTCCCCAGACAAATAGCGCCCTCGTCTCTCGTTTGGGGACAGCACGCCTCCTGAAGAGCTATTTCCTACTTGAAAAATTACATGCTGGACCACAACGCTCGCTTCACTACACAACGTGGGCGTGGGCGAGGCAGTCCCCTATTTCATCTTCCGCCGCACCATTTCCTGAAACGCGAGACTGCCCAGTGGACGCCCCCGATTCGTGTGGGACCGTATCTTCTTCACCATACCGACATCTTCAATCGCCACCAACAGGGTCTCTCGCCATTCATCGATACTGAACTGGCTCTTCCAGCGCGTCAGATTGAGCAACGCGTCGTCCACGCCATCGATGCAGTGGGCACGGGCGCTCGACCACGGGTGGTCCCAAGCGAATTCTTCCATGCCCGCCCGGACGGGATTCAATTCAACATACGCGAGCGCATTCAACATATGCGGCTCATCCATGGGACAGGAGAAGAAACGGCTTTGCCACAGATGGCCCACATGCTCGTACCGCTTGCCCAGATAGGCCGTATAACTTTGATGCGTCCCACCGACGGCTTTCGCAAGGGATTCTTCCCGTGCGGGCACACCAACCAGATGAACGTGGTTCGTCATCAGGCAATAGCCAAGAATCCGCAAACCGTGCTCTCGCGTGTGTTCTTTCAACAGCGTAAGATACTTGCGCCGGTCTTGCTCGTCGAAGAAAACCTGCTGCTTCTGATTGCCCCGTTGGGTGACATGATGCGCAACCCCCGGAAGCACTATGCGTGCTGTTCTAGGCATGATGTCATGGTAGCATAACGGGGACTGCCTCGCCCAAGGTCGCGACGCGCAGGAAAATCCACTTCGTGACGGACAGATCTGCTGCGGTATACAATGAAAACCCCAAGCAAGGCGGGGCTGTCCCCAGATCAAATAGCACCCGCGTCTCTTGTTTGGGGACAGTACGCCGGGGACTGCCTCACCCAAAGCCGCGACGTGCAGGGTATCCACTTCCTAACGGACAGGTCTGCTATGGTATGGAACGGAACCCCAAACAGGCGGGCTGTCCCCAGATCAAATAGCACCCGCGTCTCTTGTTTGGGGACAGTACGCCGGGGACTGCCTCGCCCAAAGCCGCGACGTGCAGGGTATCCACTTCCTAACGGACAGGTCTGCTATGGTATGGAACGGAACCCCAAACAGGCGGGGCTGTCCCCAGATCAAATAGCACCCGCGTCTCTTGTTTGGGGACAGCCCCGCCTTCTGAAAGACCATTTTCTACTCAAGGATATACATGCTGGCCACAACGCGCACGACACTTGGGCAACGTGGGCCTGGGCGAGGCAGTCCCCAGAATCCCCACAAATCAAACACATCCCCGTCTCAGGCGTTATAGGGGTAGCTACCTGCGGTGAAAACGGCAGAAAACGGAATCCCGGAGCAATAGATGACCACTGAACATGAACGTCGCGCAGACCGGGTGCGGGAGGCCTTAAACCGGTACGAGGCCCCCCTCATTCGCTATGCAACACGTCTAACGGGCAACAGCGAATTGGCACGGGATATCGTGCAGGACACCTTCGTGAAGCTATGCACGGCGGATTGGGCAAAAATTGAGGCCCACCTCGCCCCCTGGCTTTACCGGGTCTGTCGAAACCGCGCCTTCGATGTCCTGAAAAAGGAAAAGCGTATGCAACCCCTGGCAGAAGGACAAGCGGAGGCCCGACCGGACAACAAACCGGCTCCGGCCGCCGTGGCAGAAGGGCACGAGGCCGAGGACATGGTCCACGCAGTCCTCGCGGAGCTCCCGGAAAAGAACCAAGAGATATTCCGCCTAAAATTCCAACATGAACTTTCCTACAAAGAAATCAGCGAGGTCACGGGCCACGAAGTGAACAACATTCGCTACGTCATCCATACGACGCTCAAAACCCTCCGACAACAACTCCAGGGCCGCCTCGATCCGGCCCTCGGACAGTAAGGAGTCCCACCATGCGACTCGATAAAGCCGACCCCAAATTGATGGATTATGTCCTGGGTGAACTGGATACCGAGGAAGCCGAAGCCCTCGCCACCGCCCTGCAAAAAGAAGAAAACAAGGATGCCAAAGCCTTGGTGGAAGAGCTACGCGGTGTCGCGGAAACGACACGACGAATTCTCCATGAGGATGATGGCGAGCCCGCCCTGAGCGACCTACAGCGTGCCACGATATTCGGGCAGGTGGAGGAAACACTGGAGAATGTGGTGGCTGGGCCTGCGCGGTGGGGCCGAGTGTCCACATGGCTGACTGTCGCCGCAGCGATTTCCGTTGTCGCGGCATTAGGTTTTTCCAATGTGGTATACAATTATGCACCATTGGGCATGAAGATGGCCGCCGACTCCCCTCCCCCTCGATTGCCGGGTGATGAGGTCGGGCAGCGCCTACGACGCCGCTACATTCAGTCTGAGCACAAGTTACCGCGACTTTCAAACGAGTCGGCCGTACCTGGTGGCAGCGTATTGGTGTCACCTTCGCCCGAACCGGCTCCCGCAGAAACACCCGCGAAGCCCATTCGGAGCGGCTTCGAAATTCACGATTTGACGATGACCTATGGCACCGACAACCTTTACGCGAAGGAAACGGAGGTCGCTACTAAAACATCGCCGCCAGCAGCGGCAGATGCACTCTTGGAGTTTGGAATAGAATCGGGTGAGCCGCAAAGTATCGAATTAGGTTCACGGTACCTACTTCAAGAACGGACTGACATAGCAGGCCAAAACGGGCCTACACTCGACGGCGTGGGCGTACCCAATGTTGAGCAGCGCACACGGCTGGGCACCAAGGCAGATTTCACCGATGATGTCTCGGTGTATATCGAGTTTGACGGTTACAACAACTGGGGCGAAACATTCAATGTTGACGTACCAGCCAATCTCCCTATGCGCACTCCAGCCCTCGAGGAGGAAGACGGGGACGGCTTGGACGTGGGCAACATGTCGAGGAAAGCCAAGCTCTCCAAGCGCATCATCCCAAAGGACGTTGTCATCGATGCAGAAACCGCGAGGCAGCTCGAATCCTTGGGATATCTAGACGATAGCCGCTCCCTCGGGGATAAGGTCGCCTCCAAACTGCCCACCGACTGGACCCCTCTCGTCGACGTGACCATACCGTTTAACAACGGCCAGTGGCAATGGAACACCCCCGACACAAAAAACACCCAAATCGTGGGCGGACCCGGCTCGGAGACCTACGTGAAGGTCACGGGTGTGAAGCCCTTCAGCGAGGTGAAGGCGGAGCCCCTCTCCACCTTCAGCATTGATGTGGGCACGGCGGCCTACAGCAACGTGCGGCGTTTCCTGACGAACGGCCATATGCCGCCCGCGGATGCGGTCCGTATTGAGGAAATGTTGAACTACTTCGACTACGACTACCCCCAGCCGACGGACCACCATCCCTTCGCGGTAGTGGTCCATGGCGCCCCCGCGCCGTGGGACCAAAATCACCGGCTGGTGCGCATCGGCGTGAAGGGCAAGGAAGTGGCCCGGGAGGAACGTCCCCCGGCGAACCTGGTCTTTCTCCTCGATGTTTCCGGCTCCATGGGCGATGCGAACAAGCTGCCCCTCGTGAAGGAATCCATGAAGACCCTCCTCATCAACCTCACGCCTCGTGACCGGGTGGGCATCGTCACCTACGCGGGCAATGCGCGGAAGGTCCTCGACCTCACCCCGTGCAGCGAGCGTAGCGTGATCGCCCAGGCCATTGAGGGCCTCCGTTCCGGCGGCAGCACCAATGGCGGCGGCGGCATCCAGATGGCCTACGACATGGCCCAGTCGGCCTACAATCCCGAAGGCATTAACCGGGTCATCCTGGCGACGGACGGCGACTTCAACGTGGGCAACACCTCCCACGGTGGACTCATGGGCATGATTGAGGCACGGGCGAAGTCCGGGGTCTTCCTCACGGCCCTCGGCTTTGGCATGGGCAATCTGAAGGACTCCACCCTGGAGCAACTGGCGGACCGGGGCAATGGAAACTATGCCTACATCGACACCCACGCGGAGGCGCGGAAGGCTCTGGGCAGGCAGCTTTCGGGCACGCTTTACACCATCGCGAAGGACGTGAAGATTCAGGTGGAGTTCAATCCCAACCGGATCTCCCACTACCGTCTGCTGGGCTATGAAAACCGTGCCCTCGCCGCACGAGATTTCAACGACGACACGAAGGATGCGGGCGAGATCGGCGCGGGCCACACAGTCACGGCGCTGTATGAAATCATTCCCCGTGGCACGGGGCCCATGCCGCTCGGTGTGGACCCGCTGAAATATTCGGAGACGGGCACGCCGGGAGATACGCTTCAGTCGGGGCCAGAGGTAGCCCTCCCAGCAGGACCCTACCTCGTGGGTGAAGACGGAGTCGCCATCCCCGACCCGGCCTACGAATGGCTCACGGTGAAGATGCGCTACAAGCAGCCGACCGGCAGCAAAAGCACCAAGCTGGAAGTGCCCCTGCTCCACATCAGCGGCGACCTCCGCGAGACAGACGCGGATTTCCGCTTCGCCGCCGCCGTGGCCGCCTTTGGACAGGTGCTGCGGAATCCGGGCTACCGCCATCCTGGCAACTTCGACCGCATCCTCGACCTGGCCCGCCCGGCGACCAAGGGCGACGCCGACCGCGAGGCCTTCCTGGATCTGGTAATTACGGCAAAGACACTCTCGAACTAAGGGGACTGCCTCGCCCAAGGCCACGTAGCTCAGGGGTATGGGCTACGTGGCCAGCAACACAGTTTCAGGTTGGGGGCTGCTCGGTCAACAGGCGGGGCTGTCCCCAGAACAAAAGGCGGCGGAAGGAATTGGGACAGCCCCGCCTATTGAAGTCCTCTCCATAGTTTTAGCGAGCTTGCTCGCCAAAACGCACACCTCCCTTCCACAACACAGGCTTGGGCGAGGCAGTCCCCGGGACTGCCTCGCCCAAGGCCACGTAGTTCAACAAGATAAGCTACGTGGCCAACGGCACCGTTTCAGGTTGGGGGCTGCTCGGTCAACAGGCGGGGCTGTCCCCAGAACACACGCAAATTGAATTGAGAATAGTGAATTTTGAATAGTGAATTGAATCAGCAGACTCGTGACCCCAAGCGCGCTGCTTCAGCAAGATAGGCTGCAAGGGAAAGTAGGACAGCCGTCTGTCACGACAGGCGAGATGCCTGTCCTACATTCTTGTACAAGCGCGCACCAATACAACAAGGCCAACTCCGCAACAGTGTGCTGTCTCCAGACGGTGTCCCAGAACACACCAGCAGGTGGCGCATGGGACGGACTCGCGCCCATGACATTGGGTCTCGAAACGGATACGTCTTGGCTAGCCGGACACCGCAATCTGGGCAAAAACCGTAGATGCGCGTGCCCGTCCCGGTGGAGTTTTGGGAAGAGTCCTTTGTCAGACCGATGCCACACACCCTGTCCCATCGGGACATGCCCCCGCGTTATGGCGCGACCATAGTACACCCGGCACTGAATTCAATCCGCGCCACACATATTCGCCATCGCGTCGTCCTGCGGGGGTACGTCCCTGAGCGCTGTATTTCCATAAATGGCGGTCGATAAAGGAGGGAGACCTCTTCCCAGCTCTCACTCGCCTTCCACCAATTCGCCCAACAACATAATCGCGCCCGCGTACCAGCGTGTGCCGTCAAAGCGGGCTGGGTTGTCCATAGTGTTTCCGTTCTTGCTCAGGATAGCCACCTTGTCGGGCTGTTCGGGATGAATCTCTACCGTCACCCTGTGAACGTCATCAGGCAGATCGGCGGCGAGTTTCAGGGTCGCGAGTCGGTGGTAGGTGCAATAGGCGTCGAAGCGAGGTTTTATCACGGGCGCTTCATCGTCCACGCGCACGATCATCTGGCCGCAATCGGGACCGAGGATATCGTAAATCGCGGCATAGATTCCCTTGAAGGAAAAGCTCATGGTTTCGCCGGGGGTGCTGGCCTGCCACATTCGGGGCATCCGGTTTTGGAAACGCTTGGCGATATCGTTCTCTTCTGGTTTCAATTCCTCCCAGCCCGCGCTCAGCATAGCCCGGTCCAAGGGAATCATGATGGCATTCTCCCAATTATCCGCAACATAAGGAGCGGGCAATTCGTGGGGACCAGGCTCCCCCGCCTTCTTGATAGATTTCATCGAGCGCGCTACGGCATCAAGATAGAGCACGTGCCCACCCTCGGGATAGGGATGGACGCCATCGCCGGAAAACAGCACCTTTCCTGCGAGGGCTTCCCTCTCTGCCTCGGTCTTCGGCTTTGGCCCCTTGAATACCACCGTACCCGCTTCCTCCATGCACGCCACCTCCAGGCCCATGTGAATCGAGGGAATCCCATAGTGATCCGCGATGACCTCCATGGCGCTCGCCGCACGGGGGTACTTTCCGCCCTGCAAGTCCTTTAACATGCCCTGGGTCAGGGTGTAGACAAAGCAAATATCGGTGGAGGGGTTCGCTTGGAAGGTCTTTCGGACGATGCCTTCCATGGACCGATAGATGCTTTCCGGCGGGGTGCCGCCATCGTTCACCGCGAACTCCACGAAGAGCAAGTCCGGCTTGTGCTGCAACACGTCCTGTTCCAGCCGAAACACGCCAAGGCCCGAACCGGTGCCACCAATCGCAGCGTTGATTTGGGAGACTTTCGCCTTGGGGTACTGATCTTGAAACCAAGCCAGCGTCTTGGGCCGCCAACCGGGCTGGGCGGTGATGCTTCCGCCAAGATAGCCGATGCGGACTGTCTCCCCCGCTTCGAGCTTGGCGAAGAAATTTGGCAGGCCGTCGCGGACGGTAGACTCGACCGCATCGCGAAGTCGATAGGCGGTCTTCTCTTCCGCGCCCTGCGCGACCAAAGTGAGCAACATCATCAACACGAACAAGAAACAGCGATTTGTCATGGATTTCCTTTAGCTTATGTATTTGTAAGCGTTTACGGACAAGGAGATTGGGCATCCCGCACGGCGTTGGACCTCAGGCCCGACATCGGCACGCACAATCACTTGAAACTTGATCGACAAAACATCATGCGCTGTGCGTGGCGTTCAACGTCTTCAGCAGAAAGCCGAAATGCACTTTCCAGACCCATCGTGCGCCCTATGTCGGCCAAGATGGTCAACCTCCTTGTCGGCGGTGCTCAGCGTAGGCCGTGAACGCTTACATGTGACTATTACAACTGGCGCGCAAGCAATGTGCTTACGCCCAACACGCTATTACGAGATCCACGTGTGATTCCCAAGCACCGCACGTTAAAACGTCAGGCTGGAACCCTAAGCTACGTGCGCACGCACGCAAGTGATCCTGGCCCTTTCGACCAAAGGGTATTCACCGCCTCATGGACAAATAGAATTGTGGTGATTGCCGCGTTCGCGCCGATGACGATCTTGGATTGTGGGCAACAGTAGCCTTGGGCCTCTCAGGGCTTTACCCGTGAAGTGACCTGCCGGCAGAGAAGGGAACTGGAGACACCGGTCTTACACGGGTGACTCTCGCTGGCATCACGCGGCCCTTGTTGCGGACTGGAAAGTCCGCACGCCTGTCTTACATATGAATGAGCACCTTCATCACACCAGGTTCCCCGGCCCGAGCTAGGGCCTGATCGGCATCGCTCAAGGAAAAGGTATCTGTGACCATAGGGCGTACGCCCACATTCCCCAAGCTCAGGGCCTCCAGGGCAGGACGAAAAGGGCCGCATCGTGAACCGATAATCTTGATCTCGTTGATAACCGGACCGCTAAGCTCCAGGGCCGTGGGATGGGCCACCGTTGTCTTGAGTACCACGGTCCCCTCGGGCCGCACCAATTCCAGAGCCCGCTCAAAGCCCTGGTGGGATCCGGTGGCCTCCACCACCACATCCGCCCCGCGCATGAGGGGTTCGTCCGCGAAGGCGGTCTTAATGCCCAGATCACTGAGGAGCTTCAATTTCCAGGCATGTTTGCCCACGCACACCAAGTTCTTGGTATGAAGCCAAAGCACCTGGGCGCAGAGCTGCCCCAGCTTTCCATCCCCCAGGATGACGACACGATCATCGTCGTTTATCTTGACCTGCTCGGTTATTCGGAAGGCGGCCGCCGTTGGTTCGGTAAAAACAGCCACGTCATCCCGCGCCGATGCGGGTGCCAGGTGCAGGTTTTCCTCGGGCAGGGTCAGATAGTCCGCGAAAGCACCGTTTCGATTGAGGATGCCCAAGACAGAGCGATCCAGGCAGTGATGGGGCATTTCCATCCGGCAGTAGTGGCATTGGTGGCAAACGCAGTTAATTTCGCCAACTACCCGTTTGCCAATGAGATGGGGATTGGCGGCGTGCTCCACGATGCCCACAAATTCGTGGCCCAGGGTTCCCGAGAAATTCATGTAGCCCCGGGCCAGTTCCAGATCCGTATTGCAAACACCCGCAACCAGTACTTTCACCAGCGCTTCGCCCTTGCCCGGCTCGGGTTCGGGAACTTCGCGTACCTGCACCTCTCCCCCGTCTGACAACACCAACGCCCGCATTAAACAGTCTCCTTCGTGACATCCTGCATTCAAACCCTGTACGCGTTCACGATTCGCTACGGGTGCCACGGACAAGGGGCGACAGCCCTTGCCCGTGTTTGGAAAACATATTCAACAGACAAGAAGCAAGTTTTCGGTCGATCCCATGTTCCGCATGGGCAAGCCCCACAGGGCTTGTCCGTGGCACCCAGAGGTTATTTCTTGTAACTGAGGCTAATCTATGTCGTGAACGCTTACAAAACCCTATGGCAGCTATTCAACCCTATTGGGGAGCTATAATCAAGTCAGTGAAGAATGATATTTACCCCGGAAAGAATAGAAAACGAATGGATGACGGAGGAACATGGTCACTTCGTTCCCATCACAGGCGAGACGCCTGTGCCACCCTATTTTTTAATCGCATAGACACGGGTCGATGTCCGCAGCAGGAGTGTGCCATCGACGATGGCGGGGGTCGCCATGCCCATATTCCCTTCGCCGAGCTCGTTGCTTGCGAGTAACTCAAAAGTATCCCCTGCCTTCAGCACGAAGGTCGTTCCGTCTTCGTTCAGGCAGAATATGCGGTCGTCACTGGCCCAGGGAGAAGCGGTAAAACCCGCGCCTTTCGGCAGGCGTTCCTTTTCGTAAATCACGGAACCATCGGCAGCGTTGAAACAACTCACCTGTCCCCGGTCATAGAGCACGTAAAGCCGTTCCTTGTAGAGAAGGGTCGAGGGGTTGTAGGGGGAGGCCATGGGCCTACACCACGCAACACTGTCGTTGCTGAGTTCGCCTTCGGCCAGGGAAATATCTCCCTCGGCCCCAGCACGGATGGCGTAAATGGGACGGGCCTTGCGGTCCCCCACATAGCCGGAACTGAAATAGAGGGTATCGCCTTCGGCAAAAGGTGTGGCTATGGTGATGCTGGACATGCCCCGGAGCTGCCAGAGCAGCTTGCCATCCAAGTCGTAGGACCGCACCGCATCCGTGCCGAGCGTAACGATTTCTTCGCGATGCGAGTTTTTCCAGACATAAGGCGTAGACCAATTGCTATCCTCTTCGCGGGCAACGCGCCAGACTTCCTTGCCGGTCATCTTATCCAGGGCAAGAAGCCAGGAGTCCTCATCGTTGTCATTCAGCAGGTAGAGACGGTCTCCATGAAGTATGGGCGAAGCGGCCGTCCCCCAGCCAAAGCGCATCTTCCGGTCATCAAAACGTTTCTCCCAGATGGTTTTTCCCTCAAAATCAAGGCAGAACACACCCACACCGCCAAAGTACACGTAGAGGTGTTCCCCATCGGTCACGGGCGTTTCCGAAGCGTAGCTGTTCTTCAGGTGAATGGGAGCCACGGGCGCTCCAGCATGAACCTCCCGTTCCCAGCGCACTGCGCCAGTTTCCAAGTCCAGCGCATAGACCTTCCACTGGTGGACAGACTCCGAGACTTTTAGCCGATTGCCTCCGAAGTAAAGTCCTTTCTTCGGGGCTTCGGATTCGCCTTGATTGACCACGGTCGTAATGAAAACGTACTTATTCCACACCACGGGCGATGACCAGCCCCGTCCTGGGATTGGGGCCTTCCATGCCACATGCTCCGTGGCCGACCAGGTCGTGGGAATGTCCGCGCCATCGGCCACGCCCCGTGCGCCCGGCCCCCGAAATTGCGCCCAATTATCCGCATAGGAAGCGCTAGTAAAGACCGCTGTGGCGGCCAGCAACACGAGTGCTGCTGCTTGTCCAAAAAACACCGATTTGATCATAATTTCTCCTTGGGCCAGACGGCGCACCTCAGCCTTCTGCGTCTTTGGTCTCTACATTCCGGTAGTCCTGCCAGATGCGTCCATATTCCACAGTGGGAACGGGACCCACGGGATTGTGCTTGTACTGATCGACACCCCGGCAATGATAGGTCTTGAAATTGGGATTCACCGACAAGTCGCACTTCACGTTGGTCTTGGAATAACGAATGGTAAACCCAACGCGGGGCCGATCCGAGTTGTTCCCGAGGGAACCGTGGATTATCTTGTCGTCATGAATTGAAATCTGACCCGCCTTGAGCTTCATGAACACCGCCGTATCTTCCGTGTACGCTGCCGTCTCACAGCGCAAGGTAAGCACGGAGTTCGCGTCCGCATCTTGCGTATGTTGGATGATCCCCCCCTTATGCGACTTGGGAATCACGCGCATGGCACCGTTTTCTTCGTCGCTGTCGCTAAAGGCCAGCCAGACGGTGCAGGAATCGGGCGGTGTCAGGGGCCAGTAGTAGGAATCCTGGTGCCAATCCACCGTATCGGGGCTGTTCGGATCTTTGATGAAAAAGCTGCTGGCCCACATGAAAAAATCGGGGCCGATAAGATCCTCCACGTAATCAAGAATCTGGGGGTGCATACAAATATCGAAAAGGAAAGTGCTGTTCTGATGCCACTCGCGGATTTCCAGGGGACGTTCGTCGCCTTCGAGGAGTGCAAGGATTTCCTTGATGCCCGTGTTGAGACGTGTGACACCCGACGCATCGTAGACGGGTGGCAACCCCGTCAGGTAACCATTCTCGTGATAGGACTGCTGCTGCTCTTTGGTGAGACGTTTGTTGGACACACGGCTTCTCCTGTTGCTGCCAAGGCCATGTACACAGCATAGCCCAGCACCGCCTCCACCGCAAGTTTGACCGATTCTCGCGCCGCACTGAGGGACGTACCCCCGCAAAGGCACGTCACAGTAACAGCATGTGCCACGCGGCCCGTGTCGAATGCCAAAAGCAAGGCGGCCTTCGAGAACGCGGGGGCATGTCCCGGCAGAACAGGGTGTGATTTGGCGGTCTAACTAGACGAAGTCTTCGAGGGGTCCACGGGACAGGCACGCGCATCAACGGCTTCCACACCGATCACGGCTTCCCGCTCGACGACACGCACCCCGCCCAATGACTATTGCCGGGAGCGCGAGTCCGTCCCCTTCCTCCCCGAAGCCTCACCCAAGCGGCGTTGCAACTGGGCCTCGTGGATATTCAACGGTTCCACGGTGCCTACACCGTTGTGCTCGTACCAGCGCGCCTTCGGATCGGTCGCTTCCGGCACGTCCATCACCACACCGACAAAGTTCATAGACCACGGTCCGAAATTCTTGCCTGGCGGTTTGATGGGCTGCGCCGCACGGATATTCCAGAAGGTCCCCCGTGCGCCACAGTGGGCACCGAGGGCCTTGCCCCCACCGGACTGCCACGTGGCGCCGCCCGCGCCAGTGTCGATGTTGGTGTAAAGATTCTCGTAGGGCGCACGGCAGTGATGATCAAAGGACAGGTTACGTCCCCGTCCGTTGGAATAGACATTTCCCGCACTGCCGCTCACGGCGATATCGTGGATGAATTTCCCTTGGAAATTAAAGCGTGTACACACATTATCGTTCCCCAAGATAATTCCATGGTGCCCTTGAGCCTGACGAGCCATCTTTGGCTCCGGTGCACGATCAGATGTAAATGTGATCCCGTCGATTGTATTGAACGAACCCGAGACGAAGCCGCCGCTGTCCCCGTTGTGGATGTGGACATTCCGAACCCAACAGTTCGACACCTGCCCCAGCGCGAAGGCGTTGAAACCCAGCTCCGTAAAGTGGCCGCCGTAGGGCGTATTCGGAAATTCAAAACGAAGGTTTTCGATGCCACTCTCCGTCACCGTGGGCGCGAAGCGGTGTACAGCAGGCTTCCACCCCAGGCGAATGTCAAAACGCAGGGTGCGATCCAACGTAATGTTCTTGCCGTCGATGGCTGTAATCCGGGCAACCAGCGATGCCCGTGTCCGCCCCTTCAAATTTACGATGCTCGTTCGGGGATCCTCGGCGTAGAGGTGCATCGCAAGGGTATTCTCTTCATCGTCTTGAAGGCGCAGATCGACCTCTTGCCCGATGCTGAAACCTGTGGTATTGTCCACGGTGACAACACGCCCGCCGCGTTGGGCCGGGGCCGCAATCGCGGCAAGCTGCTTCCCTTGGTAGCTCCCGCGAATCGCGATGAATCCGCCGGACCAGGAGTAGTTCGATGTGCGGCGGCCACCGGTGGTTGCGCCCCAATTCGGTTTGATCTCGTTCAGCGGCGTGGGAAAGTAGAGTACGGTCTTTTCCGGCCCATCACCCCGGAGTACCAGGTTCGGCTTGTCGATGATCAGCATTTTCGTGATGACGTAGCGTCCTTCTGGAATCAGAATCACGCCCGACTCCACAGCCGCTATCGCACGAATAAAGGCATCGCTATCGTCGTGTTCCCCATCGCCGACCGCGCCAAAGTCCCGGACATTGTGGGTGACGAGGGGCGTGGGAATGGGTGCCTCACCGCGCTGGTAGCCAGCGAAAGAAAAATCCGGCAAACGGCCCTCGGGCGACCAAAGTTCTCCCTGCGCGCCCCAGAGCTTGGATTGGGTCTTCTCGGCCGCGTCGATTGGTGCCGCTACGGCCCCCTGTATGAAAAACACCACAAATATTAGCATTAAAAACTTCTTCAACACAGCAATTTCCCGTCATCAGTATGTGTAAATTTTCAAGTCAGGCAAAGGCACCTTGTTATGGTACCAAGATGAAATCAAGAAAAGAAGCTCTGGCGAATTCCTGAACACGTCTGCTATGCTGTGAAAGCCTTATTTTACCACCCTCTGAAGGAGGAGCGACCTCATGCACAAAGGGCAATCCTGTAAAATCGCCGCCCTGTTTCTGCTTGCCCTGCTCTTTCCCGCCCTCGCGACGGGGGCGCCAACAGTGCGTACCAGCCTGGACCGTACCAAGATTGGCATGGGCGACAGCGTCATCCTCACAACACAGGTAAGGACGGGATACCTCGCCACACGCTCTGGGCACCGGGTGATCCCTTTCGTCAATGGGAAGCGCTGGGGTGCCATAGAAATAACCGATGCCAACGGGGTTGCCACCCACCTTCTCCCCCTGCCGAATGTTGGCCCCATGGAGATTCAGGTGCTGGTGGAAGAACCCCGCACACGGGCTGCGCGGGCCACGTGGATTTGGGGTTCAACCATTCCCGAAAAATCCACACAGCATTTTCAGCGGGTTTTCCAATTCGACGGCAACCCGGAAGCCGCACGACTCCATGTCGCGGTTGACGATCACGCTACCGTCTATCTGAATGGCGAGGAAATAGCGGTCGTCCAGGGTTGGAAAGACACCCCGCCCCTCGCGGGTCTTGCGGAGCACCTGATTGCCGGGGAAAATGTGCTGTCGATTGCGGCGACGACGACCGGCGGCCTGGCGGGCCTGTTGGTACGGATGGATAATGGACCAGGCCTGGATGCCCCGGTTTTGCTCTCCGGCGCGGATTGGACCTACTTCCCCACCGCCCCCTATGGATGGCCTTTTCGTGCGGAAGTGGACGGAGAAAGGCCCACCGTGCTCGGGGGTGTCGAATGGAGTCCCTATCGCCGGGTGATGACGAGCTGGCCTGCCCTTCCCGAGCAGGCGCTGAATATCGCGGGCACGTCCATACCGGAGGAGGGCCTCTTCTCCACGCCCCTCCTCGTCAAGGTGAAAGAACGGCACCTGGTACGACCGATGGTCAACCCGGCACAACGGGTGGGCATCCAGTTTGAACCCTGGTTCACGCCCCGCAACTCCAATTGGGCCTCCAGTCATGCGGTTCCTCTCACGGGTCGCTATTGGTCGTGGAACACCGACGTAGTCCGGCAGCAAATGATTTGGCTCATTGAAAGCGGCATCGATTTCCTCGTCGTGGATTGGACCAACCATCTCTGGGGAAAGAAGCATTGGGACGAACGTGATGACAGCACCAATGAAATCATCCATGCCACCACCATGTTGTTAGAAACCTTGGCAACCCTGCGGGACGAGGGAAATCCGGTGCCCACGGTGGTGCTTTACGTGGGCCTGAACAACGGCCCCAGCACGACGATCACCGCCGTCGACGAAGAATTGCGCTGGATATACAACACCTATGTGCGCAATCCGCGTTTCAATGGCCTTTTCGAGGACTATCTTGGCAAGCCATTGGCGCTGGTCCACAGTGGCGGCGGTCCCGCCTGGAAGGACGAAAACGGGGAATCCAAGCTGGATGAGACACTCTTCACCCTCCGTTATCAGTCTTTCCAGCATGAATTCAATGACCACGCGGCCCATGGATTCTGGTCGTGGATGGATGCCTCGCTGGAGCCGGTGCCCACCATGCGCGATGGCGTTGTCGAGGCGTTGACGGTGTCGACGGCATTCTTTGCTCAGGGGGGCTGGAAGCAAGAGGGCACGTATGGCCGTCGGGGCGGCTGGACCTTCCTGGAGAGTTTCCGCGCCGCCTTGAAACATCGGCCCCGTTTCCTGGAGATCCATCAGTTTCAAGAGTTCGCCGGACAGTGGGAAGGCTATGGCTACGGCCCTTCGCGTACTATCTACGTGGATTCCTACAATGTAGAATTCAGCGATGATATAGAACCCGTATCGCGCACGGCGGCCGCCTATCGCGGGAGCGGCGGCTGGGGTTTTTACTATCTCAACCTCATGCGCGCCCTGGTGGACTGCTACCACCAGGCAGAACCGGAGACGACCGTGGTGGTGCTTTCAAACCCCACCGATGGCAGCACCCTGTCAGGCGATCAATTGGAGATCGCGTGGGATTGGCTGGGCAAAAAGCCGAGCGGCATGGAGTTGCGGGTCAACAATAAGCGCATCGAAATTGACCCACTGGTCCCGCACCATAGCCTCGATCTCAGTCCCTACCCCGCCGGCCCGTTGACGATCAGCGTCACAGCGACGGCTACCGTAGCACGCTATCCGCTGTCCTACACCCAGGCCTCGCCGCCAAGTGAGGCCATGCGGCCCGCAACGACCCAAGTGGTCTGCACTGTGGTGAAAGAGTAGACGACTTCGCTAACAGGGGGTTGGGCATTCCTGCCCGACATAAAGCGCACGTCGAGTGTCGAAAACGCACGTATAGATCGTGGTAACACATTGGACATCCAGGCCAGGGCATCGTGCCTTCTTAATCAAGTCTTGGTTGATTGCATCTGCCGGTGTCGGGTTTTATGTCCGACGCGCCCTTTATGTCGGGCTGGAAAGCCCAACCCCCTTTCCACCAAAAGCTCCCATCAATTCAGTGCGCTTGATTGAGGCGGTCGCTGTGTATCGCCAATTGGCGCTTCCAGTGTACCCTCCACCGCATCGCGGAGGATCTGCCCTGCCTCGTTAAAGGGAAACGGTGTTCTCCCTCCCAAATATATCCCCTCCACATGTCCGTCCATGTAGAGTACGTTGGCCCGCCGCATGTGGGGAAAGATGGTCGATACATGGGGCACGGCTTCGTGGAGTACGACAATACTTTTCTCGGCAGTATACATTGCCGCCGGATTACAAATTTCGCGCATAAGAAAACGTCCTACACCTTCACGAAGAGATGGAATCTCCGAGCCAAACGGAATCTTCAGGGCCTTTCCGCTGGGGTATTCCAAGTCCCAAGTCTGCATGGAGCGGTTGAAATCGCCGGATTTCATCTTCTCCGCCAAAGAGAGGGTGGCGAGTCTGAACCGCATGTTGTGAATGTGCGGCGTATACTCGTCGGTTACCCTTAGCGACCGCCCCCAACCGCGTTTCCGCATGTTCTCTGTCAGAACATCTTCCGGATCAGCATCTTCCGTCCGAGGGAACGGCCCAAATGTCAATTCAGACAGCGCCCAACCGTAGTAATAGTAGGGCTTGCCAAGCATCTCACACGGCTCAACGGTGCCATTATTGCTGTAGCCCTCGACCGCCTCCCAACGAGGATTGGTCGTCTTCCCCTCATCCCAGACTTCGATAGCGGTCTTGCCGGGACCGTAGGATGGGCAGACAAAGAGGTCCAGATCCGTCAGGTATTCAGGGTAGACCTCCGCGAGGTCCATGGCCCCGCTCCAGGGCTGGATGTTGCCGTTGCAATCATCGAGTTTCGGCTTGGGAAAGCGCTGCCCCTTGGACTCCTCTGTGTACATGGACATGGCCTGCCCGATTTGCTTGAGTTTCGCCTGGCAGGGTAGCAGGTCTCTTGTCAACAACACACGGGGAATCTGGCTGACAGCAATTAGCCCGAGCACCGCAAGCAATATCATTGCCACGATAAATTCTATTCGTGTAAGCGGTTTCCGAAGCGTTCTACCTTTTGGATTTGCCATGTGGCTCCCTTCCAAATTGTCGCCTTCGCTACCGTTATCGACAGTATCACGTAAGCCTGAAAAGAAACCACTGCCAAGTTCGTGATGGCTTTCAGCGCCAAAAACTCAAGACATTCGCCTACGGCAAGATCTGCGACCCAATGTGAAGCTACCGGAGCTGGTGGCGCCCTTCACGGCCCATGCTGGGCACTACGCACAAGGGGGTTGGGCATTCCTGCCCGACATAGACGGCGCGGTGGGTGCCGGAAGCCCACGTAGTGTTCGTGTTAACACATTGGATGTCCAGGACAGGGCATAGCACTTTGTCGTTTGAATCCTACGTGACTACACGTGCCGGTGTCGGGTTCTATGTCCGACGCGCCCTTTATGTCGGGCTGGAAAGCCCAACCCCCTTTTCACCAAAAGCTCCCATCAATTCAGCGAGCCGGATGGCGTCAATCGTTGGGAATCCTCTATTGGTGTCTTCGCAAACTGTTCCGAATCGTAGGGGAGTTGAACGCCCTGCCAAGTAGAGACGGGAATGCGCCACAGGGTGTATTCGGCGTGGTAGCGCATAGGCAGCCGACGGGGTATGGTCGCCACCAACGCCACGAGGGCCTCTTCCCCTTCCCAGGCAAAATCCACAATCTCTCCAGGGAGCGAGATGTAGACCGCTTCTCCCTTTCCCGGGTCAACGCCGCGAAGCAGCCCTGCTGGGTCCACCCAAGCAACATAGCGGCCCGCCGGGCTGATCCGGGAGCGTGTCACGCGATAGTTTCGGTGCAGGAGCACTGTTCGTGTTTCCCCCTCCGTGGAAAGGGCTACCAAATCCCCGGCTTGCTCGAAATAAATCAATTCCCTGCGTCCGGCACGCCAGGCGAGCGCCCCTGCGGGAAACACCCGTTCTCGAATCAGCGATGTGCGTCGGCCACCGTCCGCGCTAAGCACCAGACGACCACTGGAATTTGCGAAGGCCACATCGCCGCTGGCCGCGTCGATGGCCACGCAGGTTTCGTCCACCAGCGCCCGCCAATCGCGGTGCGCATCCTCCTCCACCGTGGAGAGCATTTCATCGTCCCACGTCAAGAACTTGCCTTCGTGCCATCCCAGCGGCACTTGGAGACCCGCGCCCGATGGCAACCAATGCCCCTCGGACCAGATCCCCGTTTGCGCACCCGCGATGGCCAACTGTCGGCCTGCGGGATCCCATTTCATCCAGCGCGGCCGCGTCTGGCCCAGATACAAGACCTCGTCAGGAGATTTGTCCATCCTTGAAAATACGGCCACCCGAGTTTTTCCACGATCACCCCATTCCAACTGGCTCGCGAGGGCAATTTGTCCGTTAACCCCCACCGCCAGGCTTGTCGGCCACTCCGTTCGGGGCCACCGGTTGTTGGCGCGATGCATGTCGCCAAGCTCAAACTCAGGGTCCAGCACCACGCGCTGCAACGTTCCTTCCAAGGGAAAGCTAAGGATATTGCTTTGGACACCGGGCATGATGTCGTGCGTGTAGTAGCCGCCATCCGTCACAATACCGAGTTTCATCGGGACATACGCCGGAATATCACCCGTATTTTCTATCGTCACGTGGACACGATCATCTTCCTGCTCCACGTTGGCGATACGATAGTCGAAGGTCCCCGGTCGGTCGAACCACACCCGAACCAGCTCATCCAGGGGTCGCTCCGATGCCAGCGCAATCTCATGGAGCAAGGCACCGAAGGAAACGGTTGTGTGGCGGTGAACTGACATAAAATTCTTGCACGCACGCTCAAAGGCATCGGGACCTGCGTAGGCCGCGATAGCCTTGGCAGCGAACGCGCCTCGCACGCGGAACAGCAACGGATCATAGCCGGGGTGAAGGCGTTGTCCCAGATTTTGAGTTTTCATGGGTATAGTGATTCCTGGCGGACAAGAGCGTGTTTCAATGTATCGCAGGTATGCCCGTCTCCCCTTCACCGAGCGCAAGGCCTGCCACGCGCTATATTCCGCCAAGCCCGACACAAGCCACTCGCCTGCCTCGGGCCGTGAACTGAACCAACGGCCTGATACCGTATCTCCCCACCAGTTTCTGGCCACATACCTGGCCACCTCAACAAAGAGTTCATCGGCCCCCGAAATATCCGCCGGTTCCAAAAAAATTAGTGGGCCACCGGCATGGGCGGAATTGTGAATCTGGTCACTTATCACAAGATTCAATTGCTCAAAATTGTCTGAGCCCAACCGGGCGCTAAGATAATTATGGGCATCGCCCAGCGCCGAAAGATAGACCTCCGCCTCCTTCTCGTCCAAGGATTTCCCAAAGACATTGCAGCGGATGCTCCCCTGAACCCGCGAGTGCCGTTTGTACGTCCCCACCGCAAGTCCCGCTGCAAGTATGGGACGAACTTCTTCCCATTGGACCGTCCGCTTTCCCTCCTGAACCTGATTCTCTTTCAGCTTCCCGCTCCACGCTACTTCCAAGGTCTCGGGAACGGTCACGGTGGCGGAGAAAGCCCCGAAACTCTTCAGGTCAACTGGGTACCAGAACTGCAACTTGTCGAGGAGAATTTCGTCGGCTTCCAAGACCAGCGTGGACCCGTTGGCCGCAACGGGCCAGCCCTGATAGACAATCTGGAGGGAGCAGGTCGTTGTGCCGGGTGGAAGGGTTATCCGAATCCGCTCACGATAGCGTCTTATGTGAACCCGCTCCCCATTGCACGTGACCGTCTTTATGTCCAGCCCGGGGTTGAGCAAGAGAAAGACTTCTCCACCGTCTCCGCCCGGACTGCGCACCGTAACTATCGCTTCCCCGGAGATATAGCGACGTTCTGGCGACACATCGAGTCGCACCGCCGTCGCGGCTATCACTTGGGATTCCAGATGAGCGTCCATCTGCTGCCACGACAAGGTGAAAGACCACGGTCCGTAGCCACCGCCTCGCA